>CAZTQP010000001.1:0-1332 GCA_964615825.1 uncultured Gammaproteobacteria bacterium
TATGAATCTTCGCACCTTGCCAAAAGCAAAAAAATTGAAAGGACAGCGTGTGTTGGTGCGCGTGGATTGGAATATTCCTTTGGAAGGGGAAGTGGAGCCGGAATCTTTGCTTAAGATTGAGCGTTCTTTAGTGACGATCCTTGAACTGGTAAAACGTGGATCTGTCGTTATTTTGCTGACACATTTAGGACGACCGAAAAAGCGCGAGCCGGATCTTTCTACAAAACAACTTGTGCCTATTGTTAAGCGCCTATATGGTTTGGAAGTGACCTACCATAAGGAAATAGTCAGTAATAAGGTTGAGCGTGAACGACTTGCTCAGAAACTATCTGAAGCGGAGGGGGGATCGGTGCATCTTTTGGAGAATGTGCGTTTTGAGGAAGGGGAGGAAAAGAATAGCGTAGCTTTGTCTAAGGCGTATGCGATGTTAGCAGATGTGTTTGTGAATGATGCGTTTGCGTCTTGTCATCGTGCACATGTGTCTGTTGTTGGAATTGCTAAGCAACTACCCTCATTTGCGGGCGCTTCTTTGCAGGAAGAGGTGAAGATGTTGAGTGTTTTTCTAAAAAAGCCGCAGCGTCCGTTTGTAGCGGTGATAGGAGGGAAGAAATTGACGACGAAGTTGCCGGTGGTCAAGGCGTTGTTGAAGACATGTGATGCGGTGATGGTGGGTGGAGCGATGTCGCACGCTTGTTTTGCGGCGCAAGGAATTTCCATTGGGAGTTCGTATGTGGAAAAAGAGGGGATTGCAGATGCCAAGAAGTTATTGCAAGCGTCTAATCTTTTTCTGCCTACCGATGTTATGTTGGCCAAGACTGTGTCGAAGGATGCGGAGTTGGTGCGCTCGTCCATTTCCTCTGTTGGAAAGAAGATGTTAATGGTGGATGCGGGTCCTGCGACACTTAAGGAGTGGGCGGAAAAGATTCAGGGAGCGAAAACGGTGTTGTGGAACGGGCCGATTGGTGTCACGGAGATTAAGAGCATGGGAGCTGGGTCGCGTTTTTTAGCGCGTGTCATCGGAGCACGCTCTCGTGGAGCGGCGTTTGGAGTGGCGGGGGGAGGGGATACGATCCCTGTTATTACGCAGACGAAAACGCAGGGCTGGTTTGATTTTGTTTCGACGGGCGGGGGAGCGATGCTTGAATTTATTGTGTTGAAGGGGTGTTTGCCTGGGCTTGTTCCTCTGCTAAAGTAACCTTATATGAATTTCCCTACTTGGAAAGAGCAGCCCCTCATGACGGTGCTTGTGAGCGTGTTTTTGGTGTCTGCGACGCTTCTTATGCTCGCGCATGCGAGAAATGTCCGTTTGCAGCGTGATTATATCGGCCAGAT
>CAZTQP010000001.1:1432-5043 GCA_964615825.1 uncultured Gammaproteobacteria bacterium
ACGAGTTTGACGCAAGAGGCGCGGCGTAAGGCCTTAGAGGATGCGCGTGCGAAAGCGCAGGAATTGGCTGATGCCTTGGGAGTTGAGTTGGTGCGAGTCGTTACCTTCGCGGAAAATGGGGCAGCGCCTCAAAACCCTATGCCCATGTATCGTGCGGAGGCGATGAGTGCGATGGCGGTGGTTGCTCCAGCTCCTGATATTCAGGCGGGTTCATTAGATGTCGTTTCACATGTTCAGGTGACGTACCAAATTCGATAATCGAGCTTACGTGTATGGGGATAAAGCCGAGTAAAAAACTCGGCTTTATGTTTGCGAGATGCTATACTGTCCATCATCTATGCGCTTTTCTTTTCGTGTCTTCTTTTCCTTGGCATTTGCCTTCTTTTCTTTTTTTCTTTTTGCTCACTCAGTTGATGCAGCTAACTACACGGTGTGTGCCTCGGGGTGTGATTATACAGATATCAGCATGGCTTTAACCTTCGCTGTTTCTGGTAATGACGTGATTGAGGTTCAGGGCGGTGGGGGGAGCCCTTATAATCCTGCGACAGAGATTTGGCCTTTATCGTTTTTGAGTGCAAGTACGACGCTTACGTGTTCGGGCGGGGCGACCATTGGTCAGACCTCTCCTACGGGCAATAACTTTCTTTTCTTGTCTACGAGTTCGACGGTTAATGGATGTACATTTGGAAATGTTTCTCTTAAAACGTCTGTTGCTTCCGGGGTTCCTTCGCCGGGTATTCGCATTATCGGTAATACATTTTCTTCGAGTGCAACTGGAACCATTGAATTTGTATATGGAGCCGACAATTTTGAAATTGTTAACAATACCAACATTAATTTTCTGAGTTTGAATGCGACTTCTAGCCGTGGGTTGATTCAGGGGAATACCTTTTATGGTCGTTTGAACATGCCTGATAGCGGTTCAATGGTCGTGACCTCTGCTAGTTCTTCTCAGCTACGTTTTCTTTCCAACACATTTACGAGCTATGTTACAGGATCCGTCTCTGCCTCTCGCTTGGTTGTGATTGATGGGTTTGACCAGATTTTTGCGACGAATACTCTCAAGTATGGTGCAACCTCACCGAGTTCCTTTGACACCAGTCTGTTATTCAATGCCAGTGGAACAAACTACATTGCGGGTAATTTTATTGATACGCCTTCGGAGTATGGAAACTGTAACGGGATTCGTATCACAAACCCGCGGAATGAGTCTTGGGTGAGTTCATATACGGTTACGAATAATACTATCCGTGCAAATGGGAATTGCTGGAATGGTTTTCCTATTTTGGCTAGGAATACGGCACTTGGCTCTACAGCTATTGCGGCGCTAGACTTTTCGTATAATCTTGTTTTTAATGCGGTTACGACTACGCTAAGCGCCTATGGTATTACTCTGATTAAAACAGCTTCAGATATCCCATTCACTCAGACGAATTCTTATAATGGGGCATATCGTATGGGGGGCGTGGTGAAGCTTGAGATCACGGGTGTCTCTGCGACGGATGTTTCTGCGGGGACGTCTTTGACGAAAAATCCGTTTCTTAAAGTGAATGATGTTTCCAATACCAATGATTTAGATACGGCTGCATTTAGTGCCTATCTTGATGTAAACGGTTGGCGGGATATCGGAGCAACCTCTCTCGCTCGCCGAACGTCTGTGTACTTAGATGATAATGGAACGATCGACTATGCAGGTTCTGGTGGAGTTGATGCAACCTCTACTTTAGATATCCCACAATTTTTGCGCTCGGGAGATACGGTGAATTTAGCTGGAGGAACGTATCGAGCGTTCAGCGTTAATTCTTCTAGTGTTACATCTTCCATCTCGATTGTAGGAGCGGGAGCTTCTACCATCATTGATGCTCGTGACAACGAAGATGCGATTTCTTTTACGAATGTATCTTCGTCTAGCATCTCTACTCTATATGTGAGGAACGCCTCTAGTACCGCCTCTTCGTATACGGCGACGCGGATGAATTTTGCGTATAGTGGGAATGACTATGATGATGGTTCAGCCCCTTTTTCCATTCCTAGTGATGCGACCTTATATTTTTCCAATCCAGCCGCGTGTACGATAGCAAATTATACCTCTGATGGAACAACGGTCACATCTATTTTAGGGACGGGAGATATTCATATCGGGTTAATAAATATCATGGGAATAAGGCTCACGTTCCTAGTTCCAAATAGTATTGCGGCTAATTCCGCGGCGCTTCAAGGAATCTTGACCTCGAATTGTGGAGGTATAGGAACCGTTGACCTGTTCATTCCTAGCGTGTTTACGAAGAGTGGTAGTATCTATTCTTATCAGGCTTCGGCTGTCTCAGGTGCAAGTGCTGCCTTGGTTGCTGGTGTGACTGATCCACCCGCGATCACCTTTAATCAGTTTTCTTATGCGGGGGTAAAGCTAGCTGGTACGAGTAACCATATCAGCCTGAATTCCGTTACTTCTACCGGTAATGGCTATGGTGTTTCGTTTGCGACCACGAATAATGGGTATAATATTGTTTCTGAATCAGAGTTTTCAGGCAATACACAGTACGATATTTACTCTGCGAGTAACGCTACGAATACTTTTGATAATACAAGTTTTACGCGTACTTCCAGCACGATTACAGGTGCTGGGCCCATTGTGGTTGCCTTTAATGTGCGTGCGTTAACTGCCCGTCCTAATGCGGCCGCAATTGCCTCTGTCGTCATTACGGCGACGGATGCGTTGTCTAATGCGCAGGCATTAGGGAGTACGTCTGTTTCTGGATACACCTCTCCTGTCTCACTATCGGCTTACAAGCTTACTTCATCCAGTTCTGCGCTTACAAACGGAGGGTACAATCCTTATACCATCAGTTCTGCGGCTACAGGATATGCGGCTTCTTCCACGATTGTGAATATTTCTAGTCGGAATCAGCTTGTTACTTTATATCTTGTAAGTACATCGGCTCCCTCCGCTCCAACGGGTATTGCTGTAACGAAAGGGATTACGACATCCACGGTTGCTTGGACCGATAACGCCGATAATGAAGCGACCTTTACTTTTGATTACATTAATCTATCTACAGGGGAAACGTTTCCCGGAACGATTAGTAGTTTGGCCGAGAATGCAACCTCAACGACGTTGAGTGGATTGTCTCCGAACGTGACGTATCAAGCACGTATACAGGCTACGAGCACGAGTTTGGGTTCTGCCTATGCAACTACGACCGCTTTTACTACGTATGCAGAGGTTCCTGCCGCCCCTACGGTCAGCGTGGTTTCTCAAACGAGTGTTTCAATCTTGATAAATAGCAATGGTAACTCTACATCAACTCAATACGCTATTTATCATGCTGCGGCTGACCGATATCTTGATAGCGCGGGAGCAAGTAGCTTAACCCCAACGTGGCAAACGACGTCTACCTGGGCCACCGTGACCGTAACCGGGCTTACCTGCGGCACGAGCTATGGCTTTTCGACGATTGCTCGTAACTTGGATTCTATTGTTACGGCTACCTCTACCGCAGGGACTGTGACGACCAGTGCTTGTAGCTCTTCTAGTAGTGGAGGGGGCGGTGGTGGGGGTGGGGGCGGCGGTGGTCTTAGCGCGGGTTCCGGCTCTTCCTCTTCCTTGCCCG
>CAZTQP010000001.1:5143-18655 GCA_964615825.1 uncultured Gammaproteobacteria bacterium
CTTCCTTGCCCGTTTCAAGTTCTCCTACTCTGCCTACCTCCGCGCCGCAAGCTCCTGTGATTGCTCCTGTTCCGTCTGATCTTCCTCCTGTTATAGTTGCTGCTCCTCCTTCCCCGCGTATCATGGGTGGGGTGCAAGCGGATGTGAGAGAATTCAGGCTTTCTCTTCCCGCCGAAGCTCAACAACGTCTTGCGTCTTTTGTAGAGATGGGGACTACTGTGGTCACCCAGCGTTTAGGGGAGGGCGAGCGTCGGGCATTGGTGCGCGATTGGTTGGATACGGTGGGGGTTATTCCAGGTGCCGGGATGGAAGCGGTGATTGCAGACTTGGAGCGTATCGCTTCCGGACAAATCCCTCGGGGAAGAAATTTGGCTCGTGAACGCGCGCAACTTATTCGTGTCCGGCAGACGTTTCGTACCCTGTATGGACGTGATCCAAACTTCCAAAATGAACAAGAGAATTTAGCCTGGAATACGCTTATGTATCGTGTACGTTTTACGCGAGACTTGCAGGCAGAGCGAGCCGGGATTCAAGAATTTCGTGCGATCTTCCGCCGCGCCCCACAGGACCCTTTTCAGTGGGCGACCGTGCGTGTGATGGGATACGTACAGCGATAAAAGAGATGACCACCGATTGAATAAAAACATCCTCCAAATGGAGGATGTTTTTATTTTGAAATCAGGTTCGTTTTATTACACGTTCAACGGCACGAATAATGTGCTTAGCTGTCATGCCGTATTTTTGTAACAGTTCGTTTGGTTCTCCTGACTCTCCGAATGTGTTAGGCATGCCTACGGGTTCTATCGGGCAAGGAAGATGACGGCTAAGTGTTTCTGAAACAACACCGAATAGTCCGCCGGTTATTTGGTGCTCTTCAACCGTTACACAGCAGCCGGTTTTTTTTAGGCTTTTTATTAAGGTTTTTTCATCAAATGGCTTAATGGTGCTTGCATTTATGACTTCCGCGGTAACCCCTTTTTTTTGTAGAGTTTCTGCTGCCAGTAGGGCTTCATATACGAGCGGTCCACAGGCGATGATCGTTACGTCCTGTCCGTTTGTCAGAACGGTTGAGACACCAATTTTGAATGATGAAGATCTTGTGGTGATGACCGGGCTTTTTTCTCGTGTTAATCGGAGATAGATTGGGCCTGTCTGTTTGGCAGCCGCGAGAGTCGCTTTACGAGCTTCTTCGTAGTCACATGGGACAAGAATTGTGAGATTGGGTAAAGCTCTTACCATCGCGATGTCTTCTAGAGCTTGATGGGTCGCACCATCTGGTCCAACGGAAACACCGGCATGTGCTCCGATAATTTTTACATTGGCCTCTGTATAGCAAACAGAAACGCGAATTTGGTCCCAGGCGCGTCCTGGAACGAAGGTAGCATAGGAGCTTGCGAAGGGAATTTTCCCACTTAGAGCAAGTCCCGCTGCCATGCCGATCATGTTTTGTTCTGCGACTCCGCATTCGATAAACCGTTCAGGGAATTGTTTTTGAAACTCTAGCACGCGCGTTGATTCTGCGAGGTCGGCTGTCAGCGCAACAATATCGGCATTTTGTTTAGCGGCTTCGATAAGGCCATCTCCATAGCCATTGCGCGTAGGGATACGCTCCACTTCCTTTTTAAAGAGGGAGGGATTTAGACGTGCTTGGGCGTTTATGCTCATAGACGGTTGTAAATGGCTTGTAATTCGCTGAGAGCTTGCTTTGCTTCTTTTTCATTTGGAGGTTTGCCGTGCCACTCGTATTTATGTTCCATAAAGCTTACCCCTTTGCCAGGAACCGTATGGGCGAGTAAGACAGTCGGACCTTTAGTATAGAACTTCGCCTTTTTAAAACAGGTGAGGATATCCGGCATGTTGTGTCCATCCATGTTTAGCACATTCCAGCCGAAAGCACGCCATTTATCGCCTAACGGTTCTAGCGGCATGATATCCTCCGTGTTTCCATCGATTTGAATATGGTTGCGGTCGACGATCACGGTCAGATTGTGTAGACGTTCTTTTCCTGCCATCATGATTGCTTCCCAGCACTGGCCTTCATTTAGTTCACCGTCTCCAGTGAAGCAATAGGTGTGCCACTCTGCTTTATCCATGCGGGCAGCCAGAGCCATGCCTACCGCTTGTGAAATCCCTTGAGCAAGAGGACCGCCGCACGTCTCTATGCCCATATTAAAATGATTGTTTGAGTGGCCTTGGAAGGGTGAGCCTAATTTGCGCAATGTGGTTAGGAATTGTTCACGTGAACAGAATCCTCGCTGCGCGAGTGTTGCGTATAACACAGGGCAGATATGGGCGTTTGAAAGCACAATTCGATCTCGGTCTGGATGAGTACGCGTCTCTGGTTCGAGGTGTGCGACTTCAAAATAAAGTGCGGTAAAGATATCTGCCATGCCGAGAGGTCCGCCAGTATGGCCGCTTTTGGCAGCAAGCAAGGCTTGGATGATATCCATTCGGATTTCGTAGGCTTTTTTTTGAAGTGCGCGGACAGTCATAGGATTGGTATTATGATACCGTGTTTTGCATACAAAACACAGGCCGCGAAGCCTGTGTTTTTTTGTTGTGTCTTAATTGACCACGTTGACCGTTCCTTGCATGACGGAGTGGATGCCACACTGGTAGTCAAATGATCCGGTTGTGTTGAAGGTATAACTCCACGTTTCTCCTGGGCGAAGCACGGGGGATTCCCAGTTGCGACCCTTGACGGTGTGTTCCATGATGTCGGTGTTTGTCCACGTTACTTGCGTGCCTTTTTTGACAGTAAAGGTAGTTGGGACGAAGCCGGTGCGGGTGTTGCCAATGGTGATCGTTACTTTTGTGCGGTCAAACCCTTTGTCTTCTAGAATGCTGGGGGTGAGCGTCATGACATCTGCAGGATTGTAGTCACTCGCTGTCTGGATCGGCGTGCCTACGCGGTAGTTGCTGAAGTAGGAGTCTGGTACGTCTTCGATCCGGTCGTTCCAGTTCAGGTTGTAGAGGGTGCGGGCAAGTTGTTCGGAGGTTACATGGCGTAAGATGCCGCCGCGGTCTACTACGTAGGTTTTTGGATCGGTGGTGATTTTAATCATTTTGGCACCGGGACGATACGTGACGTTGGTACGACCCAGGGGGATGGACGATAGGTGTTCATCTGGAATTGTGATGACACCTGAGAAGTCTGGGTACCAAGTAAAGTAGGTTTTTTCGTTAGGGAAGACGTAGCGACGGCCATCTTGAGCGAAGTAATAGACGGCTTGAGTGCTTGCGCCCTTGATTAAGTCGCCTGAATTAAAGTAAGAATTTAATTCAGCGGCATGGCTTGCGAAGGGAGTGAAGAGGCTGGCCGCCATGGCGACGGTCGTCAGTGACGAAAGGAGTTTATTCATAGGTATTTTTATCATGCGCTGATTGATGTGTGATGGCAAGAGCGATGTATGTAGAGAAAAGGAGTTATGGTAGTCTCACCGTGATGAGGCTTGAAGTTGCTGTCGCGCTAGCACCGAGGAGGTCCGTCGCCTGGCCGGTAAGGCGCAATGTTTTTGCTTCTGTCCATGGGCCAATGCTTGCACTACATGTAGATAACATGCAGGCTTTGAGGACGACTCCGTCTAATAAGATGCTTGTTCCTTGTATCCCATCATCATCGCTAGCGCTTACGGTGACGTTCATCCGTTCGTTTGTGAATAGGTTATTTTTATCAGGCATAACGTCTATCGCCGGACGATCGTTTGAGACGACGCTAAACGTTTTTGTTTCTGAGCGAACGGATGATCCGCTTCGACTCACGGCGACCATGAAGACGCTGTGAACGGTTCCGAGAGGGCTTGTTTCACGTTCCGTGTAGCGACATTCTTGTACGTTGGTGCACGTGCGTACCAGCCCACCGTCTAGAAAAATATTTATATCTTGGGCACTAAAGTCGCTGGTCGTTTGCGCGATAATTTCGCGAATGCCATTTGGTTTTACGTCCGGGCGGCGCAGGATCAGGTTTGTATAGAGGCTGCCCCCGCTGCTCGAGAGAACCTGCAGGGTAGAGGAGGTCATCCGGTTATTGGTCCCGTATACGTCAACGCGGACTTCGTGAGAAGGTTGTGAATCATTGAGGGGGATGAGTACGTCGGCGGAACAAATGTAATATTCACATGTTCGCAATTCTGTATTGTCCAGAAACAGGCGTGTTCGCAATACTTCCGCAACGGGCCCCGCTTCTGTGCGTATGGTAAATGTTTCTCCGTAACGTGGAGTTGGCGTGGAGGTTTGGAGCGTAAGTGACAGCGTGGTGGGAGAAGCTGGAGTTGTTGTTGTCGCAGGAGGAAGAGGAACGGGGGGAGTTATAGGAGGAAGCGGTGCGGGTGAGGGTGATTGATTTGTATCGATGGACAAGGCGTTAGTACGTTCTTCGGCGCGATTGAAATCCGTAGCTACGCTAATAGCAGTGCCTACTTGATAGTTGGCGAAGAGGGCATCGGCCACATCATCCACTTGCGTTGCCCAATTGTCCCCGTAGATCTCTCTCGCGATGGCTTCTGTTTGAACCCAGCGTAAGATGCTGCCGCGCGCGACGGCGTAGACTTTAGGGTCGGTCGTAATTTTTACCAATCGTGTTCCAGGACGGTACGTGGCATTTTTTGTCAGAGGATAGCTTGCGAGTGCTTGGTCAGAAACTGTTTGGACGTTTGAAAAATCATCGTACCAACTCTTGAACACCGCTTCTGTGGGAAATGCATAGCGTTTTTGATCTTGTCCAACATAATAGATAGAGGTATTGCTGTTAGACTTGATAAGCATGCCTGTACCTACTCCTGCATGACTTGCGAGAGGGAAGAGGAGAGCGGCTGCGAGGATGGATAAAAGATATTTGGATGTCATAGATCGATAATCGATAAGAATTACACGAATTCTTTTTCTAGTTTAGCACGAATTTCTTGCAGGCGTTCTGGGATGGGAGGATGGTTAAAAATGAGGCTTGCAGCACAAATAGATTCTGCCCCTGCTTTTATAATACTGGGGAGCGTTTCATCTGTTACACCGCCATCAAAAGAAATGGTGGGATGTGGTGTTTGTTGATTTAGGCTACGGACGGTGTCTAGGGTGGCGGGAACAAGGGGTTGGCCACTCCAGCCGGGTTCAACGCCCAAAACAAGGACGCGATCTATGTCGGGAAGATAGGGGAGGAGTTTTTCTAATGGGGTGTTTGGAGCAATCGCTAACCCAACTTGTCGACCTGAATTGCGGATGGTTTGTATGAGTGAAGCGTGATCTATCTCTGCTTCTATGTGCCAGATTGCCCTCCGAAAATTTGGAACGATTTCCCACGTGTTGATCACGCGTGCCGGGTCTGCGACCATCAAGTGCAGTTCTAAGGAGGTATTAATATCCCAATCACTTACAACATGAGGATCAGCCCAGCTCTGATTGGCGTAGAGCGTACCATCTAATATATCAATTTGTACCCAAGAAGCTTCTGAGTCGATCATCTTTAATCGATCATGGAATGAGGCTTCATCTGGGCACAAGAGAGCGGGGATAAGTTCAGGAACCATAGGTGTCGAGTTGAGCAAGGCGACGGAGGCGGCGCTCGGTCGTATCGGGTTTTGCTTCTACCCAAGCGGAGATGAGGGATTCCGCTTTTTCTTGAGTTGTTTTATCTGCACCCAAGCAAAGGATGTTGATATGATTGTGCTCTTTTGCTTCTTGAATCTCTTCTGGTGTGTGAGCGGTTGCGGCTCTGATGCCCTTAAATCGGTTGGCGGCGATGGCGACGCCGATACCGGAACCGCACAAGATAAGTCCTTGAGCTCCTCCTTGCGCAACGTGTTGCGCGACCGCTTGACTTGCAACTGGGAAATCAATAGATTCGTCGGTATTTTTCCTTGGGGTTACGTCTATTACTTCGAATCCTTGGGTTTGTAAGAAGGGGAGAAGGGTGCCTTTTAGGTGCATTCCGCGATGGTCGCTAGCGATATACATCTTCTTCATATGGGAAAAGAATAGCATATGAGTCTGTTTTTTGCTTGACCAAACGCTTATTTCGTCGCATTCTAGGCAGGTCTATGTCAACGCCTTCTTCAAACGGCCAACCCTCCCTATTTGCAGGGATTGAGCAAGAAATATTAGCCTTTTGGCAAAAAGAACGTGTCTTTGAACGTTCTTTGGAGGAGCGTCCTGAAAGTAAGGGCTATGTTTTTTATGACGGCCCACCATTTGCTACGGGATTGCCTCACTATGGGCATTTGATGCAATCGGCGATTAAAGATGCGGTTCCACGCTATTGGACGATGAAGGGATATCGCGTGCCACGTCGTTGGGGTTGGGATTGTCACGGTCTCCCGATTGAGAACCTGATCGAGAAGGATTTGAAATTACGTTCTAAGCGGGATATTGAAGCGCTTGGAATTGAAGCGTTTACGAATGCCTGTCGCCAATCGGTGTTTACCTACGAGAAGGAGTGGGAGCGCTATGTCGAGCGTATCGGACGTTGGGTCGACTTCAAGCATTCCTATAAGACGATGGATAACAGCTACATCGAATCGGTGTGGTGGGTATTTTCTGAATTGTATAAAAAAGAGTACGTATATAAGAACGTGCGTGTCTCTTTATATTGTCCACGCTGCGCAACTCCATTATCTAACTTTGAAGTGGCGATGGGGAATTCGTATGTTGAACATGAGGATCCTGCGGTATTCATCAAATTTCCCACACTAGAAGATCCGAAGACGTTTTTTTTGGCCTGGACCACGACTCCTTGGAGCTTACCGGGTAATACCGGTTTGACCGTGAGCGCCGACTTAGATTATGTAGCGGCCAAGATTTCTTCTACGGGAGAGACGTTGATTTTTGCTAAGGCTCGTCAAACAGAGGTTCTAAAATCACTTGATAATGGAGAGGTGCCAGATTTTACGATTGTTGCTACTTGGAAGGGGAGTGAGCTTGTCGGTCGTCGCTATCAATCGTTGTATCCTTCCATTCCCGTTGAAGGGGATGCGTTTCGCGTTGTCGCTGGTGCGCATGTATCGGCGGAGGATGGTACGGGAATTGTGCATACAGCTCCGGCATTCGGTGAGGAAGACTTACAAATGTCGCGTGAACACGGTTTGCCTGTGCTTGATACGTTGGATGAAGAAGGGAAGATGCGCGAAATGGTAGCATTTGTTGCGGGGATGGGTCGTCATGAGGCGAATCAGCCAATTCTAGAAGAGTTAACTACTCGTGGACTTGTTTATCGTGCCGAAACGATTACGCATAGTGTGCCCGTGTGTTATCGCTGTAATACATTATTGGTTTATAAAGCTCAGCCGGCTTGGTTTATTGATATTATGAAGCTCAAACCGATGATGCTTAAGACGGCCAAAAAAATTGGCTGGCATCCTGAGCATCTAAAAGAAGGACGTTTTGGAAAAGGACTTGAGTCAGCGCCAGATTGGAATATTTCTCGCAGCCGTTATTGGGGTTCGCCTATTCCTGTTTGGGAATGTGATCAATGTGAAGAGCGCACGATTATTGGCTCAGTGGCAGAGCTCGCGAAACGCGTCAGCAATCCTGAACTGGTTAAAGGGTTGGATTTGCATCGACCCTTCATCGACAGCATTAAGATAACTTGTCATTGTGGTGGCCAGCAGGTACGCGTGCCAGAGGTCTTTGATTGTTGGTTAGAATCGGGGAGTATGCCATTTGCGTCTCTTCATTATCCGTTTGAGAACAAGAAGTGGTTTGAAGAGAATTTTCCTGCCGATTTTATCGCCGAGGCGCAAGACCAAACGCGTGGTTGGTTCTATACCCTGCATGTATTAGCCTCTGCTTTGTTTGAGAAGCCGGCCTTTAAGAATGTGGTAGTTACCGGTCTTATTTTGGCGGAAGATGGTCGCAAAATGTCTAAGAGTCTCAAGAATTATCCTGATCCTTGGAAGGTGTTTGAGACGTACGGAGCCGATGCCTTACGATACTATCTCTTTAGTTCTCCTGTCTTAGAAGCAGATTCTCTGAATTTTTCTGAGCGTGATTTGCAGAGTGTCGTGCGTGGGTTTTTGAACTTGGTTTGGAATGTCAAAGTCTTCTATGAGACGTATGCTCCAACTCGTTTAGCGCGTTCTAAGCCGCGTAGCGCGCATGTACTGGACCGTTGGATATTCTCTCGGCTCGCGGAATTGACGCAAGAGGTGACCAAACAGATGGATGAGTATCAGCTTATGCGAGCCACACGTCCGTTGCGTGCCTTCGTGGATGATTTATCTACCTGGTGGTTACGACGTTCGCGTGAACGTATTAAGTCAGATAATGAGTTTGAGCGGATGGATGCGCTTAAGACGTTAGGAGAGGTTTTGGAAGAATTGTCTAAGCTTATGGCACCGTTTACGCCTTTCTTGGCGGATAAGGTCTATCAAGACATTGGCGGAAAAAAGACCTCTGTCCATCTTGAGTCTTGGCCAAAAGCGGAAGAAAATCTTATTAATGAGCGCTTGGCGGCGGACATGGCGTGGTTGCGGGCTGTTGCCTCACGCGCACATGAATTGCGGGCCGAAGCGAAGCTAGCGGTGCGTCAAACGTTAGCTTCCTTGATTGTCACGGTAAAGGAGGAAGAAGAGGCACAGCGTCTTACGCGTCAAGGAGATTTGTTGGGATTGTTGCGTGATGAGGTGAATGTAGAAGACGTGCGCGTTGTGAGCGGTACAGTAGAGGAAGGGCAGACGTATCGTGCCGACTTGGATACGGTTATCACGCCAGCGCTTCGCCAAAAAGGATATCGTCGCGAGTTTTTGCGACATGTGATGAATGCGCGTAAAGAAGCAGATCTCAAGTCGGTTGATCGAGTTTCGCTTCAGGTTGTATTACCTCAAGGCGAACTTCGGTCTGTTCTTGAGATGGATATGGCGTTGTTGGCTCGTGATGCGAGAGCGGTAGAGGTGTTGTTTGTTGAAACCTTGTCTGAAGGAGCCTTGACCACTCAGCAGGTAACGATTGATGAGCAAGCTTTCTCTCTCTCGTTAATCCGTCAGTAGTCGTGAATAAAAGCCGTTTATGCTATCCTAGGTGTAGACGGCTTTTCCGTTATCCTATCTTTGTTACCACCGGATTATGTCCTCTATCCTCGTGCTTTTGATCGCCTTCTTTATCTTGTTATTGGCGATTGCAATGAAGGTCGTGGCAAAGACGAGTGATTCTCGTTTAGTCTTCAAGCTTTGTTTGCTGGGTTTTTTGGTTGTGTATGTGTTGGGAGCGATGGCAATTTCGTATTTAAATCCCGCTTTGCCAAAGGCTAACGTCAATTCTTTTTCGAGCCTGCTTTCCCCCGCGCAACCTGTCAATTCAGATACGGTTCCGGCTGCTCCTTCTCAAGATGTTATCATCCGTCAATAAGGAGTGCTCGTTTTATACAATTAAGGGAAGATTAGGGAGTGGGGTTGGATTGCCTGTGATGAGACTTTCAATACGATAGGCGCCATGCGTGGGTGCTTCGATATACCCGTTCCAAGCAAAACGTGCTAATCCACCGGAGGCGAGACAATCAAATAGCCACTCGTTTGTATAATGAGGATCAAATTGTGGCATGCCTCCACCAACACTTTGGAGCCACAGGCGGTTAAAATCTTCTTGTGAGCCAATCGAAGGGGCGATGATGATCGGAAGGCCTAGGCCTGTGTAGAACGACAGCTCGCTTGGCTTTGTCCACAGGACATCGGTGGTGCGGAGTGTATGTTGGAAGCCGAGAAAATATTCACGACGATCGTCGTAATGATGGATGTGAAGCGATTTTCCCAGCGCGGACTTTAGTCCGAGCGTTTGTATCCCGTCTTGGAAATAGCGATAAATGTGCTTGTGGGTTCCAGCTTCTAAATTAACGCGGAGGTGTTTTTGTAAGATTGGTTTACGTAGGCTTTCGATAATATCCATGCCTAACTGCTTTTGAGCTCCTGCTCCGCCGACGCAAAAAGTAAGGGTGAGTTGGCGTTTTGAGGTGAGATTGCAGAGACGGGGTCCGAGAGTTTGGATAAGCGTGTCTTGATATTTCTGACTGAATATTCCTTCTGGATCCAGGTGACAGAGTCGTTCGGCGAGATCATGTTTTACGATTTTGGCTTCTGGCCCTCCGATTAAGGTCTTCGGGAGGGGGAATCCCGTTAAAAAGATGCGCTCACGAGGGACGCCGTAAAGTTGCAGGCGCTCGACGACGCGTCCGTTGGGGGCGAGGTATTTGATGCGGCTTTTTTTCGGATCGAGCGGGACCCAAGCACGGCTGACATCGGTATCACAAATGACGCAATAGATATCACCGGGGTAATCGAAGACTTCGGCGGCGAAAGCGGGTAGAAAAAAGGTGGAAATGAAGGGGATGCGACTATTGCGTTTGACGAGCCGTTCGATCAAGTCCTTTCCTAGCTGTTTTTTTTCGATCCAGCGATAGCTTTCGATGACTTGCAAGGTTGGTTCGCTGAGATCGCGTCGTGGATAAAAGGGAGGTATTTTTTGAAAATGATCCATGACGTCGAACAGGGGTTGGCCGACGACGGGGAGAGGTTGGAGGCGCGAGAAATATTCGTACAAGCTCCGCGATTGTTTCCAGAGCTCTTTATCCTGCGTTGGGATGCCGGGATAATCATTTGCAACGATGATGTCGCCGTAGGCAAGTTCTTTTAAGCCATAGGCAGCACGTTCATGGCCATATCCCATGTTGATGGCAACTATCCAGGCTTTGTGCAAAGAACGAGACATGACGGAAGTATACCGTTATTCTCTCCCCCTTACCAAGGGGGAACAGGAGGGGGTTCCGGGTTCTGAACGAGTAAGGGTTGGATTGTGATATATAGGCGATGGGCTCGCAGGCCGTGTTGTTTTTCTCCCTACTGAACTCGCATTCCACCTACGCTATGTATGGTGGACCGGAGCCAACACCTGCAGCAGCAACTCGACCGCAACGGTGTTGTCTCCTTGCTCAGACAGTAGTAGGGAGAAAAACAACACGGCCTGCGAGCCCTAGATGGGTGGCGGTTGGGGAGGGGGAGGGCTACGTTTATTTATACTCGTAAATAAACGCTTTGTCTTCGTAATACTTGAAGCCTAATTTTTGGTAGAGTTTTTGAGCTCGATGGTTATCTAGGGAGGTGACGAGATAGAGGCCGACGGCGTTCCAGGGGCGTTTTTGTTGGATGAACTCTATAACTTGAGTGCCGATGCCTTGGTTGCGATGTTCAGGCATGACAAAAAGTTCGTCGATGGAGACGATGTTGCCGCCGTATTCGTTGGCCCAAAAGGGCACGAGGAGAATATAGCCGATGGTCTTACTTTCTTGTTGTATGAAAAAGGCGCGCCCTTTGTTTGGGGAGCGGTCAAATTCTGTCAGGGTTTTCTGGCAATCCTTGTTAGAAAGAGCCGAGCGGTTGTCTTCTTTGTAGAGTTGATTTACAAAGGTTGTAAACAAGCGATGATCTGATTCGTGGGCGCGTTTAAGCGAAAACAGCCGGGGAGCTTTTTTAAGGGGCATACGGATCAGGTAGGGCTCTTATTTTTTAGAGTTTTTTATATCCTTCTTTTGACGAGACGGCTTTGGTTGTTTGTCCTCGTCCATGGAGATTTCTTTAATATAGGTTTCTAGTCGTTCTTCGTAGCGTTTCTCTGTGAGAGTTTCGAGTTGATCTTTATCCTTGTACTTGCGTTCGCGGCCAAGTTCTTTTTTGACGTCTTGCTCTGCGCGATGCCAGGCCCATTCTTCGGTAAACGAGTACCAGCTGTGCTCCCAGAGTTCATCTTCGACTTGATGGAAGAGTTTGTGGGCTTCGTCTTCGTTTAAACGCAAAAGCGTTTCGATGCGATCGAGGAGAAGGGGCGGGCCAACGCTCTCTAAACCTTGGGTTTGACGTAATTTATCCTCAATCAACCAGCGAGCGAGGAGGGCGCGGTGGATATCTAAGAGATCTGATTTTTTGAGTTGAAGGTAAGCGAATTCTTCCATAGGAACTATGTTACATGCTGTTTTGTGGGATCGTACGAATTTCTAACGGAAAGCATTGGTATCCCGCTTTATGTTCTTGGAGTGATTCAAAGAGCGGGCGTATAGATTTTCCTGGGTACAGTTCCATGCTGGTTTCAAAGGTGGCGCAGAGTTCGTATTTGTTTGAACCGGTTACAGGTTTGAATTCATAAGCGACCCCCGTTTTTGGATCTCTTAGCGAGGAGAAGTAATAGTAACTACGCTGTTGTTCAAGTGTTTCTAGACTGTCGGGTAAGCGGGCGGTGTTCATCCAGTATTGGTCGAGAGCGTTACGTATTTGTTCGAGGTCGTTTATGCGTTGTGTATCAAGCCGTTCTGCTCGTGCTTTTGATGGTGAGCCGGACATGTACAAACTCGTAGCCACGGTACCGAGGACGATGGTGATCAAAAGGATGAGGAACGGTTTGGATAGAGGCATATGAGCTTAGGCTTTTTGTTGTTCTTCGGCACGGCGCAGATCTGTGAGATAGTAGCCAAAGATGCTGCCAGAAATCGCTAAGACGGTGAAGGTCTTTAAGACGAAGCGCGTGGTCAGCTCGCCGCCTAAGACATTCGTCAACAGGGTGATGAGGGTTCCGATGATGATCGCGGAAGCGAAGAAGAGTGCGAGATAGGTGATGGCGGTGCGAGGGCGGGAAAGGCGCAAGTCTGGATTTTTTTTGATCGCGTCTAATGTGAGGCGAGACACGTAGAGGAAGATAGGGAAGGCGACGATGAGGGATGCGCTTGCCGTTCGCAAGGTGCTATTTACCGATTGTAGGTAGTACATCGTGTCGTATCCGGAGAGAGGGTCTGGCAACCAACGATTGATAAGTTGGAAGAGAATGGTGCCTAAACTTGTGGCGCTGATGGCTAGCGTCATGAAGAGGACAAGGTACAAAAAGGACTCGCGGGCGGAGATATGTGGTTGACGACGTGGCACGGGGATCGGGAATTCTGAGTCGGTATAAGTGTTAAGGGCGGTATGGATTTCGTCCGTTTGCCAGCCAGCGCTGGTAAGAGCGGTTTTAATAGAATCACGAGAAAGGCCTTTGCTAAGCGCTTCTTTAACGAAAAGTTGGAGATCCATGTTCATATATCTCTAGCCTACTAGACCTAGGCCGTTCTGTCATTAGCCACGTTGTATCGAGTATCTAGTACCGGATATCGGGTATTTGAGCGTAATTAGAACATTATTTCTCAATATATACTCTCTTTTATCTCTCGTACTCGATACTCGATACCCGATACTGTATACTGTGGTCATGGTTCTGCTTGAGCACGTGACAAAATTTTATCATCCCGAGTCGCCAGCACTTAAGGACTTGTCTTTTCGGATTGAGCCGGGAGAATTTGTGTCGATTGTCGGGCAAAGCGGGGCAGGAAAAACGACGTTAGCAAAATTGTTGATGGCGGAAGAGCGTCCAAGTAGTGGGAGAATTGTCATTGGCGGATGGGATATTACGAATATTCGTTCATATGAAATTCCTGCTCTGCGTCGGCAGATTGGAGTTGTGTTCCAAGACTTTAAATTGTTACCAAAGAAAACGGTGTACGAGAATGTAGCGTTTGCT
>CAZTQP010000001.1:18755-22035 GCA_964615825.1 uncultured Gammaproteobacteria bacterium
ACGAGAATGTAGCGTTTGCTCTAGAAGTTTCTGGGACGCCGCGTTCGCGTATCCGGGAAGTTGTGCCTCAGGTGTTACGTATTGTGGGGTTGGATAATAAGTCGCATCGGTTTCCTTCGCAGATTTCTGGAGGGGAACAGCAACGGGTGGTGATTGCGCGTGCCCTCGTTCATCGTCCCAAGATGTTGTTGGCGGATGAGCCGACGGGGAACCTGGATGCGATTAATGCGGGAGAAATTACCGATTTATTAGTGCGAATTAATGCCTTTGGGACAACCGTCATCCTTGTGACGCACAACCGAGAAATGGTGAATGTCTTGCGTCGGCGTGTGATTACGCTCCATGACGGGGAGGTGGCAACGGATCATAAGCATGGGAAGTATACGCTCCCGGTCTAATATATGATTACGCTTGCGCGCATTTTTACTACTTCTTGGAAAAACTTTTTCCGCAATGCTTGGATTGGGATTGCCACCATCTTTGTGTTTGGGATGGCGATCTTGTCGGTCAATGTTTTGTTGGGGGTCCAGGCCGTGATGGATCGTGCAGCTGTTGCGTTGGAGGACCGTGTAGACGTGACTTTTACGTTCCGTCCTGCGACGCCTGAGCCGGTGTTGAATCAGTTACGTTTTTACGCGTTATCCTTGCCTCAGGTTCGATCCGTTGAACTTGTCTCAGCCGAGCAAGCCTTGCAGAGATTCCGAGATCGGTATGCGGGACAACCTAAGATTCTCGCGGCCTTAGAGGAATTGAGCGGGAATCCCTTAGGGGCGCAGATGGTTGTGAAGGCCCATCAACCAGAGGATTACGCCTTTATTTTGCAAGCCTTACAGAATCCTCAGTACACCCCGTTCATCCAAAAACAGACGTATGAGGATCATCGTGGTGCGATTTTGCGGATCAAAGCGATCACGGATCAGAGTCGGTTAGCTGGGTCCATCCTGGTGGCAATGTTCACATTGTTTGGTTTGTTAATTGTTATCAATGCGGTGCGTGTGGCGGTGTATACGCAACGTGAAGAGATCGCGATCATGCGTTTAGTGGGGGCTTCTTCGGCCTTTATTCGTGCTCCATTTGTTTTACAGACAATTTGGTTTGGCTTGTTTGCTCTGCTGGGCGTGTCACTTCTTACCTATTTTGGTATTGCCTATTTAGACCCTCGTCTTCGCCCGGTCTTTGATGGAGATGTGGGTTTGCTTGCTCTCGTACAACAAAAAGGGCCGACGGTGTTGTTGATCCAATTCGTGAGTTTGGTGTTTATGATGGGAACGGCGGCTTGGATTGCAGTGGGGAGATATATTAAAAGATAAAGTTGAATATTTATGGAGCAATTTTTAGGCCAAAACGTCGCCGAGCTACCTCGGGTGGAATCAGATTCGAAAAAATATAGAGAATTGGCTTGGGGGATGTATGAAAAATATAAGAATAAGATAGATGATAATGTTGGAGATATACTAACCGAAGTTAATTTTTCTGATGACGTATTGCGAAGATATTATGGACACGGAATTGTTCGGGGCACAACGCCTGATAATTTAGCGAATCTTTTAAGCATTTTAGAAACAGGGGTCATAGTTGGCGATGTTGGTCCGCTTGCTGGTGGTCAGCCGAGTGCCTATACAGATGCCGAGTTTTTTCTTATTTCCCGCAAGGGAGGGAAATCTATCATTAAGAGGTTAGAGGATGGTAAGCCGGAACGTGTGTTTGTTGATGTTCGTAATGGTGTCCAGCATCAAGTAAGAAAGGGATTTAGGGCAGATGTTGGTGCCATTGTCTGCGGAAGAACGGTAGATGTTTTGGTAGAGCCGTTGCGCAATCTTTATCCTCAGGCCAATATCATCCGAGCTTCTGAATTACAAGATTATATTGAAAAACAAGAGGCTGCATAGTGAGTGCAGCCTCTTGTTTTTGGGCATCTTTAACTATTTGTTTTTGATCTGTCTATTTAATTCTTTCGCTTCGTTTACCATCTCTTCGATGATAGAGATTCCGCCTTGCCAGAATTTCTTGTCGCGGAGGTTAATCCCAAACGGTTTTACGAGCTCATTCGGATCTTTTGAGCCGCCTGCTTCGAGGAAGGCGAGGTAGTCTTCGACCATGCTGGCTCCGCGTTTTTTGTATTCGGCGAAGAGGGAGAGGGTGAGGAGTTCGCCGAAGGCGTAGGCGTAGACGTAGAAGGGGGTGTGGATGAAGTGGGAGATGTAGGACCACCAAATGTCGTAGTCTTTGGTGATTTTGATGGAGCTGCCAAACATGTTGGCTTGGTGTTTGCGCCAAAGCGCGCTGATTTCTTCGCTGGTGAGTTCGCCTTTTTGTTTTGAGGTAGCATGCACGTCTTGTTCAAAGCGATACATGGTGGTTTGACGAAAGACGGTTGAGAAGATTTCCTCGATTTTTTGCATGATGAGCGTCAATCGTTCCTTGGGATCGGTGAGCTTAGCTTTCATGGCGTCGAAGGTGACCATTTCGGCGAAAACGCTGGCGGTCTCGGCGACTGTCAGGGGCATGTCGAAGTGGAGGAGGTTTTGTTTACGCGCCAGGCTGGCATGGACGCCGTGGCCGAGTTCGTGTGCGAGCGTTAGAACTTGCTTGATGTTGCCGCTGAAGTTTACGAAGACATACGGATGGAGATCTGGGGTTCCGAACATGCAGAAGGCGCCGCCGCGTTTGCCGGGCATTTGTGGCGCGTCAATCCAGCCGTTATCAAAAAAGGCTTGAGCGAGTTTGGCGAAGCGGGGGGAGAAACGCGTGAAGGCCTCTAGAATAAGGGTTTTTGCTTCCGCAAACGAGACGGAGTGTTCTTTGCTTTCGATGGGAGCATAACGGTCGTAATCGTAGAGGACGGGGAGTCCGAGGAGTTTGCGTTTGAAGATGTAGAAATCTTGGACGATATCAAAGCGTTCCGCTACGGCACTGGTCATGGCGTCTACGGTGGCTTGGTCGATTTCGTTCGAGAGATGGCGGGATTGTTCTGGCGAATCAAAGTGACGATAACGGTCTACGGTGCGTTTTTCTTGGAGAAGCGTGTTAGTGACAAAGGTGAGGCGATGGAGTTGTTCGCGTAACCCTTGTGTATACCCTTCAGCAGCACTCTTGCGTTCGCTTTGCTTTGGATGGTGGAGAAGGTCGAGGAGCTGTTCTTGTGAATAGTCTTTTTTATCTCCAGAACGTTTGTAGGTGTGGTGGGAAAGTTCTTCGTCGTATAATCGCGTGAAGGCGGAGCGGCCTGTGAGGGAGAGGTCTTGCATGAGCTTTTCCTCTGGTTCGCTGAGGCGGTGAG
>CAZTQP010000001.1:22135-44474 GCA_964615825.1 uncultured Gammaproteobacteria bacterium
CCTGTGAGGGAGAGGTCTTGCATGAGCTTTTCCTCTGGTTCGCTGAGGCGGTGAGGTTTCCAGAGCAGCTCTTTTTCAAGGTAGTGTGCGTAGCGTGTGAGGTCAGGATGTTTGATCCAGGCTTGGAAGGTTTTCTCGTTTACTTGTACGAGTTCCAATTCCAAAAAGAGGAATTGGTTAGCGATTTCTCGTCCGCGTTGCTCGGTTTTTTGCAGGAGGGCTCCATGCTTGGGATTTTTGCTGTCGGCAGCATGGACGAGAGCGGCGTACAACTCAGGCTTCCACGTTTCTTGTAAGATCGATTCGTATTCTGTGAGGATTTTGGCGAGTTCTTCGGCGGTGCGTTTAGCGGTGATCGTTCCACGGTATTTTTTATTGAAGGCTTGAGCGCGTTTAAGTTGTACGTCAAACGTCTTATCGATGTTTGGGTCATTGATGCTTTGGAAGAGGTCAGAGAGGTTCCAGCGGGGGAGAGGAGAGGGTTTTGGCATAGAGTTTATTCCTTAGTAAATTCAAAGCTAGTTCATCATTTTTAGCTAGCTTCGTCCAGCTGCGCTTCTTTATGTTCTCGTGTATACTATTGTCATATGTTTGGAGGAAAAAAAATTGCTTCTGTTATTGCGCGTGAAATCTTGGATTCGCGAGGGAATCCAACGGTTGCTTGTCGCGTGACTTTAAAAAATGGATTGACGGCTGAGGCGAAAGTGCCATCGGGTGCTTCGACGGGGTCGCATGAGGCATTGGAATTGCGTGATGGGGGAAAGCGGTATGGGGGAAAGGGTGTGAAAAAAGCGGTGAAGCATGTGAATGAATCGATTGCGCCGGTGTTGCGAGGGATTGATGTGACGCGGCAGCAGGATATTGACCATGTGATGTTGGAATTGGATGGGACGAAGAATAAATCGAAATTGGGAGCGAATGCGATCTTGGCGGTGTCATTAGCGTGTGCGCAGGTAGCGGCGCTTGAGCGAGGGATCCCGTTATGGAAGTCGTTACGGCAAACCTATCGTTTTGTGCGACCTGCTTCGTTGCCAATTCCTACGATGAACGTCTTGAATGGGGGTGCGCATGCGGGATGGGTGATGGATATTCAAGAGTGCATGATCGTGTCTAAGCACAAGGTGTTTTCTGAACGGGTACGGATCGGAGTTGAGGTATTTCAGGCGTTGGGGAAGCTTTTAAAAGAAAAACATCTTCCTATTACGGTTGGGGATGAAGGAGGATTTGCTCCGCATTTAGATACGGTGGAGAAAGCGTTTGAGCTTTTGGCGGAAGCCGTGGCCAAGGCTGGGTTTAAGCTGGGAAAAGATGTGTTTTTTGCGGCGGATGTGGCGAGTTCTGAATTTTATGATGCGAAGCGCAAGAAATATGTGTTTCGTGCGGAGGGCGTAGAGATGGATCGTGAGCAGCTGATGGCACGCTATGCGGGCTGGATGGAGAAGTACCCGTTTGAATCGATTGAAGATCCCTTTGCAGAAGATGATTGGGCTTCGTGGCAGGAAGCGTTGCCGATGTTTGAGGGGAATGAAGTCCGGGTGGTCGGAGATGATTTGTTAGTGACGAATGTTGAGCGATTACAGCGCGCGATTGATGAGCAGGCAGCCAATACAATTTTGATTAAACTTAACCAGATTGGAACGCTGACAGAGGCCGTCGATGCCATCAAGATGGCGCATGCAGCCGGTTGGGCGACGTCGATCTCGCATCGCTCGGGAGAAACAGCGGATACCACGATTGCAGATTTAGCGGTGGCGTGTGGCTCGGAATATATTAAGACGGGTTCATTATCTAGATCTGAAAGAATTGAGAAATATAATCGATTATTGGAGATTGAGGGGGAGATGTAAGTCAAGCTCAAAGATTAAAAGCTTGACCTTCGCCTCTTTATCTCTATGATAGAGGTCTTATGAACCTAGTGTTTGTGTATGGGCCGCCAGCGGTTGGTAAGTTGACGGTGGCGAAAGCGCTTGAATCTTTGACGGGGATCCCTTTGGCGGATAACCATAGTTTGTTGAACCCGGTCGCCAAGGTGTTTGGGTGGGATCATCCGGAGCGGGAACGATTGGGGCGTCAATTTCGTTTAGAGTTTTTTCAGGCGGCGGCGCGAGCAGATAAGAATATGATTACGACCTTTGGAGGGGGAGGGGAGACGTTTGATGATTTTATCCAGGAAGTGATCCAGATTGTGCAGGCGGAAGGTGGGAAGGTGTTGTTTGTACGCTTGTTTGCTCCAAAGGAGGTGTTGTTTGATCGTGTTCGTCATGATTCACGAGCGCATCATGCCAAGATGCGGACGGTGGAGGAGCTTGAGAATAAAATCACAAAAACACCCGACGTGTGTGCGCGGGCGCTGGTGGGGGAGCATCTAGAGATCGATTCGTCGCTTCATACGCCAGAGGATATGGCGAAGATGATCGTCTCTCATTACGGACTATAGTTTTTCTGCTTGGATGCGGGCGCGGATTTCTTCTTGGTGCGCTGCATCGAGTTTTTGCATGAGGTCTTGTGTAGAAGCGAGTTGGTTATGGGAGATCGCTTCCAGCTTTTTTTGGAATTGATGGTAGAGTTCGGTGATTTTATCGATCAGAGAAGAATTTTGGTCGTCTAACATAGATGGGTAGAGTATAGCGACTCGCAGGCTTGTTGGCTATAACGAAGTGTGGTAATTAACGTTCGTATTCCCCATGTCCTCTCCCACCTTTTATATCACCACCTTTGGGTGCCAGATGAACAAGAATGACAGCGAGCGCATGGCGGGTCTTTTGTCGTCGCTTGGATTTGTGACGACGGAGGATGAGGCGACGGCAGATGTGGTGCTTATCAATACGTGCAGCGTGCGCCAATCAGCGGAGGATCGGATTTATGGCGCGCAAGAAAAGTATTTGGAATATAAAAAAACCAAGCCAAACATGATTGTGGCGGTGACGGGGTGTATGCCGGGGCGTGATAAGGCGCGGGTGTTTAAGAAACGCTTGCCAGCCACGGATTTATACTTTCCTACGCCCGACATGGTGCACTTGCCGCGTTGGATTTCGGAATTACGGCCTGAGCTGGTGAATTCCGCATCTTTGGAAGAGGACTATTTCAAGATCCATCCGCATCGCGTGCCTTCTGTGCAAGCGTTTGTCACCATCCAAACGGGATGTAACAAATTTTGTACGTATTGTGTCGTTCCGTATGCGCGTGGACTAGAGCGGAATCGGCCGGTGAAGGATATTTTGGAGGAGTGTCGGGAGCTGGTGGCGCATGGAGTGCTTGAGATCACTCTTTTGGGCCAGACGGTCAATTCGTTTAAGGCGGTGGATCCGGAATCTTTTTCAAAGGAGAATCCGTATAAAGATCACTTTGCTGCTTTGCTCTGGGAGATTAACCACTTAGAGGCGTTGCAACGTTTGCATTGGACGGCGGCCCATCCGTTATCTATGACGGATGAGGTTATTCATGCGCTGACGTTGCCGAAACAGGTAAATTATTTGCATTTACCTGTACAGTCTGGAAGTGATGAGGTGTTGCGTCGCATGAATCGTAAGTATACGCGTGAGCAGTATCTCGAGGTGATCCGTAAAATTAAGGATGCTCGACCCGGGATCGCCCTAGGCTCAGATATTATCGTGGGTTTTTCTGGAGAAACGCCTGAGCAGTTTGAAGAGACGCTCACGCTTTATCGAGAGGTGGATTTTGATATTTCGTATAATGCGCAATACTCGATTCGCTCTGGAACGCTGGGGATTAAGTTGTATGCGGATGATGTGTCAAAAGAAGAGAAGCGCGACCGTTGGGATCGAATCCAGGAAGTGATGGAGGAGATTGCGCTGCGCAAAAACCAAGCCTTTATTGGCAAGAATGTATCTGTATTGATTGATAAGGTGGCGCATGGATTTGCGAGTGGGAATACGTTTGAGATGAAATTGGCGCGTTTTCCTTCTGCGGATGAGTCATTAATCGGTAAGATAGTGGAGATGGAAGTGAAGTCCGTGAAGACGTGGGTATTGGAGGGAGAGAAAAGGGTATGAAGTTGCCTCGAATTGTCTGTGTGGTCGGACCGACGTCCTCGGGGAAGACGGCGTTGAGTTTGAAATTGGCGAAACAATTTCAGGGGGAAATTATTAATGCTGATGCGAGGCAGCTCTATCGAGGATTTGATATTGGAACCGGAAAACCCGATACGCTCGCTCTGTCCGATGTTCCCCACCATCTCTTTTATGAAGATCCGACCAAGCAACTTACGGTCACAGAATGGCGCGACAAAGTCTTAACTTGTATTCACCAAATCATTGGTCGTGGGGGCCTTCCTATTCTCGTAGGGGGAACGGGTCTGTATGTACAGGCTCTCGTTGATAATTTTTCCATTCCTGACGTCCCTCCTAACGAATCATTGCGCCAAGAGCTTTCGGAATTATCTTTACAGGAACTTGTTGAGAGATTGCGTCAAGTAGATTCTGACGCATTGGAAGTGATCGATGCTCAGAATCCTCGACGGGTTATGCGAGCCTTAGAGGTTGTCCTTTCGACGGGTAAATCTTTTGTTGAACAGCGCCAGAAGGGTGAACCTCTTGTTGAGTCGTTGCAGATTGGGATTGAACGGACACGAGAAGAACTGTATGCGCGGGCTGATAACGCGGTTGATGAAATGTTAAAAAGAGGGTGGATGGACGAGGTGAAGGGGTTGCTTTCACAGGGCATGACAAAGGAGACCTCCGCGTTGTCGGCGATTGGATATCGGGAATTGGTGGATGTGGTTGAGAGTCGAGCCAAACTTGAAGAAGTTGTGCCGCTTATAAAGCAATATACGAGGAATTATATTAAACGACAGGTCACGTGGTTTTCTAAAGAGCGACGCATCTACTGGGTCAGAACTCCAGAGGAAGCTTATGAATTTGTATCGAAGTCGCTCAAAGATCATTAAAAATGGAAGCTAACGTCTCTTATTGAGAAAAGGAATAACCCCCATATTCCTAGGGGGAGTAGGAATGAGAAAAACAGATAGCTTAAAAGAATGTTTCTTAGAATGGGGATCCATGTGGTTTTTATCGGTTGCCGCTTCTCTATCATTGAAAGACCGATAACGACAATAAAAAGAATGCAGTCAACTGTAAGGAATAATTTTACAGGGTCTAGATGCGAATCTATTTTTCCCGCAGCCTGCCATAGGATCCAGTGTATCGGGATGGCAAGGCCTATGCCGCTAGCGATTTGGGCGATCAGTTCTTCTTTTATTTTTAGCTTCATATCTTAAAAATACCATAGCATTTTTCTTGCATAAATGTCTCTAATATTATAAATAACTTGATGTTTGAGGGGTCTTTGTTGTTATGGTTGGGTTGACGTTTTATGCTTAACGCCTCACGATATACCTATCTATGGCATATTGGCTTTTGAAGACGGAACCTGAGGAATATTCTTGGGAACAGCTCCAGGCGGATAAGAAAACGGCTTGGACGGGGATTCGGAATTTCCAGGCGCGTAATAACCTGCGAGAAATGAAAGCCGGGGATTTGGCGTTTATCTATCATACGGGCGATGATAAGGAGATCCGTGGGATTGCGAAGATTGTAAAAGAAGCCTATGAAGATCCGACGGCGGAGGCAGGGGATTGGGCAGCGGTGGATATTGAAGTTGTGCAACCTGTCGCACGCCCGATTGGACTAGAGGAGATTCGCAATACGCATAACTTGGCGGTGATGCCTGTTGTGACGCATGCGCGTTTATCGGTTCATCCGGTGACGGAATCGCAATGGAAAGATGTGCTTAAATATACCAAGACATCTTTATGATCCGACAGGCGATTATTTTAGCTGGTGGAGGAGGGACGCGTTTGCGTCCGGTGACGCTTGAGATTCCTAAGCCGCTTGTGCCGGTTCAGGGCCTACCCATTGTGTCTTGGCAGGTTCGTTGGCTGGCTCGTCATGGCGTTGAAAAAATCACCTTGATTATCGCTCCTAAATGGCGTGCGCACTTTACGCGTTGGGCAGAAGAAGTGATGAAAGAGTCGGCCGTTATAATCGAGCTACATGAGGAAACGGAACCGATGGGAACGATGGGGGCAATTGTGCACCATCTTTCTTCACATTTTACCGAGCCGATTATTGTTACGAATGGAGATGAGCTCAAGGGCCTCGATCTATCTGTATTGGAAGAGACGCATAACGCGCTTAAACAAGAGAATGCTGAACATCGAGCCACGGTTGGCTTGATTCGAGTCTTTAATCCTTCGGATTACGGGGTAGCAGAAATGGAGGGAGATCGTGTCATCAAGTTTCATGAGAAGCCTGCGCATCCGCCTACGAATTTGATTAGTTCCGGTCTTTATTTAGTTGAGCCGAATGCATTTACGGATGTGGATCGTGCGCAACCGTTTTTAATGTTTGAAAAAGATTTATTTCCACGTTTAGCCGAAGAGCGTCGCTTGGGTGGAGCAACGCTTGAGGGGCCTTGGTACGATTGTGGGACGCTTGAGCGCTGGGAAAAGGCGATCAAGGAGTGGAAGGAGCCTGAGGTATAAAGACTCTCCTCACGAGCGTCAACCTGGGTTACACTGTGTCGCATGTCTGCTCGTTTGTTGTTTGAGATGTTCTTTGGCAAATCGCCTATCACGGCTGATGGATACCAGGTGGTGTCGGTTGCGTCTAAATTTGAATCAAAACGTAAGGCTCGAATGCCGGTTGAGTTTGAGATTTTGTTTGCGCAAGATCCAATGTATCGCCAAGAGGTTGAGAAGTTATTAGATTTGGGCTATGTAATGGAGATTCATCGATTGGTACATGTTCCAGAAGATATACGGCTTGCTGTTCGTAGTATCGCTCATGTAAGCCAGGAGGGGACGTTTGGGCTTTGGTTATCGCGTTTGCTAATGGAAGGTGATCGACCAACGTTTACGGAACGAGAGATTGAGGGGGCAAAGCGTCAAGGGATATCGCTCTATGATGAGGTTGAGCACATCTTTGCTCAGCGTTACGCATATAAACGAATCCTCCTCAAAGATCCTCAACAGGTCGGGATCGATGCATTTCAACAAGACTTTTTTTCGCAACTGAATGAGCGTTTGTCCTCTCATGCGTTGGAATATGGCAAAAAGAGGATTCTGGCAGAATCAACATCGCTTCGTACGGATTCACGGAGGCGACTTCTCTTTCTTTTTGTGTGCGCAGGGGCGGTGGTACAGCTAGTAGGAGGGTGGATGGGGGCACTTGCCTATCTATCCTCGCTTGTGATCGGAGGCGTGTATGAGGAGGGGGTGGAGTTGTGGGCGTTACAACGCGCAGGATATGCGGGACGGCCCTTGGTCAGAAGAGGCGCGCTGCTCGCTCTCTTCTTTGCGATCGCGTGTGTTGCTGCTTGGGTTATCCAGGACATAGTGGCACGGGGTGATTTTGCTTTAGGAGGATTTATGTTCGGTGTCGCGGCTAGCATTTTGCCGGTGATGCTTTTCTTGCGTGCCATATCTGATCTCCGTCAACGCTTCTCCTCTTTGCAGCAAGCAGGAAAGCTGCGCGCATCTGAGCGGGTGGGATGGAGCATGATTTGGCAGGAATATGTTCTCCATCCTGCCAAGATGGCTGCGTTGGTCGGGGTTTGTTTGATGCCTATGGCTTCACTTCTTCTCTTCAGGGCTTTTCCGATGCTTGCCCATAACGGCTGGATGTTGGTTTTTCTTATCTTCCTAGAATTATTCGTTTTGAAAATAGGGGTCGCGCTCTTTTCTGCGTGGCCGCTGGTGTATGGGGGAGGGGGGAAGCGATTCTTTGCTTGAATGCCTTCTGCTCGACGGAGGTAGGAAAATGGGGTAGTCTGTCCCCATGTCGTTACCTCCCTTATCGTCCTCCGACCAACCCGTGGATTCCCCAGATATTGGGAAAAAGAAGGTCCTGGGCGGGCTCTTGGAGCTTATCCAGATCGTCGTTATCTCGGCTGCGATTGTCATTCCGCTTCGAACTTTTTTGGTGCAGCCTTTTTACGTGAAGGGCCAAAGCATGGAGCCGAATTTCTACGATCATGAGTATTTATTCGTTGATAAACTCACGTATCGTCGGCAATTACCTCAACGTGGGGAAGCGGTTGTCATTCGCTACCCCCTAGATCCGAGCGAGTTTTTTATTAAACGTGTGATTGGGTTGCCCGGGGAGACCGTTGAGGTGACAAATGGAAAGGTCCGTATTTATAATAAAGAGCATGAAAATGGCTTTGTGCTTGACGAACGGACGTATTTAGATCAAGACTATACGCCTTTAACGGACACTAAGACTTTGAAAGAAGATGAGTACTACCTTATGGGAGATAACCGGGCAGCGAGCCTTGACTCGCGTAGCTTTGGTCCTGTAAAGCGTTCCTTTATTATAGGTCGTGTGTGGGTGCGAGCCTATCCATTTGACCGGTGGAAGCATTTTGACTCCGTTTCTTATCCTCAATAATTTCTATGCCGACGAATAAACCAAAGCCCGCTGCCAAGAAAGCTCCTGCCAAACCATTTCAAGCAGCCGCCCAGCCTGCTGCAGGCAGTGCTCCTGTGGCCCCTCCTTCCTTGCCGAACAAGAAATCTACACCTGCCATCCAACTTATCCGTGGCATGCGTGATTTGTTACCGGTTGACCAGGTCTATTGGAAACGTATTTCAGACGTCATTGAGGCGACGGCTAAAGCCTATGCCTATGATCGGTTGGATACCCCAATGGTAGAGGATCATTCCTTATTTTTGCGTGGAGTGGGAAAACAAACGGATATTGTAGAAAAAGAGTTGTTTACTTGGGAATCGGCGGGGGGAGAACAGATCGCGCTTCGCCCAGAAGGAACGGCGCCGGCGATTCGTGCGTATATCCAGCATGGCCTTTGGAATCAGCCTCAACCCGTAAAATTGTGGTATCAGGGGCCAATGTTCCGCTATGACCGCCCTCAAGCCGGGCGTTTTCGCCAATTCTTCCAAACAGGATTTGAATGTATTGGAGAGGCGGATGCGGTCGTGGATGCACAGCTTATCATTATCTCCTGGAACATTTTGAAGGCCTTGGATTTGGATCCAGTGGTGCGCGTGAATTCGTTAGGGACGCCGGAATCTCGTGCGAATTATAAAGCGGCTCTTGTTAGCTATTTCCGTTCCAAGAAGAATCATTTGTCTGAAGAGGATAAGAAGCGTTTGCTCAAGAATCCTTTGCGTTTGTTGGATTCTAAGGATCCTGCCATGGTTGAACTCAAGGCGGAGGCCCCACAGATTGTAGACTGGCTTGATGAAGAGTCAAAAGCCCACTTTACACGGGTCCTTGAATATCTTGATGAGGTAGGTGTTCGTTACGAACTGGATCCATATCTTGTACGTGGCTTAGATTATTATACAAAGACCGTGTTTGAATGGTACGCCGAGAGTGATGACCAGGACTTGGCTCAATCCGCCCTTGGAGGTGGTGGTCGTTTTGATGGGTTAGTCGAAGTCCTGGGTGGTCATCCGGCACCTGCGGCGGGATTCGCTCTTGGATTGGATCGTATCGCTTCTCGGTTGAAAGAACGTGACCAAAGTGCCACGGCTCCTTCGTTTGTGCCTTCATCCATGGCGCCAGTGGATGTATTCTTGGCCCAATTGGGAGATGTAGGGAAGAAAAAAGCCCTTGCGTTATTTGAAGAATTTCGCCGTGCCGGGATTTTGATTGGCGAAGCATTTAGCAAATCCTCAATTAAAGCTCAAATGGAGCTCGCGAATCGTCGTGGAGCTAAGTGGGCGATTGTCGTCGGTCAAAAGGAGGTGCTTGATGGAACCGCGATTATCCGGGATATGGATGCAGGCACCCAGGAAATTGTGGATGCCAAGAAAGTGGTCCATGAAGTGAAGAAGAAGCTGGGATTGAGCTAGGGGTGGGTTGGTTAGATTGACGAAATTCTGGTTTTCCTGTACCTTCTGGCCAGCACTTATTTGTGACTTTATCTATAGAAAGGAGCGTGGCTTATGGCAGATGTTAAACGAAAAAAGAATGAAACCTTTGACGCTCTCTTGCGCCGTTTTCAGCGTCGTTTCCAAGACAGTGGACGGTCCATTGAGACGCGCCGCCGTCGTTTTCGCAGCAAGTCCCAAAACCTTACGAAGCGTCGCGACAGCGCCTTGCGTCGTGTAGAAATGCGTGGACAGTACGAATACTTAGCGAAGACGGGTCAGCTTAAAGAAGATCCAAAGAAACAACGCAATACGCGTCGTGCGGCATAACGTGCGCACGTGCTAAGATGGGCTTACGTGGTTTGGGCCAAAGGCGTCCAGAAGACGTAAGCCCATTTGTATTTAGGGCGTATGTAGACTCTGATTTTTCCTATGACTATTCTTGAACAGTTGGACCAAGCATTTAAAGAAGCTATGAAAGCGAAGGATGAGGTGACGATTTCTACCTTACGTTTGGCGCGCACGGCTCTTAAAAATCGCCAGATTGAAGTCCAGCGCGTGCTCACAAATGAAGAGGTTGTTGCTGTCTTAAAAACCATGATTAAGCAGTACCAGGATGCGATTTCAGACTTTACCAATGCGGGACGTCAGGACCTGGTGGAGCGTCAACAAAAAGAGATTGACATTTTGGCGGCGTACCTACCGCCGAGTTTGCCGCTAGAAGAAGTGGAGCGGATCGTGCGTGAAGCGTTGGTGGCGGCAGATGTGAAAGAGGTAGGAAAAGCCATGGGAGTCGCGATGAAAGCGGTGGCGGGTCGCGCGGATGGGAATGACGTCAGACGTATTGTCGAAAGATTACTGGCAGGGTAGAATGGGACTCATAGATTTCATGGATTGCTTCACAGCTCTTCATGCAAATCTGTGAGTCCTCATTGTTTTCATTAATTCACGAATCTTTCTTTCCCATGCTTCGGAAAGGTTCCGTTCATTTTTTCACAGCCCATTCCCGTGCGCGTTTTTCCAAAAGCGTGTTGCTTGGAATCGCTGTGTTTTTGTTTGGGTTTGCGATGGTTGCTCCTGAGGTCCTCGCGCAAACGAGTGAGGCCGTGGGGGGTGCTGCTGCGGTTGCCCGTCAGGCGGGAGTTGGCTCTGCGAATCTTTATGTCATCGTAGGGCGGGTTATCTATGCGTTTTTAGCGGCGCTCGGGCTTGTTGTCTTGGGCTATCTTATCTACGCGGGCTACTTGTGGATGACAGCGGGGGGTGAGGCCGAGAAAACGGCGGAAGCTCGGCGCATGATCCAAAATGCGATTATTGGAGTTGTGATTATTGCGTCTTCATTTGCTATTACCGCGTTTATTTTATCGCGTTTAGATACAGCATTTCTTGGGGGGCAGAATGGAGAAGCGGGAGGGCCAGTTGCGGGGCTTAACTTTCCTTCAGCGGCAGGGGCGTTAGGAAATGGGATTATTGAATCTCACTTGCCTGTACGTGATGCTACGGGTGTACCGCGTAATACCTCGATCATTGTCACGTTTAAAGAACCAATCAAGCTTTCTTCCTTGATTCAAGGATATGATGATCGTGGGACGCCCGCTGATCTGACGGATGATGCGGTGGCGACCGCTTTGAATGTGGGAACCGTCCATATCGTGAAGTTGAATGGAGCCCGTGAGGAAACGTTAACCTCTGCCCAGGTTGATGTGCGTTTTACTGAAGATCGCAAGACATTCGTGTTTAAGCCGCGTGAATGGTTGGGAAGTTCTACCGTGAATACACCATATCGCGTTGAATTGGTATCGGGACGGGCAGGATTATTAGTTGAGAGTGGGCAGCCTGCTTTTGGTTCAGAATACCCTTCTGGATATCGTTGGCAGTTTGAGGTGTCTACCTTGGTTGATTTGACGCCGCCTCAAATCATCTCCGTGCTCCCTCCGCGCGGAGTCCAACCACCGAATGCGATTTTGCAGATAACGTTTAATGAAGCGATCGACCCAACGAGTGCCGCTGGTCTTTTCCGGGCTGGACGTGGATTCTCCAATATTGAAGTGAGTGCGGCTCCAACAGGTGATCCTGAAGCGCCCGCAGCTCGTGTCCCAGGTCAATTCCTTCTCTCAAATGGATATCAGACCGTTGAATTTATTCCTGATGATGCATGTGGACAGAATGCTTGTGGAAGAGAAGTGCGTTGTTTGCCTCGCGCTTCCACGATTGCCGTGTTAGCGAAATCTGCAAGTTTATCCGTGGAACCGCCTCAGGCACGGATTGTATCGACGGCAGGTGGTGGGAGTATTTTTGATGGGGTGGTGGATACGGCTTCGAACTCGCTTGACGGAAATGGAGATGGAGAGTCGGATGGTCCTCCTAGCGATAACCGAAGGTTTAGTTTTGGAACGAGTGGGGAAGTGGTGCTGACAGCGCCACGTATTGCTCGCACAAATCCACCGGTCGGGTTGGCGGCGTATCCTGCTGGGGCAAGCAATTTACCTCCTGATCACATTCCGCAAGCGGTTTTTGGAACGTCTGCAGATGATGTTTTGTCGAACGTCTTGCAGGGCTCGACGGTCAACTCTCGCAATATCTATATGACTCGTACAAATGAGCCTGCGGAAGTTTCGGCGGATACGTTTTGGTTCACGCCGATTCTAGATGTGTTGGCGGCTTCTGGGGAAGTTGTGACAGGAGAAGATCCTGCGGCGTTTGGACGCATTGGAATTCGTCACCGTTTTTATGCACGTCCAACACGGCCCGTTGCTGGCGCGCCACCAGGCCCCGTTGCTCCTGCGCCTGTGTATGCCCCTGTCATCACATCTGGGGTGCAAAACTTGTTGCAGAACTGCTTTAAACCGTCTGGATCCGTGACATGCTCGGCAACATTGGGAGGAGGCGGCGTTCCTGGTTCACCCACTTGTTGCAATGACCGGACACAGGCAGGGGATTGCTCTTTTTCTCGACGAACTCCATGAAACGCGCCTTTCGCTTGGCATCGTATGCCGCTTTTGCCCTCTTCTTGATAGCGGGGGCTTGGTTTTTTGCCTCACCGGCGGTTCATGCTCAGGTGAGTGAGGGGTTGAGTGCGGTTGCTCCGACCATCAAGTTATCTTCTGGGGATCCGCGTGTTATCGCTGCTCGCATCATTAATGTTGCCTTGGGATTGTTAGGGATTATTTTTCTCGGATTGGTTGTCTACGCGGGTTTTTTATGGATGACGTCGGGTGGTGATGCGGGAAATACGGAAAAAGCTAAGACATTGTTGCGAAATGCGATCATTGGTTTGATTATTATTTTGAGTTCGTGGGCGATTACTCGGTATGTCTTGACGCGTTTGTTGGAGGCTACAAATCCGGGCGGTGGAGGCGGCACGACGCAGGACGGAGGACCGGGGGGTGGAGGCGGATTCGGAGCCGGTGGGGGAGCGTTCTCTGGTTTTCAGGTTTCGTCTATTTCTCCAAGAGGGGATGTTGCGTGGCGTAATGTACGTGTACGCTTTATTTTTAGTGATCAGGTTGATCCGGCGAGCGCTCCTTTGTATGTAAAAGTATACAGAGTTTCTGACAATGCTCCTGTTGACGGTACGATTACGGTGCTCGGCTCGGTGGTGGAATTTGTTCCAACGACGGCATGTCCTGCAGCTCCTTCAGAGCGATGTTTTGCTGAAAATACAGAATTTCGTGCTTCCGTTACACGGGATTTGCGTTCTTTGGCGCGTGGAGGTGTGGCGTCTCAACGGTTAGTATGTGGAGGCTTGGCTCCTGCGTGTGAAGGGTTGTTTAAAACGGGTAATCAGGTGGACAGCTCTGCACCAAGTGTTACCATTACGGCTCCTTACTATGGGCAAAGCGTCGCTCAGAATGACTCGGTTTTAATCGCTACACGGGCGGTGGATAATTTTGCCGTTAGCTACGTGTCTAGCTCGGTAGGGGGAGCTGATATTGGTGTTGCCTCGCCTACTTCGACGGTTCCTGTTTTTGCCGCGTCCATTCCTTGGTCTACGCGAGGGGTTGCGACAGGAACGTATGCTCTTCGTTCGTCTGCGCATGATGGGGACAGTAATCGAGCGGTGAGTGGGGAGATTGTGGTTTCGGTTCGGCCAGAGCACTGCTTTAATGGAAGCCAGGATGCGGATGAAACAGGTCTTGATTGTGGAGGAAGCGCGTGTGGACGATGTGCGGGAGCTGTTTGTCGCGATTCTTTAGAGTGTAATGGGTTATGTGAGCGCGGAGTGTGTGTTGAGCGCCCTGTTATTTTGAATGTCAGTCCAAATAATGGGAAGGCGGGAACGATCGTGACCATTTCAGGGGCGAATTTTGGTCATAGACCTGGTCAAGTGCGATTTTGGGATGGTTCGGGATTTGGGGCGATCGCCTCTCCACCTGTGGTATGTGCTTCTGGAACGACCTGGTCGGCTACGCAGGTTATTGTAGAGGTGCCACCGAGTGCACGGACGGGAGCGATTCAAATCACGAACGCCTCTTCGAGTTTGTCGGATGCTACGAATGACACTAATGGACCTACATTGGACGGGTTTACGATCAACGGAGTTTCACGACCTGGGCTGTGTGGTGTCGTTCCTGTCAATGGTGAGCGTGGAGACGTGCTTACGTTGTCTGGAGTTGTGCTTGGTTCTACGCCTGGTCGAGTCTTTTTCGGCGAGCGTGATGTTACACCAGCCTCGTTTGTGTCGCCGTGGAGTAATGCTCGTGTTGCGATGAATGTGCCTATAATTACGGCCGGAAGATATCCGGTTCGTGTACGAGTTGGGACGGAAGAGTCTAACAGCGTTTCGTTTTTAGTAACGGAACCGGTACGGGGCAATCCGGTTATTGACAGTCTTGATCCGGTGCGTGGACCAATTGGAGAATATATTACGCTTACAGGTCGAAATTTTGGGACAACGATTGGGCAGGTCGTGTTTGTGAACACCCGCACGGGTGAACAAGGGGCGGCGGATACAACGTTCCCAGAAGCCTGTGCGCGCGACTTTTGGCATGACACGACGGTGACGGTAAAAGTTCCCCCTACCATTGCCCTTCGTTCGGCGGTTACCCCGGATGTGTATCGGGTGTATGTTCGTCGTCAGGCAGATGGAGTAGAGAGCAATCGTTCAGAATTCACCGTCAATTCGGCCATTGCGCGTCCAGGTATCTGTTCAATTGCACCGGTTGGTGGTCCGGTTGGCACGGTGGTGACTCTTACGGGTGAGCGTTTTGGATCGCGAGCGGATAACCTATCGTTTCAAGGGTCTTTTCCTGAGGCGCGTGTTGCGGCTTCCGCGATCTCTCGTTGGACGGATAGTGCGATTACGGCCACGGTCCCGAGTGGGGCGTTTACTGGCCCTGTCCGTGTCACCCTTGGCACTGCTTCATCTTCTAATGGAGTCAATTTTGCGGTCCGTAATTGTACGGAAGATGCGCTTATGTGTGGCGCAGAAACATGTTGCCGTGATTCTGGTCAATGTTCTGTGCGCGGGGTGTGTGCGGCGGTTGCAGCTTCCTCTATGTATGGGTGGGAGGTGTCTACTGGTCAACTCCCTCTTTACCCTGAAGTGGTAGAAGAATGCTCGGGTCGTGCCGAACTTCCTCCTTCCCCAAGTCCTTGGAATGGACGAGTGGGAGGTGCTAATGCGTGTGTAAACGCCGAGGTTGTGATCCGATTTAATGCGCTCATGAATCGTGCCACGCTTACCGCTTCTAATATTATCGTCAGTCGATGTACGGCAAGCGGAGTGAATCCGTGTGCGACGAAGGTGCCTGTGAGTGGCCGCTTTGAAATCAATGACTCAGATGGCGCTCTTGCGACTCGCCGCACCATGGTGACATTCTCGCCTGCACCTTCTTCTCCAGGAGGTGCGGAGGTATGGAGCGCTACGAGTACGTATGATGTTTCTTTGACGACGCGGATTGCTTCTCAAGATGGCGTTGCGATGCGTGCGCTAACTCGTTGTGGAGCAGGCATGGGTTATTGTTTCCAGTTTTCGACGGCTTCGTCTACGATTCCTTGTCGCGTGGGGGCGGCGGGGGTAACGCCTTCCCCATTTACTGCTCATGAGCTGGGTGAACAGGTCACCTATCGTGGAAATGCGTTGTCGGCACAAGACCAATGTATCCAGATTAACCCTGCGACATTGAGCTGGAGCTGGTATACGGGTCGTACGTTGATTACTCCGGATTCAAGGGCGAGCCTTTCGAATTATGGCGGAACCGACTGCGTATCCGTGCCAGGTCGTGCGGCTGTGGCAGGAACGGGGGGTGCTCTCACGCACTGTCCTTGGCGTCAAACGGCGACGGCTCAGAATGAAACGGGTCCTACCTTGCCAGTTTTGGTAAACGCCCAGGCGGTAGCTGAGAGTGATATCCCTGTTGTTGGGACAGCACCTCTTTATATTCAGTTTATTCCGCCGCGAGTTGTTTCGTACGGACCAAATTGTAATGAAGCGTGTACGGAAGCGAAGATCTGGGCTGAGTTTAATGTCCCTATGGACGCGACGTTTGCTACAACGCGTCAGGTATTGTTGTACAAATGTACAAATGAGAATTGCCGCTCTTTTTCTCCATCTACACCGCTTGTTTTATCTTCTCGTTCAGTGAATTTGGTCAATTCTAGAACGGTGACGGGAGCTCCTGGGCGTGCAAGGCGTTTGGAGATTGACCCGGTAAGTGGATTGGGAGCTTCTTATTTAGAAGCTGGAGCGTTTTATAAACTTATTTTGAAAGGGGATACGGATCCAGCGGGTCGTGAAGGGCTACGTTCTCTCACGGGGCTTCCGTTAACGGAGCTAAATGATCGACAGGGCTTTGCCTGGCGCTTTCGAGTCCGTCAAGATAATCGTGGCATTTGTGATGTTACACGGGTAGATGTGATCCCGCTTGAAAAAGTCGAGACCGTTGTTGGTGCCCGGGAATTGTTTACAGCAGAACCCGTCAGTCTTTCTCAAGCCTGTGGCGAACAGTATTTGATGAGTCGTGGGAGCTATGTTTGGAATTCTGAGTTTGTAGATGTTTCTAAGTTTATCAACGCGCGTGGGGATGGATTGATCGATACGAGCGCCACACTTCCGGCGAATTGTAGCGGTCGGTGTGTGAACATGGGTTCAGAAGGAGTGGATGGACAGATCGCAAGTTGTGGAAATACGACGGTTGAAACGACCGACGGAACGAGTTGTCGTCGACGTGCTGCTTCGCCTACGTGCACTCCACCTGAACCCGGTTGTGTCTGTACCGCGGCTGATACTGACTGTGTCTTGCGTGCTGATGCGTCTCAGGCATGTAAGGTATTGCCACCTGGCTCCCAAGCAGGGGAAGAATGTGATTTAGGGAGTGCGGACGGTGGTGGATTGAATGGTGTGGCCGGTAGCTTGTGTACTTCAAGCTGTATTTGGTCAGGTGTGACGGGTGGGACGTGTGGAGATGGACGCCTCCAGGCGGGTGAGCAGTGTGATCCTGGCAAGACGTGTGTGGGTGGTGACCGGGTTGGAGCCGTCTGTTTACGTGATGATAATTGTACCGGTGGAGGTCGCTGTACCGTTAATCTCGCTGGAACCGGCTGTACGGATCGGTGTTTGGCCCTGGGCTCTGGTTCGGTGACGACGCCTGGAGAAGATAGTCAGTGCGGAAATGGATCGGTTGGTGCTGGTGAAACCTGTGATGACGGCAACTTGACCCCTGGAGATGGGTGTAGTCCTGAATGTTTGCATGAAGGCTCTCGCTCGGTGATAGCGATTTGTGGAAACCGTACGCTTGAGTCTGGTGAATCGTGTGAACGTCGATCTGATGGGAGTTGGCCGACGGGATGTAACCGTGAGACATGTTTGAATGAGGGGACGGCTGCTTGTCCTGCGCCTGGGGGTCCTACGGATTCACGTCTTAATTGTTGTGGAAATGGCACGACTGAAGCGGGCGAAGATTGTGATGACTCGAATGGGCGTGCAGGGGATGGATGTTCTGCGCGTTGTTTAGCAGAAGGTTCCTCGATTGGATATCTTCCGAACCCATCTATTTGCGGAGATGGAATTCGTTCGGTGGGGGAGCAGTGCGAGGCTGTGCGTGGTGACGGCTCAACCGATGGGCGCCAGATTTCTCAAATCGTCGGTGAGCGTGAGCCGGATACGCAAGGACGCATGATGAGTCGTGTCCGAGCGACATACGCAACCAAGACGGGAGAAGCACAGCATGGATTGCAATGTGGTTTTACCGCGGAACGCGAATGTGTTGGGGATCCTGTCTTGGGCCGTACGATCGAGGGGAGTGGTCTTACGATAAACGGATGCTGTATGGCGCGTCCTCAGGTCACACGTGTGCGCTATCCATTACCGGATGCAACTAATGTGTGTCGTAATACAAGTGTGTATTTAAGCTTTAACCAGCTCATGGATGAAGCGTCCTTACGTCAAAGTGTTTTGATAGGTGAAGTTATGGATGTGGGAGCTGCATGTCCGACCGGGACTCAGGCGGTGGCTCCAGTTAGTGTCTATCCGCGTGTCTGTATTGGTGGAGTTACGGGGGCTATCAATATTGAACGTGATGGAGCCGGAACGCGTGCTGTGTTTACTCTTGATCGCGCATTGGCTGCGAGCAAGACATATCGTTTGATTGTACGAGGTGACTTGGATTTGACCGATGCTACTAAAACGGGGGTACGAAACACGCGTGGGGTTGTCATGGCGGGGGATGTGAGCTGGACATTTACGACGGGTAATCGGATTTGTGCAGCGAACGATATCGTGATTCGTGATACGAATGCAGAGCATCCGTTCCTGTTCCAAGAACAAGGGGAATCGCATGATTTTTCAGCGATGGTTATGTCGTCTCAAGAAGGCGTGTTAAGACCCATTTCATCCGTCCTCGAATATGGGTGGAGCTGGCATCCTTGGTTATCTTCCGAGACACGTGTCTTGACCGTGGGAGCGACCGTTACGGATCGAGCTCAGCAGTCCACAACCTCAACTATTCAGGCACAGAATCGGACAGGATCCTCTTTAATCTTTGCGGGTGTTCGTATCAATCGCGATTCAGTGAATACCCCGTCTGCTTCTGGTACGACGTTAGAGGCAGCGCGTCTGGCAACCGTGTCTTTGTGTCAGCGTTCATGGCCATCAGCGGATACTCGGTATGCAGGAGCGCTCCTGTTTAGTGATTCACGCCCACGTACGGGTGAGCCAAGTGTTTTGACCGGAACTATCTTTGAGAATGGACCCTACTACAACTTTGGAACGAATTATTGTCTGGATCAAGGCGCCTCCGCTACCTCTACGGATGATCTCCCTTCTCTCACGATTCGTCCCACTCCTCCTTCTACGGCAGATGCGTCTCGTGGATTGCTGCGCCAGTATCTTTTGACGCTTGATTCAACGGATGTACCAGCTGTCTTGCGCAAAGATGCGATCGGTATTCGTATCTTTGATAACCCTCTCCACTTGTCTGCTCGGGCTTGGTATACCGCGCAAGGGTTTACGGGTTCCCCCACGTCTTTGGCTGTGGATGGATATGAGGCGATTAAAGATGGAGCAACGGTGTATGTGGCCGCGCCAAATTTGCAGGATTCTACGCGTGGGGCGGTTACGTCAACGATTTACCTTCTTTCCCACAATCCTGATGCGCAGCCGCAAACCCAAGAGATCTTTGACCAGTTGGTTCAGAATTGGGTATTTAATGTCAATATCCAGGCGGATTCTTCCAATGTGTGTAAGACCGAAACAGGAGCTGTGTATCTTGATCGTCAACGTGTCGTGTCGTGTAGTTCTGATTGGGAGTGTGCTGCGCATGGGGATGCGCTTCGTTGTGCAAGTTTTAAAGCAAAAATTCAACGTGATGGCCAGCGCTTGGCGGATTTTCAGACATACATGACCAAATTAGAGGCGGCTCGTGTGCGTGATGGTCGCTACCCGACCATCACTGATGGATCATACTTGCAAGGAATTACAAACAGTCGTTGGGGAAGCTGGCAGGCGGTGTTGGGTCAGGCGTTAGGGGGATCGTTGCCGATTGATCCGGTCAACCGATTCTTGACGTGTGGTCGTTGTACGTACGCAGGCGTCGCTACTCCAGGTGAGCCTTGTATGGATGCGAGCGATTGTCGCGTGGGTGGAACGTGTGCAGGGATCCCGCGTGCGAGTGGCGCGGTTGCCTCCTATGATCCTTCTACCTGTTGGGAGGTGAGTGCTCGTCGCTTTATGTGTCCTCGTCTCGCGTCTGGCCCGTCACGATTTTATCAATATCGTTCTATTGGAAATGGTACGGCCTATGAATTGGGGACGGAATTAGAAGCTGCTTCGTATGACCGTTACCAACCTCCGCTTATTTCCGGAACGCGACGTTGCAGTAATACGGGACAATTATGTCAAACAGACACTCAATGTATTACCTATTATGCAGGAACTGCTCGCGAAAGTTCTCGTGGAACGTGTCAGGCTACTGGGGGGCAATGGAGATACGAAAATGTTTGTACAGGGCGTGAATTTGGTATAGATGCCGTCTGCGGGAATGGAATTAGAAGTGCGGGCGAAGCATGCGAGTCTGGAGACACGGCTACCGCTTCTTGCGTGGCCGCCGATGGTCGTCCCGGCATGAAGCAGCAGATTTGTGCGCCAACCTGTCAAAACTTTATTGATGGGCCTACAACGCGCTGTGTCCCGCTTGGATTGTGTGGCAATGGTCGTGTTGATCGATATTTGTGCGAAGGTTCTGGTGTAAAATATGGCCAAAGTTGTTCCGCCGCTACGACAGATATCTCCGCGGAGTGTGTAGATTCGCGTGATCCGGTGGGGACGGTTATGCGCTGTGTTTCCATCAGCTCTATCCCGCGTGCAGGTGCAGAAGAAGTGTGTGATGAAGGGGCTTTGAATGGAACATACGGTCATTGTAACCGTACCTGTACTGGTGTTGATGCAAGTTGTGGAGACGGGGAATTAAGTCCAGGAGAAACTTGCGATAACGGAACGCGAAATGGTCAGTACTGTGATACGCGCGCAAGCGAGCCAGGTCGTGAAATGTGTAGCGTTTCTCAAAGCTGTGGTTTCGATTGTCGTAGCCGTGCGCCTTTCTGTGGGGATGGAGCTGTGCAAGCGGGGGATGGAGAACAGTGTGAACCTGGTCAAACGGAAGTCACGACTTCGAGCATTTGTTCTAGTGGGCCATTCGTGGGTACGAAGGCTTGTACTACCGATCTAGATTGTACGATTCCTGGTGTTGCAAGTGGTCGGTGTGGAAGCGAGGCAAGTGATTTTGGACTTCCTGCTATTGCCGCCCTTGATGATTGTCGCAGTATCTCGGTGAGTCGTTGTATCGGAGCGGGTTCTATTTGTCAGGCCGGTGACCATCGCCGCTGTTCCACGGATGCAGATTGTGCGGTTCCGGCTGCGGGTGGACGATGTGTGTCGCGTTTTGAAGTAAGTTGTACGGTAGATACGCAATGTGGTCCCGGGGGGCGCTGTAATGCGTATGCTACGCAGCGCACGCGTTCCTGTGGTCCTTCAGAGTCTGAGGCTGTTGCGCAATGTCGCTGGCGTCCCTGGTCTTCTTGTCAGCCAGCTGGTACCTGTGGCGATGGCGTGCGGGATGCGGGTGAAGATTGTGATGATGGTAATAGCAGCGATAATGACAGCTGTACGTCTTTGTGTCGGGCGAATGTGTGTGGTGATGGGTATTTACGTTCGGGAGCTGAGCAGTGTGATTACGGTGATCCTGCGCGTGGAGGGCGTAATGGCGCGGCTTGTACCTCTGAGTATGGTCTAACCTGTGCTGTCTGTACGACATCGTGTCGTGTTGAGGCACAATCCGGTGGCTTCTGTGGCAATGGGCGTCGCGACGGGCGTGAACAGTGTGATTTTGTTGGTGCTTGTGTAGGTGGCACGAGTGTTGGTGCTCGCTGTACGACGGATGGTGCGTGTCAAGGAGGTGGAACCTGTTCATTTGATGGGGTTGCGCCAGGAAGTTCTTGCCGTGCCATTGGATATGATTATGCGAACAATTCCACCTGTAACACCTATGCCTATGTTACAAATCCGGATGGTTCCTCCGTGTGTGTAAATTCAACTGGCCTCACGGTTGATTGTATGACTTGTGCTTTAGAGGCGCATGTTTCGGGGTATGACGTGGGAGTGCGAGTGGCAGGGGGCGAGTGCCGACCTTGTATAGGGGGTAACTGTGTAGGTCATCTGGCGCAAACGAATCAACGCGTTACGATCACAAATCAGTCTGCCTGTATTCCTGGGACCGTGGCGGACACCTTAAGTTGTTCTACGAGCTGTGGATTTGCGGGATGCGGTCGCTGTTTAGGCACGCCTTCGGTAGAGAATGCCACGACATTGCGGGGTGAAGTGTTTGATCGCGATGCAGGAGTAGCGATTCCCGGTGCACGTGTGGTTGTTACGTATCGTGGAAATCCTGTGGTGGATACCGTGACAGATGGGCAAGGCCGGTTTAATGCGCCTAATCTACATGGTCGTAGGGAATGCGGGCAATATCGCATTGTCATTTCTTCGGAACGTGA
>CAZTQP010000002.1:0-24244 GCA_964615825.1 uncultured Gammaproteobacteria bacterium
CCCTCAAACCCCGCGCCATTCTCATTGATGTCGTCCCGCCGCGAACAGATCCTAAGATCGCGGAACGACGGTTATTGGAATTGGAGTCGCTGACGGATACGTTTGGGGGAATTGTAGTGGTTAAACTCTTGCAGAAGAAGGATTCGCCCAACTATCGGACGTATATTGGGCCGGGGAAGATTGAGGAGTTGATTGCGCTTGCAATGGCCGAGAAAGCGACCTTGATCGTGGTCAATAATTTGCTCAAGCCGCGGCAAATGTATGAGCTAAACGAGAAATTACGCCCTCACAAGCTTGTGGCGTGGGATCGGGTGGATTTGATCTTGAAGATCTTCCAACAGCATGCAAAGACGGTGGAGGCCAAGCTTCAGATTAAACTGGCTGCCATCGACCATATGGGGCCACGTATCTTTGGAATGGGAATGGAAATGATGCAGCAGGTCGGAGGTGTTGGTGTGCGTGGTGGACAAGGGGAGACGAACACAGAGCTCATGAAGCGTCATCTTACAAAGGAGGCGGAGCATGTGAAGAAAGAACTGGAAAAGATTGGTCGCACCCGCAAACTCCATCGTGACCGAAGAGCGCGTTTAGGCTTACAGACCGTCTCAATCGTTGGGTATACGAATGCGGGTAAATCTTCGCTTTTGAATGCGTTGACGCGTAAGGGTGCCTATGTGGCTGATGCGTTGTTTGCAACGTTAGATACGCGGGTAGGAAAGATCCTGATCCCATCATCGCGCAAAAACTCCCCACCTCTGGCCTCTGACCTCGAATCTCTGCCGTCCCCTATTCCCGTCTTAGCTTCCGACACGATTGGGTTTATCCAAGATCTTCCTCCACAACTGATCCAAGCCTTTCGTTCAACCCTGGATGAAACGGTGGACGCTGATCTATTACTTCACGTCATCGATGTGAGCGATGCATACATGAGCGAGAAGATCGCGGAAGTTGAGGGTGTTTTAGCGCAACTCCGCCTAGAGAACGCTCCGGCTATCTACGTATTTAATAAGATTGATCGAGTGAAACGCGTAGCGAAAGCAACACTGATAAAAAACTACAAAGATAAGACACCTGTATTTGTGTCAGCGGTGACAGGTGTGGGGTTAGATGAACTTAAGCAAACGATTGGAAAAAGACTAGGAGTTTGATACTGTCACGCCATGCCAGGGCAAGGTAACACCCTTCTCACTCGCCTACAGGCGCAAAATCCTCGTATTGTTGAGGCTATTTTGGCCGTGGCTCAGGCTGTTCAGACGATCGAGCCATCCCCCGCCCTCTCTTCCCCGCATGCGCTCCTCGTCGGTGGATTTGTTCGCGACCTCCTCTTACACCTTTCCCCTACAGACGCAGATATTGAGGTGTATGGCGTCGAACCATCCGTCCTTGAGACTCTTTTGCACCAGCACTTCCCTGATCGAGTTAATTTAGTAGGACGAGCCTTTGGCGTGTTCAAAATCTCATTAGGCGATGGGTATGAATTGGATATCGCTCTCCCCCGCCGTGAATCGAAGACAGGACTTGGTCATAAAGACTTTGCTGTTGAGGGCGATCCTAGGCTAGATCCTAAAGAAGCGGCGCGACGACGTGATTTTACAATCAATGCGATCTTATTCGACCCTTTAACCGGCGAAGTCATCGATCCTTGGCATGGAGTGGCGGATCTTGAGACAAGAATCCTTCGTGTCGTTGACGCTGACCATTTTGGAGAAGACCCATTACGTGTGTATCGCGCCGTACAATTTGCGGCACGTTTTGAATTAACAATGGAAGAACACACTGTACGTCTATTAAGAACCATGGTTGAACGCGGCGAGTTAGACCACCTCCCGTCTGAACGAGTGACAGAAGAATGGCGAAAGTTGCTGCTAAAATCCGTCTTTCCATCCACAGGACTTGTTTACCTGCGGAACCTTGGCATTTTAGAGAAGTATTTCCCAGAATTGCAGACGCTCATCGGTGTTGAACAAGACCCAGAATGGCATCCCGAAGGAGATGTTTGGATCCACACCTGCATGGTCGTAGACCGCGCCGCGGATATCATCAGACAGCAACCATTTTCTAAAGAGGAACGTCTCCACATCATGCTCGGCGCGCTTTGTCATGACTTGGGCAAACCCGCGACGACGGAACTCGCGCCTAAACAAGGCGTGATGCGTATTCGATCCTTGGGGCATGAAGCCGCAGGGGTTGAGCCAACGAAGTTATTTATGGCGCGTTTTTGCTTTGGTGAAGACGCGACCCATGCGGCGATGATGGCTGCGCGTGAGCATTTGAAACCTGGTATGCTTCGTTTACAGGCGACAAAAGAACAGTGGTCACCCGCGAAATATAAAAATGTGGTGCGTAAGCTTTTACAACGCATTCATCCGATGTCCTGGCGCGTCCTATTGGCTATCTCGGAAGCTGATTATCGAGGTCGAACGCTTCCGAAAGCAGATGATCCTATCTATGAGGATGGAGTCATGTTTGCACAGGCCGCCGAAGAACTGGAGACGGATGGATCGTCCCTTCAGCCATTATTGCGTGGAGAGGATTTGATGGCATTAGGAGTGAAGGCGGGGCCACGCATCGGTGAGCTCATCCGTATGACAGAGAATGAACGCGATGAGGGACGGATTACGACAAGAGATGAGGCGCTCAAATTTGTGAAAGATTTTTTGAAACAGTGATTTGCAAGATTTAGAAAAGAACGGGGTGAACCCGTTCTTTTCTATTCTCCTATTGATTATTCCTGCACCACGATGCGACCCGTAAGTCCTGGGCTCAAGTGGTCATGGACTCCCCATGTTCCTACATTCTTGAAACGGAATTCGTATATTTCTCCTGGCTTAACGGTGCGACGCGCATCGAAGTCTTGGTAGGCTGTATGATTTGGATGTGGGTTTGAGGCTGGCCACATGCCGGTTTGGCCAACATTCTTGAAACGGATGATCGTATCTTTTTTGACGGTGATCTGAGCGGGCTTGAAGCCGTTTTCACTCATTTCAACAATAGCATAGACCGTTTCATCGGCAGGGGGCTTGACTGGCTGTGTCGCCGTGGGAGTCACGGGCATCATAGCTGGATTTTCCGGCGTGGGCGTTGGATTAGGCATCATGGCGGGGTTTTCCGGCGTAGGCAACGTTCCAGGCTGGATAGCCGCGGGAGGCTGGCTAGGCATCACAGGAGTAGTGGACTCAGAAGACCAACAGCCGGCTCCCATGGCGGCAACGGCGAGGGAGAGGATCGCAAGGCGTTTCATATGGTATAAGCTTACCCCTTAGGCAAAGAAGATACAATCTTCCTAGTTCGTTTCCGTTTGTAGGACCTCGAGCCTCTTCTCAGTGGCTATTTTTTCACTTTCTAAATGAAGTAATTGATACTTTCCTAATGATTCGTGAGCTTGTAAGGCATCTAGTAAAACCTGGAGGTATTCCTTCGCGGTTTGAAGATTCATGTCCGCACGCTTTTCACATACATAGGCCATGATGGCGACTTCGTCCTTGTGCTGGTCAACCATCACAAAGCCGCGCTGGACAACAAAGTCTTCCTCTTGCGTTGCCGTTTCAATACGTAAAGGCGAAAGCAAGATCGTTCCTTGTAATGAGGCGTGCCCGGGAAATATCTGCATCGCTCCAAGCTCCGTCACAAGACTCACAGAGACGGCCTCTGTGGCGATGACTTCTGCCTCTGGAGTACGAACAACGACATGCATAGGTTAGCTACCAGATTTGGCATGACGCTGGATAACATCATCAATTGTGCCCGCCATGTAGAAGTGCTGCTCCGGGATATGATCGAACTCACCGGCCAAGATTCCCTTGAACCCTCGCACGGTTTCTGCCCGTGAGACGAGCTGACCGGGCGTTCCGGTAAACTGTTCCGCCACAAAGAAATTTTGGGTAAGAAAACGCTGGATCTTACGCGCACGCGTCACGACCTGTCTGTCTGTTTCAGACAACTCATCCATACCTAAAATCGCAATCACGTCTTGCAGCTCTTTATAGCGTTGCAAGGTACGCTGAACACCGTTCGCTACCTCGTAGTGCTCGGCGCCCACAATGTTTTCCTTTAGGGCGGTTGAGGTGGAGTCAAGTGGATCTACGGCTGGGTATAACCCCATAGAAGCCTGTTTACGCGATAACGTGATCGTCGCATCTAAGTGCGCGAAGGTCGTGGCAGGAGCTGGGTCCGTAAGATCGTCAGCCGGGACGTACACGGCTTGCACGGAGGTAATCGAACCCTTCTTGGTAGAGGTAATACGTTCTTGCAGCTGCGCCATATCCGTGGCAAGCGTAGGCTGGTATCCCACCGCGGAAGGAAGACGTCCAAGCAACGCCGAAACTTCTGCACCCGCTTGCGTAAAGCGAAAAATATTATCGATAAACATCAGAATATCTTTGCCTTGATCGCGGAAGGTTTCTGCCATGGTAAGACCAGAAAAAGCCACACGCATACGCGCTCCAGGTGGTTCGTTCATCTGTCCGAATACCATCGCCACTTTGTCGATAACCCCTGATTCATGCATTTCGCGGATCAAATCATTTCCCTCACGAGTACGCTCCCCCACCCCAGCAAATACAGAATATCCTCCGTGTGCCATAGCCACGTTATGGATCAATTCTTGCATGATGACCGTTTTTCCCACACCCGCACCACCGAATAATGCCGTTTTTCCTCCTTTAATAAATGGGACGAGGAGATCAAGGACTTTGATTCCTGTTTCAAATACTTCCGCTTTTCCACTCTGCTCTGCAAATGATGGTGGCGCAGAATGAATAGAGCGGCGTTCAATATTTTTTCCTTTGATCTCGCCTTTTCCATCAATTGCATCTCCCGTGACGTTAAACACACGTCCAAGGACTGCCTCACCCACAGGAACTGTGATGGAAGCGAGCGTATCTTCTACCTCCTGCCCGGAATAAATTCCATCCGTGGAAGACATAGCGATGGCTCGAACCACGCCTGCTCCCATATGAGACTGGACTTCTAGGACGAGCTTGGGCTCAACACCACTTACAACTAAAGCCGAATATCTCTCAGGAACATGGTTTGTGAACGCGACGTCAACAACCACGCCAACGGCGCGAACAATATGACCTTTCGGATGAGTTTTTTGCGTAGACATAAGAGATTATTCGATAGCAAGGCTGCCTCCAGTGAGCTCAGCGAGCTGCTGCGTGATAGCTCCTTGACGAGCTTTGTTATAAGACAGGGTGAGTGAGCGAACCATTTCATCTGCCGCTTCCGTGGCATTTTTCATCGCCACCATGCGGCTGGAGTATTCCGTAGCTTTGAGCTCGTAGAAGGCCTGGAGAAAAAGTGTTTCGATAAGCTGGATCGTGAGCGCTTCGCCCACGCGTTCTTTACTTGGCTCATGAAAGTCGATGAGCGTCTCGCCCTCATGAGGATCCGTGGGAGCTTCTCCGCGCCAGGTGGTATGCGTCTCAATCATGCCTGCGTTGAAGGGAAGATAGGTCTTGAGCGTCGGATGAAACGTGAAGGGATTCACGTAATGAGGAGAGACGAACACGATTTCCCTTACCTCGCCTCGCTCCCAATAGCCCAAAATCTTGTCTATGACGGCGAGGGCTTTTACAGGTGTCATTTGCTCGCTCAATCCCTCAAACCGCTCAAGAGGGGTGATGCCCGCATGCGTGGCTGCTTCAAAACTTTTTTTCCCGATGGTTATGAGCACGCGTTCCTCAGGAGGAAGCGCCTTCCAACGTTCTGAGCGCCAGAGCATGCGAATCAATTGTTGATTCAATGCTCCACACAACCCCTTGTCAGATGTCAGGATGACAAATAGCACTTTACCCGTTTCCCGATGCTCGCCGAAGACTGCTTCTTTGAGATTCGTTACATCTTGCTGCAACGCATCCAAAAGACCCCACGCGTATAAGCGGGTTCCGACAGCCTTGCGCTGGAACTGTTTCATGCGACTCGCAGCTACAAGCTCCATCGCCTTCGTGATCTTGCGAGTATTCTGCACGGCGCCGATCTTCTTTTTTATTTCAACGAGAAATGGCATGTGCGTAGAAGATGATGAACGGGAACGAACATCATCAGATTAAGCTGCCCGAGCGGCAAAGAAGTTCTTGATCGCGGCATCAACACGCACGCCCACTTCATCGCTCCAAGCTTTCTTTTCAGTAATTTCTTTCACCACATCTGCCGCCTGAATTTCGAATACCTCTAACAAGTCCGCGATCGCTTGGGTTACACTTTCACGTTTTAGTGGATCTAGAGCTCCGATCGTGGCGGCGCGTAATATAACTACCTCTTGCCAGAGGGCGTAGGGATGGTGCGCTTTTTGCTTTAATGATTCCACGACACGTTCTCCGCGCGTTAATTGCTGCTTGGTGGAGGCGTCGAGTTCGCTTGAGAACTGGGAAAAGGCTGCTAATTCATAATACTGTGCCAAGTCGAGCTTCACCGTTCCCGAGACCTTCTTCATGACTTTGGTCTGCGCAGAACTCCCCACACGAGACACGGAAATACCCACATTCATGGCGGGACGAATGCCTTGGTAGAATAAAGAGGATTCCAAGAAAATTTGACCATCCGTGATCGAAATCACATTGGTCGGAATGTAAGCAGAGACGTCATTTGCCTGTGTTTCTACAATTGGAAGAGCCGTGAGTGAACCGCCACCATGTTTTTCATCTAGTTTTGCGGCACGCTCAAGTAAGCGGGAGTGGATATAGAAGACGTCTCCTGGGTAGGCTTCACGTCCTGGTGGCTTACGCAGCAACAAGGACATTTCACGATAGGCGACGGCGTGTTTAGAAAGATCATCGTACACAATGAGCGCATCTTTCCCTTGGTGCATAAAATACTCACCGATGGCTGCACCTGCATACGGAGCCAGGAACTGCATAATGGCAGAACTTGAGGCGCCGGCGGATACAACAACCGTATAATCCAAGGCTCCATGCTCTTTCAGTGTTTGCACGACCTGAGCGGTTTTAGATTCACGCTGACCAATGGCCACGTAAATACAAATCATGTTTTGCCCACGCTGATTTAAAATAGTATCGATAGCGACCGTAGTCTTACCTGTTTGACGATCTCCGATGATCAACTCGCGCTGACCGCGACCGACAGGGATTAAGGCGTCGATCGAAAGAAGACCTGTTTGAACAGGTTCGTTCACTGGAGAGCGCTCCATTACAGACGGAGCGACCGCTTCGAGGAGCATGGTTTTTCCAGCTTTTACGGCCGAGCCACCATCAATAGGAGCTCCCAATGGATCAAGCACGCGCCCGAGCATGGATTCATGCGCGGAGATCGTTAAAAATCGGTTTTGAGATTCGGCGGCGAGACCCTCGCGCACCCCTTCCGACCCCTCGAGTAAGACGGCGTAGGCTGTATCACGTTCTACTTGCATCACGAGCGCATGCGAAGACGTTCCGACAATACGCAACACCTCCCCCATCTTAAGCCCAGGCAAGCCATCGACATGGATGATCCCGTCTTTTACAGAACGAATCACCCCCGCCTGTGGAGCGGATGCGGAACCTTGCTCGACGGTCTTGATCGCCGTGTCGAGTGCTGAGAAAAATGCTTTTAGAGAATCTTGGTTCATAACATCTATAAAATGATGGGGCTAGTGTGCGGCTCGAAGATGAACAAATGCTTGTGCGATGTGGGTCATCCAACTCTCATCGATAAGGGAACCTTTGTAGAACATGCGTAGTCCTCCAGCCAATGATGGTTCAACTTCGAAGAGGGGGAAGCTGCCCGGATAGCGCTCTCGCAACGAGGTGCGCATGGCTTCACGTTCGGAAGAGGATAAGGGAACCGGTGACTGGATAGTGGGTGACGCGATAGAACACTGATCTTGGAGGAATTGTTGGATTTCGCGAGCGATCTCGACCGCGTTGTCGCTTTGCACGACGCGTGCGAGCATTGCCTGCGCCTGGGTTGGCTGCGCAGATTTCCATGCATGTCCTTGATCAAAGGCAGAGGCCACTTCGACGCTAAAGGCTGTTGCGAGAGCTTGCACGAATCCATTGAGGCGGCGTTCTGTCTGTGCGTCACGAACGATCTCTTGCAGGACGGCGCGCACGTCGGATAAAAATTCCTGTGAGAGGGCAACCGTGGCCGGATCCATGGTCTTTTTTGAAGATGGAGCTTGAGGCGCGGGCAGGTCAAGATGATACCCTTCGAGGGACCCTTGCTTAGTGGATTCGAGGAGGTGACCGGGTACCCCGTGAGAAGAGGTGATGACCGGTAAGAGGACCTGAACATCGGCCACAAAAGATTCATCTGACACGGTCGCAAGATAGACCTTAAGAGCTTGGGGATACTCAGCACCTAGCACGCGCTTAATCTCTGCCTCACGCTTCGCGCGCGGCAGAGCAAAGAACGCCTCTACACGCGCCACGGTGACGACGTCCTTCAAAAAGGCGGATAAGAGGGCTATCAACATAGGCTAGGTATGTAAATCCTTCCAAGCCGCTTCTACGCTCGACTTTACAACGTCTGCAGGAATCTTGTTTTTCAAGACATGCAAAATCGTTTGCTCGATGCGCTTCTGCGTTTCTTTCTCGACTTCTTTCAAGACACCTTTCTTTGTCTCATCAACCTGACGTCGGGTTTCCTCCAACATTTGTTCGCGGCGCGTGTCAGCTTCGGCAATCAGCTCTTTCGCACGGACTTCTGCCTGCGCTTTGGCGGCGGCCACCTCAGATTGCATTTTTACCAGCAAATCTTTGGTTTCCTGGGCTTGGCGCTTAGACTCTTCCGCGAATTTTGTCTTTAGCAATTCTGTCTCTTGAAGATTCTTGCGCACCGTCTCACGACGGTCGTCCATGACTTTTAGCAACGGGCGATACAACCAACGCGTGAGAAGCGTTAGCAGAAGCCCCATGTTTACGAGGTAGAGCAACATGCTCTTCCAATCGATTCCAAGTTTGGCAAAGGCGTCCATAGGGATAAGGCGATCTGGCAGGCGTCAGAGGATTAGGTTAGATGACGAACAAGATGATCAAAGAAATAACCAAACAATAGATACCCGTGGATTCACAGATAGCCATGGCCACGATCATGTTTGGCATCATCTTGTCCGCGACCGCAGGGTTACGTCCCATCGCTTCCATGGCTTTAGCCGCCACGTTTCCTTCAGCGATAGCGGGAGCGATCGAGCCGATCCCCATACAAATTCCTGCTGCAAGCGCTTTCAATGCAATTGGATCCATACAAACAAATAAGGGTTAAGAGAGTAATGACTGGATGAAATAGGGATTTTGTATCCTCGAGAGACGCCTGTCATCTCGAGGGAAGGGCGGGAGAAGTCGCCCTCGGCCTCGAGATGACAGCTGTTCTTTTGTTAAGAGGTTGCTCGGGCAGGGACTTGTTTCGCGAGTCGCTCTTCTCGATTGGCGTGGGCGGTGTTGTAGGCGCTGGAGACAAACTGAAGAGACAGGAGGGTGAAGACGAACGCTTGCACGAAGCCGGAGAAAATCCCTAGGAATAAGAATGGGATAGGGACGATGAACTCCGTGAACTTCGACAAACTGATGATCACGGCGACCATGACGTCACCAGCGAATAAGTTGCCGAACAAACGACAGGAAACGGAGATGATTTTGGCGATTTCTCCGATGATATCCATTAATCCAAGGAAGAACTCTATAAACGCATTGCCGATCTCTTGAAATGAACGCGCCTTTAGCAGGGGCTTGATACGAATGAAGTTGCCAATGTGGCGCAGCGGGGACATGGAGAGCGCGATGATATGGGATAAGCCGACCACCAGGAGGCCCAACGTGAGCGTTTGGCTTAAGTCCGATGTGGCTAAGCGCATGAGCGGCTTGTCCTCTACGATAACTTGAAAGAGAAGCGGAAACACGGATAATTGGTTGGCGATCGCAATAAAGAGCAAGATCGTCATGATGAGCGGAAAGAATTTGCGACCACGCTCCTTACTCCCAAAGGCTTGCTCAATTTGCCCGTCAAAAAATTCGAAGATCATTTCTATAAACGCCTGCAAACGACCTGGGATCATCGACAGCCGTGAACGAATCCACAGCGCAATCAGTGATAGGACTATCGTGGAGGCAAAGGCGGCTACAACGGCATTCGTCACGGGGATTGGCCCGAGATGGAAGACAACGGCAGCGGGGACGGATATTTCGAGCATAATTAAGGAGGGTTAGCGTGAAGAAGGAGGGATGAGCTTGGCCTTCGTGAGGCGAATCGCAAGCATGTTTGAAACGGGGAAGGAGAGTATGATGAGACCGATAAAGGCCTTGGAACCTGTTCCGGCCCAGACATCAATAGCGTATCCGATTGCTCCAAATACAATCAATGTGAGAGCTGTTGCCAGCAAAACATACCCACGAATCCGCCAAAGAATGGTTGCGTCCATAAATGCGCAGAAATCATACGCCTCTCTTTTCAGATAGGCAAGAGCTTTTTTCTCTTAACCAACATGATTTTTGGATATTTTCGGTAGCCATATCGCTACTTTATAGGGGTCGTATACACCGTCAATAACCCCATCCTTGACAAAAAAGGCTTTTTTCTGCTTTCTAGAAGACGCGTCCATTGATTTTTCCGCAGAAATGTGGGACAATCACGAACCGGAAATCGTTCCGGCAACGGTGACAACAGGAGTGACACGGTGAACAAACAAAACAGAGTGGCAGCCCTCGTGGCTGCAGGGATGTTCCTCCTCCCGGCTCTAGCCCGGGCAGAGGAGCACGGAGCAGAGGTGAATGGGCCTGAGCTCATGACCTCGTTCTTCATCACGGCGGTGCTGGGCCTCATCGCCCTCATCGCCGGCAACTTCGTCAAGACCCGCGTCGGGGAGCTCTCGGGCTACCTGGGCGTTGGAATCGTCATCGGAACCGTGGCGAATTTCATCCCGGCCGTGGGGCAGGTCATCCACCACGGACCTGTCAACGCCTTCATCGAGAAGGCGGCTTACTGGGGGGTGGCGATCCTTCTCGTCGAGGCGGCGCTGGAAACGGCGCTCCCGGAGATGAAGCGGAACGTGCCGCGCGCGGGTTCCAACGCCGTCATCGGCGTCGTTCTCCCGGTGATCGGCTTGGTCGGCCTGACCATGTCCCTCGGAGCGAGCCTGCTCGAGGCTCTCTTCACCGGCGCCATCTTCGCGGCATCGTCAATGGGCGTGCCGAAGATGGTGATCTCCTCCAAGCGAGCGATGGCGTGGGCCGAGTCCCAGTTCGGGATCAACGTCGCCGCCTTCGACGACATCGTCGTACTGGTGCTCATCACGGTGCTGGGCGGAGCCGTCGCGACGGGCAAGATCGACTTCGCGCCCGGCGTGACGATCTTCGTGAAGGCCGTCGCCTTCGTACTGTTCTCGATTTGGCTCGCAGACAAGACGAGTCACCGAGTAAGCGCCCTCCTCTCCATCCTCCACCAGGGCGTAGAGATGAAGCTCATGCTCGTGATCGTCTACTGTGCGGGATACGCCGTCCTCGCACACCTCGCGGGCCTCTCGGAGCTGATGGGTGCGTACTGCGGTGGAGTCGCTCTGACGGAGGTACACTTCAAGCAGTTCGGTCAGGACGATGGCCATGAGAAGAACCTGAGCGTCGAGGATCTGCTCGTGCCCCTCAAGACCCTCTTCATCCCCATCTTCCTGGTCAGCGTGGCGATCAAGGCCGACCTTCGTCACCTCGCAAATCTCCGCATGGTCGCGACCCTCTTTGGCGGCTTCCTGATCTTGACGGTCGCCAAGTTCGTGAACGCGAAGATCACCGCCGCCAAGGGAACGGACTACGTCCTCATCGCGCTCGCGACCCTCGCACGCGGCGAGGTTTCCCTGGTCGCCGCACAGCAGGGGGTCTCAAGCCACGTTCTCCCGGCGTGGGCCAACACCATGGCGGTGCTCGTGGTGATCATCACGGCCGTGACCGTGAGCGTAGGCATCCCCAAGCGGATCGATACACTCCGGGCACGCTCGCCGGAGAGGTACCCGTCGAGCTAGGCACACTCCGCCCCTTCCCCTCCCCTCCTCCCAACCCCGACAGACACACATCGTCACGTCGATGAGCTCTCGCGCTCCTCGATCTCCGCTGACGATGTCCTGCTGGGGTCTTCATTTTTTATACTCAGACGAGAAATAATAAGAAAAATGGATGGGGAGGCTACACCATCTAAGCTGTGCGCCCCAGCGCTTGCGAGGATTGAATTATCTGACGATATATGCTGAGGTTACAAGTAGGAGGAGTATGCAAAAAGAGCTCGAAGAAAGAGTTACCCAAGCCGCCGCTAAGTGCAAAGCGTATATAGAACGTCGGCTCCCATTCCACCAGCAACCTCCCTCCCTATCAGTTATGGCCTTGCATGAGCACGGGCCACAGGTGATCGCTGATCTGATTCTGCAGGTTGTAGCGGATCTCACTGGATCTTGTTCCTTGCCTGCGGCTCGGACAGATAAGTACTGGAAGGCATTTTTTTCTGGGTTTATACAGGTCAAACGTGTGACATACGTGATCAACGACATGGATGTGTACCTTTACCCTAAGGCCTCGCCTTTCTTTGAGGCTCACCAGCGTCCTTACATGCGGACCACACTTGGGGCGGGTCTTCAGATCGTTGGATACGTTTTCAAACGTCCTTCTCTAGCAAACGTAGGCCGGGAAGATGGATGGCAGATCCATGGGTTTCAACTGTTTCATGATGAGCTGCTAGGCACTTTTTCAGATCCTACTCCCCTTCAATATGAAGCGACCGTTATGGTCGCGCGCCTGCTCGCCTACTGCGTGAGTATGCTCGAGACGGTAAGCGTTCTCGAGCAGCTCGAGCCCGTGAGACAACTCCTCAATGCCTTGAACACCGGATGTGTTCCGGTGGCGTATGACAAGACCACGGGCACACTCTTCTTAAAAAATTGGCGCTAAAATACTCTTCTCTTCGCCCTCGGAACCTCTTTCCTGTTCTGTGAGGCGTTTTTATTTTGTTTCCAAACGAGCACTTCCGCGCGAACGATGACGCATCGCTAACCGTTCGCGGGCGAGTTCTCGCTTAAGAGCAGCTGAGGCGGCAGCAAATGAGGCGTCATCACGACCAACCGCTTGGCGCATCACCACTTCTGCACGTTTTTTTGCTTCTTCAATAGAAGACAGGTCTAATTCTTCTCCGCGCTCTGCGGTGTCGGCGAGGATGGTTACAACTCCCCCTTTTTCTACTTGAATGAACCCGTGGGAGACGGCTACCTCTTGTTCTTGGCGCTGAGCATCTTTGAAATGGATAATTCCTGGAACCAATACGGACGTGAGCGCAACATGGTGGTTGAGTACCGTAATCTCACCTTTCGATGTAGGTAGGCTCACCGAAACAACCTCTTGTTCAAAGAGGACACGGTCGGGCGTTACCAATCGACAAGAGAAGCTCATAGTTAGGCCGTCACTTCATCAATCCCACCTTTCATGTAGAAAGATTGTTCTGGCTTATCATCATGCTTCCCTTCTAAAATTTCTTCGAAACCACGGATTGTTTCTTCAAGCGTCACGTATTTTCCAGGATTGCCCGTGAAGACTTCGGCCACGTGAAACGGCTGAGATAAGAATTTCTGCACGCGGCGCGCACGAGCCACGACACGCTTGTCTTCTTCAGACAATTCTTCCATGCCTAAGATGGCAATAATATCTTGCAAATCTTTATAGCGCTGAAGGACTTGTTGGACACCACGCGCGACCTTGTAGTGCCGGTCACCAACAATGAGCGGATTTAAGATGGTGGAGTTGGAATCAAGTGGATCTACCGCTGGATAAATACCTAATTCCGTGAGGGCACGCGCTAACACAACCGTTGAATCTAAGTGAGCAAAGGTGGTTGCAGGCGCTGGATCGGTTAAGTCATCGGCGGGCACGAACACGGCTTGCACGGAGGTGACGGAACCGTTCTTGGTGGAAGTAATGCGTTCTTGTAAACCTCCCATTTCGGTGGCGAGGGTTGGCTGATAGCCCACCGCAGAAGGGATGCGTCCAAGCAAGGCGGATACCTCTGAACCTGCTTGGGTGAAGCGGAAAATATTATCCACGAAGAACAATACGTCTTGACGTTCTTCATCACGAAAGTATTCTGCCATGGTGAGACCGGTTAATGCGACGCGAGCGCGGGCTCCTGGTGGTTCGTTCATTTGACCGAAGACCAAGGTGGTCTTATCGATAACACCTGATTCTTTCATTTCACGATAGAGGTCGTTGCCTTCACGAGAACGTTCACCGACACCCGCAAAGACAGAGAAGCCTCCGTGCTCGGTTGCAATGTTACGGATGAGTTCCATCACGATCACGGTCTTGCCTACACCTGCCCCTCCGAAGAGACCGACCTTTCCTCCTTTCAAAAAAGGACAGATTAAGTCGACGACTTTAATTCCCGTTTCTAAGACTTCAAACTTAGTGGATTGTTCGTGAAGCGGTGGAGCAGCACGATGGATGGGATAGGTTTTCTTGGTTTTGACTGGCGCACCCCCATCAATTACTTCTCCCGTCACATTAAACATACGCCCCAAAGATTCACGTCCAACCGGAACTGAAATAGGTGCGCCTGTTGCGGTAACGGGCGTGCCACGCACCAACCCGTCGGTGGTGTCCATGGCAATGGTACGCACGCGGCCACCTGCAAGGTGCTGCTCAACTTCGAGCACAAGCTTTCCTTCTGGACGCTCAATAAACAATGCTTCATAGAGGGCGGGCATTGCTCCAGAAAAGGTTACATCTACCACAGGGCCGATCACTTGCGTGACATGGCCTTGGGCGACAGGGGCGGAAGAGGAAGAAGGTTTTTTCATAAGATGGGAGGCGCAGGTTATTCGATAGCGGCTTTACCAGCCGAAATTTCTGATATTTCTTGGGTGATGGCGCTTTGACGCGCTTGGTTGAGCGTGAGCGTAAGGTCACCCAGCATTTCTTTCGCCGCATCGCCGGCACTTTTCATAGCCATCATACGTGCACTATGTTCAGAGGCGGATGACTCAAGCAGGGCGCGGTAGATTTGGATTTCCAGCAGGCGAGGAAGGAGTTCTTGCAAAACACCATCGGAAGAAGGCTCGAAGAGTCCCTCTGGTTCAAAGTCTGGTTTTGGGGCGCGTTTTTTATAGAACGAATCCCATTCTTCTGGCGTTTCTTTGGGTAACTCTGCCTCTGGTGTCATGGGCAAGAGTTGAGCATGTAGAGGGATCTGAACGAGAGCACTTTTGAACTGGGTAAAGACCACGAAGACGCGATCGTAGCGTTTTTTGATAAACCCTTCGTATGCTAGGCGAGCAACGGGGGCGGCGCGCTCGAAGGAGGGCGCACTTGAGATCGCTTCAAAGGAAGCGCTCAACGTCTGGTGCAAGCGACGAACCCCTTGTTCCGCGCGTCGCCCGACACTCACGACTTCGATCGTATCTTGTGCACGCGCTTGGGTGAGTTCACCCAACTTCTTCAGGATTTGGCTGTTAAACCCTCCACACAATCCACGATCGGAGCTCGCAACGATGATGAGGGTGGAACATTTTTTTCCTTGTTTCAAGGGATGTCCCACTAATAATGGATGACGTGGATTGTGGATGCGCGTACGCACTTCCTTTAGGAGCGTTTCCAATGAATCCGTATATGGACGCGTTCCAAGCGCAAGCTGGGTTGTCTTGCGCATCTTGGAACCGGCAACCAGTTCCATGGCTTTCATAATTTTACGCGTCGAGCGGATCGACTTGATCCGTCGTTTAATGACGCGGGTGGGGATGGCCATAGAGGAAAGTATCGAGAATACAGTATCGGGTATCGAGTATTACGGACAAGAAATTCAGTCGAGCCTAGACAAGATGGTAGCTTGAAAGAGCGGCTTTTAAGCCTTCTTCGATCTCAGGCTCAATCACTTTTTTGTTGCGGAGTGCCTCCATCGTGGCGGCATGCTCCCGATCGAGAACCTGGTGCAATCCTTCTTCCCAAACACGCATTTGCTCAACAGGAACCGTATCCGCATACCCTTTTGTCACCGCGTATAAAATAGCTACTTGATGCTCCATCGACATTGGTTGGTATTGTAGCTGCTTGAGCACTTCCACTAAGCGGCGACCGCGGTCGATTTGTTTTTTGGTAGCTTCATCCAGATCACTAGCGAATTGTGCGAATGCTTCTAATTCACGGAATTGAGCAAGTTCCAAACGTAAGGGACCCGCCACTTTTCTCATGGCTTTGGTTTGGGCCGCTCCCCCAACGCGAGACACCGAGAGACCTACATTCAAGGCTGGACGGATCCCGCGATAAAACAAGTCGGTTTCAAGATAAATCTGCCCATCCGTAATCGAAATGACATTAGTTGGAATGTAAGCGGATACGTCACCTGCCTGCGTTTCGATAATCGGTAAAGCGGTAATAGATCCTCCTCCAGATTCTTCGTTACGGCGAGCGGCACGCTCAAGCAAACGAGAGTGAAGATAGAACACGTCTCCAGGATACGCTTCACGACCAGGAGGACGACGCAAAAGCAAGGAAACTTCGCGATAGGCCCAGGCGTGCTTGGAAAGATCGTCGTAAACGACTAACACATCCTTACCTTGGTCCATGAAGAATTCGCCGATCGCGACGCCGGAGTATGGAGCAAAGAATTGTTGGGAGGCAGGATCAGACGCGTTGGCAGCGACGATGATCGTGTATTCCATCGCCCCCGCTTCTTCTAATTGGGTTACAATCTTCGCGATCTTGGATGCTTTTTGCCCAATTGCGACATAGATACAGATAACCCCCGTGCCTTTTTGGTTCAAAATTGTATCAATCGCTACTGCTGTCTTTCCGGTTTGGCGGTCACCGATGATGAGCTCACGCTGACCACGACCAATAGGTATGAGGGCATCAATCGCTTTAATCCCCGTCATGAGCGGGACAGTGACCGGCTCACGCTTCATCACCCCAGGGGCGACTTTTTCGACAGGATATTCTTTCGTGGTCTTAATTGGACCCTTACCGTCCAGCGGGGCTCCGAGAGGATTTACCACACGCCCTAGAACGGCATTCCCTACGGGGAGACTCAACAATTTTCCCGTCGAGCGTACCATTTCCCCGGCACTAACCGTATCTACATCGCTTAATAAAATAACACCAACCTGTTCTTCTTCTAGGTTTAAGGCGACCCCTAATGCCCCCTTTTCAAACTGAACCATTTCCATGCTTTGCACGGTGCTAAGACCTCGTACCTTGGCAATTCCATCCCCTACTTCAAGCACCGTTCCGGCTTGAGCTTGGTCATGCTCATTTCCATATTGTTGGATCTCGCGTTTAAGCGCCTCGACCATGTCCTCGGCGACATTTTTTTTGACGGGTGTAGTGTCTGGCATAAAAGGTTATAGAAAGTGGAGGCGTTTATGAACCGATAAGGTTTTGCGCGAGGCGTGTCGTGCGTCCTTGGATACTGGCATCAAAGTACCAATCGTGCGTGCGTAATTGAAGCCCACCAATGAGAGCTGGGTTGAGCTGCTCATTCAAGAGTACCGGGGTCTGCCATTTTTTTTCTAGAGCAGAACGTAATTCTTCACGTTCGTCTCCCTCTAAAGGAACCGCGCTCATGACGGTGACTTCACGGGCGACCCCATGACGTTCACGGAGCGCGGTGAGATGATCGACGAGACCAGGCAACCATTCAAGCGCATGTTCGCGGAGCATGGTTTCGAGGAGCTTGCGTAACGGAGGAGAGAGAAAGTCACCGAGGGCCCGCTTGACGAGATCGAGGCGAGCCTCGATGGATGTGTTGGTATCGGACAGGGAACGCCGGATATTTGGTGCCTGAGCCAACGTATCTCTGAGCAGTTGTAGGTCGTGGATCAGTCCATCTTGCGCCTTCAGCTCGACGGAGGCGAGGGCTTCGGCCGCCCAAGCATGAATAAGAGTTTTAGACTTTTTCATATCCTAAGAACTTTTTTCCAAATCTGTGATTGCGGATTGGATAAGGGCGCGATGCGCTTTTTCATCGAGCGTTTGTGAAGCGACTTTCTGAGTAGCAGCCAAAATTAACTCAACCATGTCTTTCTTCACGCTTAAGGTCATCGCCGCTTTTTCCTCTTGTATGCGAAGACGCGCTTCCTCTAATTGACGCTCGAGTTCTGCTTGCGTTTCTGCGGTTAAGCGTGCCCGTTCTGCCAAGGCTTCTTGGCGAGCCGCTTCTACAATCCCCTGCCCCTCTTTTTGGGATTTGGTCTTTGTCGCTTTTGCTTCTGCAGCAGACAGCTCTCGGTCTCGTTTAGCCACTTCGGCATCTTCAAGACCGGTTTGGATGGTCTTTTGACGCGCATCAACTGCTCGCAAAAGAGGCTTATAGACCCATTTTGCGACAACAAAGATCACAACGGCAAAATTTACAAGCTGCGCCAAAAAGAGCTTGCCATCTAAGCCAAAGAGGTCGAGGAGGCCGGGTTGGGTAGTCACTTCAGTCATAGAGATATTCAGGGCTTAGCCTCACCCTCAGGAAGGGCGAGGGAAGACCTTAATTACAAGGTAAACGAGACCACTAACGCGTAAATAGCGATAGCTTCAGCGAAGGCGGCTCCCAAGAGCATCGGCACGAATAACTTCGGGCCCGCTTCTGGGTTACGTCCAATCGCCTCCATCGCTTTCGATACGATCATACCGATAGCGATAGCAGGACCAATACCACCAATGGAGATGGTAATGCCTTTCATGACCTCGCGAGAAACGTCGAGTTCCATAGTGAGACACGCGATTAAGGATGAGAACGGCACTCGACCTTTACAAACGAAAGGCCGCGTCCCAGCTCACCCTTAATGGCTTGCTTTCGCAGGTTCACCATGCCCGTGCTGGTGTTCATGGTCATGGTCGGCTCCATGAGGAGGCATTGTCATCATGGTTAAGTACACAAGCGTCAACATAGAGAATACGACGGCCTGCACAACCCCCACGATAATTTCGAGTGCCATGAAGGGCAGTGGCATGAAGTACGCGAACAAAGAAGAGATGACCGTGATAAGCACTTCTCCGGCAAAGATATTTCCAAATAAACGCAAGGAAAGGGACGCGACCTTAGCCACTTCTCCAAACATTTCGATAATCCCAACGATAAACTCGACGAAGGCGGTCAGGATTTTGATAGGGTTTAACGAGCGGAGGCTTTTTACGAGCCCATGGATTTGGATAAACTTATTGAAGTGTGTCCACCAGCCCAAAGATACGATACCCAAGACATGCGAGGCGATTATGGTCGTTAAGGCCATGGCTAAGGTCAAGTTTAAATCACTATTAGCTGGCCGCAGCAATGGGATGATTCCTGTTCCTTCTGCGGTTTCGTGTATGACTCCAATTGAGCCCGTCCCTGGCAATAATCCTAACCAATTGGAGATAAGGATGAAGAAAAATAAGGTTCCGACAAATGGGAGGAACTTACGTGTTTTTTGCCGATCGTGTGTGACTTGGTCAAAAAACTCCATGATCCCCTCGAGCACCATTTCTACAAAGAGCTGAAACCGTCCGGGACGGCGGGCGGATGGGGAACGGATGACAATCACCAAAACAATAAAGACCAACGTCGCAATGAGCGCGTTAATCATGGCATTCGTAAGAGGGAATGCGCCGATGTGGAAGACAGGTTCTGCCGCAAGAGAAACGTGGACCATAGATGAATACCTTATTTACCCTCCCCTCCCTCAGCCTTTGCTTCTTTCACCTTTCCTTCCACAGGACCTACGTCGTAGACATCGTGCTGAAGCTTTTCGGCTTGGCGACGGATAACCTTGTAGGAAACGAAGATAGCGAAGGGAAAACTTGCGACGAGCAGCCAAGGGCTCGTGTCTAGCTTTCCGTCTAACCAGCGCCCAAGAAGGGCAAACAGGCCGATGGGAACAACGAGAGAGATGAGCAACTCCCAGACAAAGCCCATCGCTTCCATTTGCTTTGGATCAAACTGGTAGTCAGAGCCCATACAAGCGGGATCGTACTATACATTTACCTCTAGGTCAATGGAGGGTACCACCAAAAAATATCTAATCTAAGGCAAAAATAGTGTATTACAAAAGACTATGCACTAGACGTCAAGTACCCTCTTCTTGACAAGAGCGCCGGTTTACGATCTGAATTGGTTTTTTATCCCCTTTTGAACCATGCTTGCCTTTTTAAAAAAGTGAGCGTAGCCTCTTAAGCCTTGGACTGACGTTTCGACACTCAACAACGGGACAAGGCCAGAAAAAGGAGAGATGTGATGCGTGGGTTTTTGCGTTTGATGGTTCTGGCGGCCTTCCTCACCCTTCTGCCCCGCGAAGCGGTCGCCGGCAACCGGTGGAGCTTGTTCGCTAATGTAGGCACGACGGTGGTCCAGGTCCAGAACGGCCATGCCGCCTGGATGGGTGAACAGGTCACCATGACCGAGCAGGTGGGGCTGAGTTATCCTCTCCTGCCCTGGCTCCAGGTGCGCACGGCGCTCAACCTCGCCGAGGGGTTCGTGCCTCATCCGCAGCCGGCGGCCACCGGCGCGACCGTGTTCCTGGTCGCGCGCGCCAGCTACTTCAGCTTCGGCGCCGGCCCGATCGGGGCGATCCGTGGGCCTGGCCTCGACGCCGGCATCTATGCGACGGCGGGGGTAGCCCTCCCCCTTACGGACGTGTGGCGGCTCACGTTCTCGGCCAACGCGACGGACTTCTTCGCCCACCCGACCCTGCTCGTAGGCGCCACGGCAGGGGTGGCCTGCCAGCTCTAGCGCCTTTCCTCCGCTTCCCTTCTTAAAACACGCTTCTCGCGTCTTATTCCCCTTCTATTGAGACGCGCTCGGGCGTGTTTTTCTATTGAACACGATTGTTATCCACAGCTCTTTTTGTCGTTATTTTGCTTGCGATAGCTCCCTCATTCTTGATTGACAAAAGCCAAAAAAAATGCTATAGTTAAGCCAATTCTTATTATCATGTCTTCTCACCTTATTGCGCGGATTTCTTATCCAAAAGATCGGCTTATTGATCCCTTGACATAGAAGGCTCAGCAGTAGCTATAATACTGTGCGTTAAAAAAGTAGTGCGCTCTTTGGAAAATACGAGTAGAGGTGAATTGTTCACCCACTGTGCATACTCCAGGGTATTGGCTTTTGACACAAAGCACTCAGCCGCTGAGTCATCACGGGAACAGCACTCGCGTTCGAAACAGATGTCGAATACAAGTAGGGACTTGCGTTTAGATCTGTTTCGTACCGTCTGCAGACTTCCTCGTCTGATGACATTCCTTTCAGCTCCTGTTTGGACTTCCTCGCTGCCACAAAACCCACGCCCCGGGGCATGCACATGGTGTGCACAAACCGACACTGACGGCATACCGCCGTTAAGGAGTTTCTCGTGCATAACGCACAAAAGAATGGCGCCCCCGGTGATCCCACTGGCGGCAAGGCAGACAACACCAATCCGCCGACCGGCGGTGCCACCCAGAGTGGCGAACGGTTGATCGAGAAGCCTCAGAACGGTTGGGCCGGCCTCAAGGAGGTCCGCTGGGACCTCCCGGCCGGACTGGTCGTTTCTCTCGTGTCGCTTCCGCTTTCTATGGGGATCGCGGTCGCGTCGGGAATGCCGCCCATCTGCGGCATCATCTCGGCGATCATCGCTGGGCTCGTCGTGCCGTTCTTCGGGGGATCCTACGTGACCATCTCGGGACCGGCGGCCGGGCTCGCGCCTGCGCTTCTGGCGGGCATGCTCCTCCTCGGGCACGGCAATAAGGAGGTGGGATACCCCCTGCTCCTGGTCGCCATCTGTCTGACGGGTGCCCTCCAGATCATCCTCGCGAAGTTCAAGCTCGCGCGGTTCGCGGCCATCTTCCCCGCCAACGTGGTCGAGGGGATGCTCGCGGCGATCGGCGCCCTGATCATCGTCAAGCAGATCCCGCTCATCGCGGGGCACCCCTTCCACAGCCACGGATTCTGGGGGATGGTCAGCGAGAGCCCCGCGCTCCTCGCTCATGCCAACCCTCGCACCCTGTTCGTCGGCCTCTCTTCTCTGGCGCTCATGTTCGGCCTCAACGCCATCAAGGGCAAATGGAAGGAGAAGGTCCCCGTCCAGGTGATCGCCGCGGTGTATGGCCTCGGCCTCTCCCTGTTCATGGGTCTCGACCCCAGCCAGCGGGTGCAGATCCCGGCTCACCCCTTCTCGCACGGCATCACCTTGCCGAACTTCGCGGGGGCGTTCGCGGATCGCAGTCTGTGGTGGAATCTGCTGGTCACGATCGTGACCCTGACCCTCATCGACGGCGTCGAGTCGTTGGCCACCATCGCGGCCATCGACAAGATCGACCCCTTCCACCGGCGGAGCGATCCCAACAAGACCCTCAACGCCATGGGAGTGGCCAACGTGTGCTCCTCCCTCGTGGGAGGCGCGACCATCATCCCTGGCGGGGTCAAGTCGGGTACCTGCGTCGCATCAGGCGGGCGTACACAGTGGGCGAACTTCTACAACGCCCTCTGCCTCACCTTCTACCTGCTCGCGGGACGCGCGGTGATCAACCTCATGCCCTTCGCAACGCTGGGTGCGATCATCGTGTTCACGGGGTACAAGCTCTGCAAGCCGAGCATCTGGATGCACGTGTCCAAGATCGGCAAGGAGCAACTCCTCGTGTTCGGGATGACGGTGCTCATGACCGTCACGGAAGACCTGCTGATCGGGATCTTCGCCGGCATGCTGACCGAGCTCCTGGTCATGCTGTACTTCGCGCGGCAGTACTCCGAGTCGGGCACCCCCCAGTCCATCCGCGCCACCCTATACAGCTTCTTCAAGAACCCGGTCGAGCGGACGGACTTCCAGGAGGATGCCCTCACCTGGCACATCCGCCTGCGTGGCCACCTGACCGCCTTCAACCACCGCTGCCTCACGGAGGCGCTGGCGGCGGCGCCCGTCAAGGCCAGTGTGGTCAAGCTCCACCTCCGCAACGTGGTCATCATCGACCACACGGCAGGGGTCGAACTTAAGACCTTCGCGGAAGAAGTGCTCGCTTCAGGGCGAACCCTGACCGGCTACAAGCGCGCCATAGACCTCTACCTCGCGAGCAAGTCTGGTCACCCGGAGGGGACGCGCGTTCGCCTCAGCATGACAACGCCCGTGCCTGCCTTGGTCGACTGACCCACCTCACCCCCTCGCTCCTTCCCACCTCTCGCTGGTCCCCTTCCCCGTTCGGGAAGCCGACCAGTCTCATTCCATTGATGATCTTTGCTTAAAGGTCAACAGTGTCCATGAGCTTTACGCTAACGCTCTTCGGAGCGTTTTGCCGTTGACGTCGTAACTGTAATGCGCAAGAATAGATGTAATTCTTTATGTACGAAGCCTCTCATATGCAGCCTATTGCTCCGGAAAAATCACAAGCCGAACGTGAACACGCAGTGAAAGAGTATGCACAGCGCGAACGCATTGAGGTATCAGAACATGAACCTGGTGTGGGCACTTGTGTTACCTGTGGAGATGGCCGAAGCGATGTGAAGCGCTGTAAAGAAAATGTGATTGCGAGCTTTGGCGAGCATATTACGGATTCGCGTGCGCTTCTTGTTGCGGCTCATGCCTCTGGACTCTCTTCTTTTACTGCAGAACAGGCAGTTACGACGATCCGAGACATTGTAGAAGCCGCGGGTGGAACCTATTCTGGTCACTCGGATGACCATGTAGAGGGCCACGAAACTCGTGAAGGCGAGCCCTGTATCGGATGCGCAGACGCCAACCTCCCAACCTATAAAGAGAACTGCCAAAAATATGGCCTCACTGCCGAAGAAGCACGTGGACTTGTGGATGCTTCACGGGCGGTATTCGCGAAAAACCGTGGGCTCACGGTTTTTCATGGCAACCACCAAGAACGTGATGTTTTGATTGTCACCGGTGAACGCGCGACGCTCCCGCACTCGAATGACAGCGAACAACATTTTGTGTACGACTTAGGTAGAAACCTCAAACGGTTGCGCGCGCTGCATGTGGAAATTGCGGAGCTCTATCCAGAGATTAGTTGGGACACGTTTTTCTCCACCTATCTTAGCGAGCTATCCGCGACAGACGCCCTTCTCTTACAACCAAAGCACCTGAAGTATTACGCCGTTAATGCGGATAATGCGGAGCAGGTAACGGTCAAAGAATATTTGAGTCTTAAAGGCCTTCTAGAGTCTCTTCAGCCCACAGAAGAAGAGCCCCTCGCGCAAGCGGCCTAAGAAACGCGGGCAAACAAAAAGACAACCTACGTCAGGTTGTCTTTTTGTTTGTGGCACTTATCGTCCTCATGAGAGCTTATCACTTTGATGATCAGCGTTCAGGGGGAGGATGGAGAGAATTCTCCAGAGGAGGGAAAAGGGC
>CAZTQP010000002.1:24344-43926 GCA_964615825.1 uncultured Gammaproteobacteria bacterium
GGCTGGGGGCAGTGGATGGCGCGGAGGCGCACCTGCGAGGGTGTGCTCGTGCTCTCATCCTGGCAGCCGCGTACGCGATAGTTGATAGGGCAGCGCTTTTCCGCCCTGTCGGGATACACGAGCACCGCCTCCATGACATGCTCGATCTCGGTATCGGCGATCTGCAGACTCGCTCCGTGTGGCGCGGGCGAGGGGTGCGCCTGCCACACCAGGAGGATGGCGACTCCGAACGCGAGGAAGCCTGCCATGAAACCTGTAGGACCTTCTTCTGTTTTCGTCGCTTTTTTCGGCTTCGACCCGGACATGGGCCCTCTGGACTCCTTCATGGATGGATGAAGGAACGTATGTTTATCTCATTTTTGCTAAATTTTGTCAATCATTGCGTCGGTTACCGTTAATGTACTTAGGTTATTTTCTCTCCTTCTCCCCTTGTAGTACCGTAGCTTCACCTATGCCTTTTATTACGCACGCAGTTGATCTTGTTTTGCATGTAGACAAACACCTCTCTACTCTTGTCCAGCTAACCGGAAATTGGTCGTACCTGGTATTGGGTCTCGTGATTTTTTGCGAGACGGGGTTGGTGGTCACGCCGTTTTTACCGGGTGATTCTTTTTTATTTGCGATTGGGGCGCTGTCGGCGACCGGCGTCTGGAAGATTGGAGGGGTATGGGTGTTGTTATGTGCGGCAGCTATCGTGGGGGACAGTGTTAATTATTCGATTGGGGGAGCGTTGGGACAACATATAAAAACGAAATATCGGCTATTTGGCATCCCTATTAAACCTCAGCATATTAAAAAAACTGAGGCATTTTATGCCAAGTATGGAGCAAAGGCAATTGTACTCGCGCGGTTCATGCCCATCATTCGTACCTTTGCCCCTTTCGTCGCTGGTATGGCACAGATGGAGTACCGAACATTTATCATCTATAACGCTATTGGCGGCGTGAGTTGGGTGAGTATCTTCCTAGCGCTAGGCTATTTCTTTGGTAATTTACCCATTGTGAAAGAACGATTTGGGCTAGTGATTATTGCAATCATCGTCATTTCCTTGGTACCGATTGGGATTGAATATTGGAAAGAGAGGAAAATTAATTCTCCCACATACTAATATCGACCCTCTCCCCTTTTAGGAAGACGCGCTCTTCCAGGTCGCGGAGGCGATATTCTTGTGTTTCGCGTTGAGCGAGGGGAAGGTCTGCCAGACGTTTGCGTTCTTCTGCCAGGCGGCTGGCGAAAAAGGCGGCTTCGCGTTCGTAGTTGTATTGGGAGGATTGAAGGCTCGAGCCATGGTCCTTCCAAAGCGTGATCCAGACTTCGGGACGGAGATAGGCGATTTCTTGGTGCTCCGGATCATGGAGAGCGAAGGCGGCCTCAGGAACCGTCATGAGCGCATCTAAAGAGACGTCTGGATGCGTTTTAAGAAGACGGGCGAGGAGAACGGCGGTTGTGGGGCGGACAGCGGGGAGAAGGGCGGCGTATTCGTGATGTTTTCCGTCTTCTCGTAGGAATTCTGCGAGCGCTTGTCGGGCACCCCAAGTGGCACGACCAATGTCTAAGGCACGGACTTGCAAGGCGGCTTTGCCCGCCTCCGTCACCTGATCTCTGCTCAACGCTTGCTCGGCGGGGTCAGTCTCATCCTTTGGCAAAAAATGGCTGTGATATTCAATAAAATCGGCCAATTGGTCGGCTGAAGTGAGGGCGAATGTCCAAGGAACCATAGGGTATATTCGGCCTTAGGATAGCATAAAAAAGCAAAAACCTCGAATAGCGAGGCAAGAAAGAAGAAGGAGCGTAGATGACGGAGATTGCCCTATTGCGGGGCTAGGCCATCATGCTCATAAGAAGGATGGAGACGGGCGGCATGCAGCTGCCCACGATGATGCCCAGCGTGACGAGCCTGTGGTTGAGCCATTCCGCTCCTCTGCCGCTCCTGCAGTACCCAGTCTGCTCACCGATCGAATTCATGGTACACCCCTGCACGAAGACAAAGCGCCACTCGCTGCCTCGTGCGCGTATATTTAGGCGACTGGCCGCCTTCGCTGTCAATTACCCCCCTCTTGACAAATTTTTACCATTTGATCTAAACGAGCTTTTTTGGCTAAAAATAAGGCTTTGACTCCTTCCTCCCCCATTTGACAGATAGCCCTTTTTCCCTTACCCTCCATCCATCTTCCCATGCTAGGGCGGACTGGCGGATTTACGCTCAGCGTCCCCAAGCCCCTGTGGATTTCTTGTTACTATGTCTGATTTCAAGACATTGATCGAATCTCCTGAAGGCGCGCTTTCCTTTCCAAAGGTCAGCGATGTCGTCAAAGGTGTCGTGATCGCGGTTGGTCGTAATGAAGTGCGTTGTGATTTAGGTGGTATTGCCATTGGTCTTATCCGTGGCCCAGAGCTCGATAAGAACCTCGACCTTCGCATTGGCGATGAGGTTGAAGCAACGGTGATCGAACTCGATAACGAGTTTGGCGAACTTGAATTGTCTTTGAAAGGTGCTGGCCGCAAGCGCGCCTGGGACAAAATCAAGGAATTGTTTACGCAAGGCGTGGTTATCAAGGTCAAAATCCTTGATGCCAACAAAGGCGGCTGTATTACGCGCGTTGAGAACGTACCGGCCTTTATCCCTGTGTCACAGCTCTCCCCTAACAACTACCCTCGCGTAGCAGGCGGTGAGAAAGCCAAGATTCAAGAGAAGCTCAAGCAATTGGTGAACCAAGAATTGGAAGTGAAGATCTTGGACGTCAACGAAGATGAAGAGAAGGTGGTCGTGTCTGAAAAAGCCGTTTGGGAAACCAAACAGGAATCCGTCCTTGCGAAACACCAAGTTGGTGAACGCGTAGAAGGAAGCGTCACGGCGGTTACCGACTTCGGAGCTTTTGTTCGCTTCGATGAGAACTTAGAAGGATTGGTTCACATTTCTGAAATCGCCTGGCAGCGCATTGACCATCCTCGTGATGTGCTCAAGGTAGGCGACCATGTTCGTGCCGAAATCATCAACATTGAAGGTTCGAAGATCTTCTTGTCCATGAAAAAGATGGTGGATGATCCTTGGAAGAGCGTCGCGAAGAAATACGCGATGGGTCAGTGGGTGAAGGGTCGCGTGCTCAAGATCAACCCCTTTGGATTGTTCGTCGAGCTTGATCCAGATATTCACGGCTTGGCACATATCAGCGAATTGTCCGCAAAGCCTGTCAAAGATGTAAATGAGATTGCGCGCATGGGAGATGAATTCGAGTTCCGGATCATCTCGATTGACGCCGAAGGTCACCGTTTAGGCCTCTCGCTCAAGAAAGCGAAGGAAGATGGTGCCCCTGAGAAGAAATAATAACAATGAACCCCCGAGAAAACTCGGGGGTTTTTGTTTGGCGGTGGAGCCTAGACGATTCGCAGGGTTTCCGATAGGCTGGAAGGACGTATATGAATGTCACGACTCGCAATATTCTCGTTATGCTGGCCACGCTTGTGCTCGTTGGCGGCATCTTTTCGATGGTTACCCTTGAGAACCCAAAAACGCTTGATGTAGGCACATTCGTGTCACGTGTCCAAGATGGACAAGTGACCCAAGTCGCGGTCCAAAGCAGTAAATTAGATGTTACGTTTAAAGACGGAACCAAAGCGTCAGTAGATAAAGAATCCAATGAATCATTTTCTGAACTATTGCGTAACTATGGAGTGGACGCGGAAAAAGCCCGCCAAATTCAAGTGACCGTGAAAGAACAGGGTGGCCTTGGATACTGGGCCGGGGCAGTTCTTCCAACACTTATCCCCTTCTTGTTGGTGTTTGGGCTCATGTTCTTTTTCTTTCGCCAGATCCAGGGACAGAACAACCGCGCCATGTCGTTTGGACAGTCGTCTGCGAAAGAAACACCGAAAGATGATAAATCTAAAGTCACGTTTGCAGATGTAGCTGGTGCACGTGAAGCCAAACAAGAATTGATGGAAGTGGTGGAATTTTTGAAGAGCCCAGAAAAGTTTGCCAAGTTAGGGGCGAAAATTCCTAAAGGCGTTCTCCTCATGGGTTCACCGGGTACGGGAAAGACTCTGTTAGCTCGTGCGGTTGCGGGTGAAGCAGATGTTCCATTTCTTCACATCAGTGGTTCGGAGTTTGTTGAAATGTTTGTCGGGGTAGGTGCGTCACGTGTACGTGATTTGTTTACCAAAGCCAAGAAGACGGCGCCTTGCATTGTCTTCATTGATGAAATTGATGCGGTTGGTCGCCAACGTGGAGCTGGGCTTGGGGGTTCACACGATGAACGTGAACAGACCTTGAACCAAATCCTCGTCGAGATGGATGGATTTGAGCCAAATTTGGGAGTCATCGTGATTGCCGCAACGAACCGTCCAGACGTGCTTGATCCTGCCTTGCTTCGCCCAGGTCGTTTTGATCGTCGAGTTGTGATTGATCCACCAGATATTCGCGACCGTGAAGAAGTGTTAACGATTCATGGGAAGAACAAGCCTCTCACTAAAGATGTGAACTTGCGTAAGCTCGCAGAGCGTACGCCAGGCTTCTCAGGGGCAGACCTCGCGAACCTCATGAATGAAGCCGCGATTTTGGCCGCACGTCGCAATAAAACGGAAGTGAGCATGACAGAGTTGATTGAATCGATCGAGAAAGTCATGCTTGGCCCAGAACGAAAAAGCCACCTCATGAATGAAGAGGAGCGCAAGATCACGGCCTATCATGAAGCGGGCCATGCGCTCGTAACACATCTCTTGCCGCATGCAGATCCTGTACAAAAAGTTTCGATTATCAGCCGTGGCCGTGCCGCCGGGTATACCATTCGCCTTCCGGTGGAGGATAAGCAGATGCGCCGTCGGAATGAATACATCGAAGATATCGCTATCATGTTAGGAGGGTACTCAGCAGAAAAAACCATCTTTGGGGATATCACAACTGGTGCCTCAAACGATATGCAAAATGCGACCAAGGTGGCGCGCAACATGGTGACACAATGGGGAATGTCCGATGCCTTAGGGCCACGCGTCTACGGCCAACGTGATGAGATGATTTTTCTGGCACGTGAGATGCACGAGAATCGTGATTATTCAGAGAATAAAGCCATCTTGATTGACCAAGAAATTGATGCGCTGATCATGCAAGGCCTTAAAACCGCGAATGAACTGATCGCGAAGCATCGTGAGGCGATGGACAATATCGCGAATCACTTGATCAAGCACGAGACGATTGAACGCGAGGAGTTCTCGAAGATTGTGGGCTTTCCTCCTATCAATCCTCGGAGCGTGCATAAGGAAACGCCGGCCGAACCTCCAGCGAAGGCGGCGTAAAGAACAACGAGATAAACACCCCACCTTGGGGTGTTTTGCGTTGACGAAATATGTACAATTTGTTTAGCTATGACGCTCGACAACGCGTCGAGATGGAGGATGTGATAATGGTGTTCTTTCGTGCCTTTTCATGCCTCGTGATGATGGTGGCGGTTCTCGTGCAGCTCGAAGGGTGCGCGTTCATGACACGCATGACGTCCCCTATCACTCGACGTTCCCTCGCGATGGGTCTCGAGAGCGGGGTCATGACCGGGATCAGTCCTACCCCCTCGCTCTTCCTCGGAGGAGCCGGAACCCTTCGCCACGATGGCTGGCGTGTGGGGATGGGATTTCGATTCGTGAACAGAACGCATACCCCTCTCCCCCCTGGGGTGCTGCAGCTGCAGGCCCTGCTCTTCCACGCAGATTTCTGTAGAGCGATGGAACGAATGCATCTGGTCGTCTGCGCGCAGTGGGCCATCGGGTCGCGTTCCGGGGAGATGTTGTATGCGGGCGATATCTTGCATTTTGAACAGCTCCATAGCGCCCTCAGGCTACGACTTTTGTTCGAGACGATCGTGTCCCGAGCAATCGAACAGGGAAGACATGGAAGGTTCATCCTCTACGGAGGCGTTGAGGGAACTGTGCATCTCACTCCTACGCGATTCATGACCGAAACGGATGCGCTGGAGGACCCCTCTTTGGGAGCTGCTGTCGTTCTCGGAGCCCGCGTCGACGCCGAGCTCTAGGGGCAACTCGATCTTTATCGTATCGTCTTACCCTCCTCTTCCTCGACCTCGTGCGAGGATTTCGTTTTTCTAGAGAGATCCGCCATCTGCAAATGGATTTTTTTATGCTATCCTATAGAAAGTCTATGCCTCCACTTTCTCATCGCCCTTTTTATCGCGCCACCTTACAAGAAACGTGGACGAATACTTGGAAGGAACGCCGTTTATGGATCGTGGCGGTTATTGCGGGCATCCTGCAAACGGGTGGGATTGTAGACGTGCTGCTGCGTCTTTTACGCGAACACCTGGCGACGATTCCTACCTTACGTGAATTTCCGATTGCTTCTGCCGGACAGATGATTCTGCAGGTCATCCGTGGAGGAGATACAATCTTCGCCCAAACCGTGATCGGACTTAAGCTTTTGCAGGTAGCGTTTTTGGCGACCTTATTTGCTGTCACGATCTTATCCCTAGCCGTAGTATGCCAAGGAGTGTTGGTATATGTGGTCGGCGTACGGGGACGATTTACGCGACCGACCTTACAAGAGGCGTTTTCGGTGGCAGGGAATCGATTCTGGGCGGTGGCGGCGCTTAATCTCCTTCCTATTGCGGCCTATGTTGGAGGCTGGTTTGTCTTTTTAGGTCCATTTGGAACGCTAATCCCCCTTACTTCGGTGGCAGCGATTGTGGCGTACGTATTGGCTGCCATTTTTGCTCTTATCCTGGGATTTATCGCAACAACTCTTCATCTCCTTGCGATGCAGCGTGTTGTTTTGGATGGCACACATGTAACGGTCGCTTTACACGAAGCTTGGCGGATCATCCGACGGTCTTGGTTTGTGATTTTGGAAACGGCGCTTGGCATGTTCGTATTGGGTGTCGCGCTATTCATTGCGAGTGCGGCTGCCTGCCTTATTCTTCTCTTGCCTCTCTTGGCGGTGGTGGGGGCAGCGATCGTCTTTCAATCCCCTCTCGTTATGAATGGGATTCTCTTGTTGTGTGAGTTTATTTTTATCATGGTTATGGTAGGCGTGGGTGGGTTTATGATTACATTCCAATATACGATTTGGAATCGTCTCTTTACCCGTCTCAGCAAGGATATCGCGGTCGCAAAAGTGGTACGCGTGGTTCACGCCTTTCTTGGACGTTTTCAACCCTTGAAACCTCGCTCGTAAGCGTATGCCTTCTGTCACTCCCCTCTCCAGCTCTTCTATTGAAGACTTATTAAAAGCCAAGGCGGCAGATGCGGGTGCGGATACCACCGGAGGCCCGACCTCTGTTCCACGGACGAGCGGTAAAAGCGCTAAAACCCCTCCTCCAATTACGGACGAAACAAAAACAGCTAAGCTCAAAGAGCACATGGCGGGGATTGAGCTAAAAGAAAAAGAACGCAAAACCCAAGAGATGGCTTCGTTAAAAGGCCTGCCGTTTATCTCCCTGCACCAATTTCCGATTGCGCCAGAAGCCATTTCCCTCATCTCACGGGCAGAAGCCAAGGCGGCTCAGATTATTTCGTTTTACGCACAAGGCAACGACGTACGAGTCGGTGTTGTGGCCCAGACACCGGAAACAGAGGCCGTGGTGGCACGCCTAGCCAAAGAACAACATGCGGAGATCAATCAATATCTGATCTCGGAAGCGAGTTTTAAAGAGGCAGAGCGATTGTACGATATCTTGCCGGATATTAAGGAAGTTATTTACGGCTATCGGATCGAAGAGAAGGATTTAGCCAAATACGAGCGAGAAATCGGGAATTTTAAGGATCTACAAGAACGCATTACCCAAGTTTCCATCACGGATGTTATGACGCTCGTTGTGGGAGCAGGATTACGTTCTGGCGCGTCTGATATCCATGTGGAGGCAGAGGAAGATGACATCAACGTACGTTTCCGCATTGATGGAATTTTGCATGATGCGGCACGCATGCCAGCAGCATCGTGGAAGCAGGTGATTGCTCGTTTGAAGTTGTTGGCGGGGGTGAAGATCAATGTGGAGCAAGTGCCACAGGATGGTCGCATCACAATTTATTTGAGTGATGAAAAGATTGATATTCGTGCCAGTTTTTTGCCGACGGCGTATGGAGAATCGGTGGTCTTGCGTATTTTACGGCCAAAATCGATTGCGCTTGAGTTTGATAAATTAGGGATCCGAGGATTAGCGGCAGAGCGCTTAGCGCGTGAAATTGAACGTCCGAATGGGATGATTATCACCACGGGTCCGACGGGTTCGGGTAAGACGACCACTCTATATGCGATTTTAAAAAAGCTGAACAGCTCAGAAGTAAAAATTATTACCCTGGAAGATCCGATTGAATATAAACTCAAGGGCATTAACCAAAGCCAGATTGAACACGAAAAGAACTACGATTTCGCCAAAGGCTTACGCTCTATTCTGCGCCAAGATCCAGATGTGGTGATGGTGGGTGAAATCCGTGATTTGGAAACGGCCGAGATCTCGATTCAAGCGGCGCTTACAGGTCACTTGGTGGTATCTACGATCCATACGAATAGCGCGGCGGGTGCAATTCCTCGCTTCTTATCGATGGGGGTAAAGCCGTTTTTGTTAGCACCGGCTTTGAATGCCGTCATCGGTCAGCGCCTTATTCGTCGCTTGTGTGAGAAATGCAAAGTACCAGCTACGCTTACCCCTTCCCAATTGCGAGAAGTGACAGAGACGCTCAGAACGATTCCGGAAAGTAGTCGTGAACAGGTGGATATGAACAAGTTGGCGTTTATGGGTCCGGGGAAAGGGTGTGAAGCGTGTAATAACATGGGCTATAAAGGCCGGGTGGGGATGTATGAGATCTTTACCATGAGCAAAGGGATTGAAGAGGCGATTTTGGCGGCGAGTGTGTCAGAATATAAAATCTCGGACATCGCTATCCAAGAAGGCATGGTGACGATGGCGCAGGATGGGCTAATCAAAGCCTTGCAGGGGTTAACGAGCGTGGAAGAGGTGCTCGCGGCGGCAAATATTGATACGACCGTGGAGGAACCGATTGAAACAAAATAGCCGATACTACTTCAAATCCATCTTGTATGGATTTGTTTCGTATTTTATAAAGCCTACTTTTTGATACAGCTGGTTTGCTTCGACGCGTTCGGGACGGCTGGTGAGGAAGAGACGGCTAATGCCCTGTTTTTTTGCTTCTTCGATCAAACCTTCCATAAGCCCTCGACCCACCCCTTGTCCGCGCGTAGACGCATCGACGACCACATCCTCAATACGGCCGATCGTGCGATCTAAGCGATCAATACGGTATAGGGACGCCATGCCAACGATTTTTTCTTCCTCATCCCTTGCGACAAGCATAGTCCCCTGTTTTAAGAGAAGCTCGACCCGTTTCCGATCGAACTCTACTGAACGATTTGTGAGCTGCTCAATGAGCGACTTCATGACGGGAAGGTCCGCATCTCGCAATGTCTCAGGCGTTAAAAAAGCGTAGGAAATCATGGGTATAGGGTAGAAGATTCTGTGGGAAAGGGCAATTCCTCTTGACCGATCGCTCCCCTGCCATTAGCCTATCCTCACAACTGAAGAAGTTATCAAGAGTACAGACCAGGGATTTGGCCCGCTATGAGTCTGTCGGCAACCACTCGTAAGAGAAGGTGCCCCTTCCATCCCACCTCGGGAAAGATAACGCATTTTATGCCTACCTCTTTTTCGAACAAAAGAGTTTTTTATTAATTACTCTCTCCCCTTCTATGATGTCCGCTATCCCTTTTTCGACCTATACGGTTGAGTCTGTTACGTCTGGTCATCCAGATAAAGTTTGCGACCAAATTTCTGATGCGATTTTAGATGCGTATTTAAAAGAAGATCCAACCAGTCGTGTGGCTGTAGAATCGTTTGGTTCTCATGGTCTTGTCGTCATCGGTGGTGAAGTTACGAGCAATGCCAAGGTAGACGTGGAAGCAATTGTGCGTAAGGTGTATGCGGATATTGGGTATACAGAAGACATCAAAGTGATCGTGCACTTAGCGCAACAATCGCCTGACATCGCTCAAGGGGTAAACCCAGGTGGAGCTGGCGACCAAGGGATTATGTATGGGTTTGCCTGTGATGAGACGCCTGAGAAGATGCCGAAAGCGATCGTGCTCGTGCACGCCTTGGCGCGTGGGCTGGAACGGTTGCGTCGGGAGAACCCTGCATGTAGCTGGTTGCGACCAGATGGAAAGACACAGATCACGATGCGTGATGGAAAAGTTGCGACAGTGCTCGTGAGCACACAACACGCATCCGATGTCTCGCAAGAAACGATCCGTGAGACATTGATCAAAGAATTGATTCAACCCATTATTGGGGATTTAACCGGGATTGAGATCCTGACCAACCCAACGGGCGTGTTTATCCAAGGTGGATTTGAGGCGGATGCGGGGCTCACAGGGCGCAAGATCATGGTCGATACCTATTGTGGACTTGCACCTCATGGTGGTGGGGCGTTCTCTGGTAAGGATTCGACCAAGGTTGACCGTTCGGCGGCCTATATGGCAAGGTTTGTGGCGAAAAACTTAGTGGCACAAGGCCACGCCAAAGCTTGTTTGGTCTCGGTCGCCTATGCCATCGGTAGAATCGATCCTTTAATGGTCGAGGCGATTGACCAGGATGGAAAAGCGATTGATCGCGCCCTTCTGGCGCAATACGACTTTCGGCCACAAGCGATTATTGAACGCTTGGGCTTACGTCGCCCGATCTTTCAACAAACCGCCGCGTATGGGCACTTTGGAAAAGAGGGATTGCCTTGGGAAGAAGTGGTAGCGTAAGAGCAATTCTTTTCTCGACCGAGTCGGCGAAGTCCACAGGACTCGTCGGCTTCATCGAGGAACGAATCAAAGAAACACGTTCTTCGGGAGAGGAGGATGCAACAGTGCGTGATTTGTCAGACAAGCTAGCAAAGCTTAGAGATCCCCTACCAAAGCCGGGAGACATCATCGACGGCATCACGATTCACGAACAAGTGGGTCAAGGTGGCATGATGGTGGTATTCCGCGCAACGTACAGAGAGATGACCGTTGCTTTCAAAATTCTTCTGCCACGTCACGCAGGTAGCACTGTCGCTCATGAGATGATGGAACTAGAGAGAGACGTTCTGGGAGCCGTTAACCACCATGCTATTCCCAGATTCATTATGGCGGGAACCCATAATAGCCTCCCCTATACTGTACAGACGTTTATTCATGGGTTAAGCCTTGGCAACTTTTTCACCGGTCTCGGCTCGGATTTTGTAGAGGATATTATCTCGCTTTGCCATGCCCTAGATGTCTTACATCTCGCAGGAATTATCCATCGCGATATAAAACCTGATAATATCCTCATGGACCCTACCAACCATCATCTTACCTTGATTGACTTTTCCTCTTGCCAGTTCCTCAAAAGAGGTGAAGGGAAGAAGACTGGGGTTGGATGGGCGGTAGGAACGGTTGACCTCATGCCTCCGGAAGTTGCTATGGGACTAGAAACTTCGCCCGCGAGTGATCTATATGCTGTATGCGGTATGGTACGAATGGCGGGGTATGGAAGTTTACCCATTGGGAAGCCTGGTTATAAGGAGGAATATATGCTTTCCCTCATTCATAAAGGTGAACAGAATCCTCTGCCGGAGGCCGGGCTGGATGAAGCACGCGGCATTCCTGTCGGAATTCGTACCATCGTCGAACAAGGGACGGACCTCGATCCGAAGAGACGTTTCCAAACAGCTTCGGATCTGATAGCGGCACTTAGGCAAATTTCATTCTAGAAGAATTCCTCCTTACGAACATGTACCCACATGTTCTCTTATTTTTTTCGGGGAGGAAGCAGACATCGTCGATCTTGGGGATCAAACATGCGAACACCATCATCTTTTTTGATAAGAAGTTGGGCGATTTTCCAGCCGCCGTACATAGAAGGCATGAGACCGAGGCCGTTACAACCTAGGTTATACAGCAATGTTGGTTGGCAAGGCTCAAATCCAATACAGCGGACGCGGTTGGGGGTATAGCCCATGAGGCCATGCCAACGAAAAATCTGCCTATCATCTTTACTGATGATTTGTTGTTTACTCTCTAGAAAGCGATTGAATTCTTTTTCGGTATGAGCAGGAAATTCATGAAAAGGGTCGTAGTTCGTATCTTCTGGCAAAATGTATTCAGGGCCGCCAAGACAGACGAGAGATTGTGGCTTGGCTTCAAACTCAAATGGACGACGTGAAACGTAGATGTAGGGATCTTCGCTGGGATGGGTGGAATCAACGTATAAAAAGCCTCCAGCGGGCTTGGCCTCTTCTTGTAAAAAACCTTGCATGTAAGCCACTTCTCCGGTTACGAGGGTATGGAATTTTGGATCGAGGGAGGCTCCGTCTGCGTCTGTGATATGGAATTGTTCAAAGCCGTTGGTGCAAAGAACGGCCCATTTGCCGTCGACGCCGAGAGAGCCTGCCCGCACGTGGACCGAGCTATGCGAACAGTTTACTTCTGTAACATGCGTTTCTTCGAAGAGCGAAAAGCGTGCCCCAAAGCGCTGCATGAGAGCCTGCACAATTTCTTCTGAGAGAAGTGCGCTGTTGCCGCAGGCCATGCGCCGGAATCCGACCGCCTGAAACTCTTCTCCTCCGTGTTCGAGAAGAGACACGATCTGCTCCTGAGACGCTGGCTCCCATAGTGCCGCGTACCGTTCGGGGATCTCTTGTATCCAGAGCGAATCTTGCCTGACTTTAAACAAACAAAATGGGATACCAGCGGCTTGCTTCCAGAAAAAATTCTCGAGATCCATCAAAAACGCATTCCACTGCACGTATCCGTAATGACCCTGGCCCGGATAAATAGGCGTAGCCAGCTTTAGATCTGTCTGCATGTCTTCGAGGATGTCCCAACTCTTATCGAGGGCGTAGATCCCCTTTTTGAGCACATCCTCTCCCAGCTCATCCACTAATTCTTTTAAGGGCCGTTCAATATCCGCGAGCATGTAGCCAGCATTTTTGCCCGAGGCTCCATGCCCCACGCGATGGGCGTCGAGCATGAGGACGCGATAGGGTGTATTACGCAGAACATGGTAGGCGGTTACGACCCCCGAAATTCCCGCTCCAATAATGACTACATCGCTTTGCTGGTACTCATGCAAACGATGAACCGGACGCTTACGGTTTAATTGGTAAAGCCAAGGAGACTGCAACATCTACCTATGATAGCAGATCAGGCGACCTTAATGCGATAAAATTTTTATCACTTCGACCAACCCCCATATCCCTAACCCCACGAAGGCGATCGAACCCAGCAAGGAAATGACAGGATGCTTAACAGCTTTAATGGTACGCGCAGGTGAAATATATAATAAAATATTTAAGACCATGTGCCCCGCGAACACCCCAATGCCGAAACCAAAAACGTTGACCACACTAAAGAGCGGCACGTAGCCCGCAAAATCATCCAAGCCTAAGATAAAAGGGACGGTAAAGGATGCCACGAATAATGGCCAAAATCCTTTATTAATTTGGTCTTTTATTTGTAAATTTGGTAGCACGTATTTCAAAATTGGAGCAATCGCTTTATTCACTTTATCCAATCCATGCTCAAACCCATCCACGAAGCGCCGGAACCAGGCAGGCATTTTTCCATCTTCGTCTTTGGCGTGCTCTAAGCTGTCTTCCGCGAGTTTAAACAGGACGAGGGCGGCCAAGAAGATCATGAGCGCCAGCAACCAACGTATCTCTTTGAAGAATGTCCAGATAAGCAAAATAATCATGGTCCCTGCGGCGTTTCCAATAGCGGTACCAATTTCGATCGCCACGCGCCCCTTCCAGGTAGGAAATTTATCCATTAAACGACCAATGTAGATGGCGAAATCGATGGAGGTTTTGAGATAGATGGTTAAGCCAACAAGTACGTCGAGCCAACGGATTTGGAGAAGAATATCTGTGGTGGTAACTTTATTGAGACCAAAGATCTCTAGCCAAAAGACGCCGACCAACGCGAGAAATACGACGACCGTCAATGCCAGAGGCAGGACTTGGCGTTGGAAAAAGGTTTCAGACATAGACTGGCGATATGGTAACATACAAAGTATCTTTATGATCAAATCTCTTTCTTTTGCCGTTGCGGTCGCCCTTACTGCTGCTCTCCCTTCATTTACTTTGGGCGCCACTCCCCTTCCCTCCGCACCTTCCGTACAGATCGCTCAAGCGGCGACTCAGACAAACCTGACGGCCACGATCACTCAAATAAAAGGCGCGGTGATTACCGTTAAAACCCTTGAAAAAAAGACGTACACGCTTAAATTCGCTGCTAAAGCCTCATTAGCTGATGCGAAGGGAAAGATTATTGCCCAAAAATCCCTTCGAGTAGGCGACAGTATCCGAGCGGCAGGGACCATCAAAGGATCTGTATTTACAGCCTCACGTTTGCGCGTGGCAAGCTCTGCCCCTACGACAACTGGCGGAGGATCAATGAAATAACTGTGGTTGATTCATGTAGCCTCTGCTTCCATGTTTCTTCCAAAAATAAATACTCCGTTTAGACGATGGAAAAACATCGTTTTATTGGCACTTTTCTCTTCACTCGTTGGGGCTTTTCTGTATTACCAAGTCCTCAATACATTTTCGTATAACCCCTATTGGGGCTATGACGGGGGCGGACATATTGACTACATATTCTCCCTCGCAAAAGATCATCGCTTTCCTACGATCGAGAAAAATTATATTGCTTGGCATGAACCTCTCTACTATTTGATCGATGCCTCTGTCCTCAAACTCATCCTCGTATTCGTGGCGGACTATGTTTTACAATTGAAGCTGCTCGTATTACTGCAAACGGCGTGGAGCGCCGTCGTCCTTTTCCTTCTTTATAGGATTAGCCGGAATCTTCTCCCCGTAGCTCTGAGCCTCCTCGTAACCGCACTCTTTTTCTCTCTCCCCTCTTTTCATGCGGCTTCGCTCTTTCTTACAAATGAGTTATTCGCGCACTTATTTGCCTTTCTCCTTTCTTTTGTCTTCATTCAACGGATGCGACGAGGAAATTTTCTCCCATGGGATGGGTTACTGTTTGGAACGATCATGGGGCTATCCCTATTGAGCAAGATAACCACGATCATTCCTATCGCGGTGTGTCTCACCATCTGTCTTACTTTATGGGTGAAACGGTTTTCCGGTTTGAATCTTCGCTTTTTTCTTGTAACCGGTCTCACGATCGTCCTCATCAATCTTCCTTGGCAGATCCATCGTTACAACAACATCGCTCAAGGGCCAAGCTTGAATAATCCCTCGTTCCTAACTCCAAAACCACTCACAATTCCAGAGCTCCTGAGAAATTTGACCACGTTCGATACACGGGTCTTCTCTCTCCCCTACTTTCCCATGGGGAGTGGGAATATGTGGCCGATGCTCTATTCAGATTTAGTGAGTGATTACTATGGGATCTTGGACAACGTCGATAAACGTAATGCCACGCCTAAAACAGAACTCTTCCAAACAGCGGACTTTAGCTGGGTTGGTCCACGACATGCGTGGTACATGAAGAAGTTGATTTGGCTCGGGATTCCGCTCGTGGGATTGATGCTCGTTGGACTTGCCGAGATGGTCTGGCAGTCCTTGTCTAAAAAACGCGGCATGTACCGTTGGATCGCGTTGTATGGACTCCTCCTTAGCACAGGCTACTTAGCCGCGCAGATCTTCTATATGTATCGCTATCCCTACTTTGATATGGGAGCGGTTAAGGCGATTTTCATTCTGCCCGGATTCTTTTTTCCGATGCTGTATGGGATACACTTTTTCTATCGAATGGCTTGTAAGAATGTTCTGGGGAAGATCCTGTTAGGGATCGCGCTCATTCCTTTGCTGACCTATATTGTGGTTAGCTCTGTGGCTTTTTATTTGGCTTTGATATAAAGATCCTGAAAATGAGCCCTGTATGCATAAATGTAATGGTAAGTAATTCCCTTGGCAGGTACAATAAGGAGGCACAAGCCGATAAGTTTTTTTATTCAAACCAAAAACATCCTATGGGAATGGAAAATCCTTTTGGAGCCCTGCCAGCAAACCAAGCTGAAGAGCTTCCAAAAACCGAACAAGCGGAACGTGCATTTACAGCAGAAGAGGTGGTAGCTGATATGCGAGCTATCCTTGAATTAGGCGCGGATGCAGCTGTTGTTATACGAGATAAAAAAACAACCAGCGAGGGCTTGCTTTATGCTCTTGATTTTACCATTGAAGGCTTGCCGGACAAGTATCTCACCTTTGCCGCCAAAGGCATGTATGGACAGTATCATCAAAGCGCTACGACAAGAGTGGATTGGAGCTGGGAAGATGGGATGGGAGGTGGCCAGGTAGCCGAATATCTGGGGAATGTTTGGGTGAAAAAAGGTTAACAAGCTAAACATAAGAACACCCACCGCCGGAGCGAGGGTGCTCAACGGGGTGGGCGTGGATAAGGAAAGATCAGGGCAGACGGAGCGGGATCTCCCCGGCGTCGGCGGGCTCGACGGGTGAGCCAGCGTCGAGAGGAAGCTGGATGACCAGGACACGCATCGGTTGCGTGTCCTGGTTCTGACAGTCGTCCAGCCTGAGGCGGAGCGCGATGCTCTCGCGCTGGATCCGAGCACGCTCCGCCATGGAGCGCTGGAATGCCTCTTCCGAGAAGAGATGGAAACGGCACCCCGCGATCGAGAGAAGCACGAACAAGGCACACCAACGAATCATGGGCACTCTCCTTGTTTCCACGATCGCCGACGTGGCGATGTGAAGGAGCTATCCTTCCTGAAAAAGACGATTTTGTCAATCGTCTTGGCGTCTTTGCCGCTTTCCCTGTCCTATCTTGACCATTTCCCGAAAAACCGATATTCTCGTGGCGCTTACGGCTCCTTCGTCTATCGGTTAGGACAGCGGCTTTTCAAGCCGTTAAGAGGGGTTCGACTCCCCTAGGAGCTACCAACAAAAACATCCCGATTCATCTCGGGGTGTTTTTGTATTGCGCAGGATCCTATGAAATAGATAAAAGATCGCCTTTACGGCGATCTTTTATGGAGCAGTGATCTATTTTTACTTAATCGAAGCGATCACTTTGTTATTAAGATCAATTCCTGCCTGATAGGGCGTCATCTTATATAACACCTCGATAAGATAGCGCTTGCCGTCTTTGATGAAGATATATTGTGCGTCAGGGCACGTTTCTCCATCACACATTTCTGCGATGGAAGATACGCGAGGATTGACCGTACTCTCTTTGCGGCTGTCTGCGTATTGGCGGTCATCGATTCTGCGCATGACGAGTTCGTAGCCTTGGAAGCCACGGGAATCGATGCCGACGCGACGACTTGCCGACGAAGAGATACGGAGATTGCGTTGGCCGGAAGCGAATTCATCTTCGTACGTGCTCGCAGAAAGGTTTTTTGGATAGGAGATTGTTACACCCTCGTACGTCATGCTGGCCCATTCTTCCGCTTGAGGGGTAGGAGCAACTGGATGCATCGCATCCGCGACAGGAGCCATCCCATTCACAGGTGCGGTAACTTGAGGCGCTTGCCCCATTGGCATCGGAGAAGGAGTCGGGGAGGCGGTGCGTGCCATCACCAATGCGTTTACCAACTCTCGTTGGGCGTCACGAGCCCGGTTTTGCCCTTGGACGACCAATCCTAATGCCCCGAGCGAGATAACCAACGAGACGACAACAAGAGCGATTAAAACGCCATTGGAATTACTCGTAGAAGGGGATTCGTTCATAATGAGGGTTTATATGAATATACTTAGACTATACTCCCTGTACCCTCTTAAATACAACCCATACTCGATGGTTTGATCGCATCCCTTCTCGGATGGTATCGTCACCCTATGGCCCTCACCTTCTACGTCGCTGGCTCCCTAGACAAAGGCAGCAAGATTAAAGAAACAATTACCCTCCTTGAGGAAAAAGGGCACTCTATTTCTTTCGATTGGACGATTCATCCTGTTCTCAAACCATACCAGGAACACCTCGACCAGACTCCCCTCTTTGCACAAAAGGCTTTAAATGGAGCGAACGAGTGCGATATCTTTTTATTGTTTCCTGATGAAAAGGGTGGCGTGGGTCAATTTGTAGAATTGGGGGCAGCGATTTTTTCTAAACGGGTACGGAGTATTTTTATCATTGGACCACACAACCAACGCTCGCTCATGTTTTTTCATCCGCGTGTGCAACGCGTCGACTCGCTAGAAGAAGCGTTGAGCGCGCTCTAAAATCCCAGAACTATTTCATTTGTCCTTTGCGCCACTCTTCGATTTTTTTGTGGTCACCTGAGAGCAAGATCTCTGGCACTCCCCACTCAACGCCTTTTTTCACTTTGTAGAGCTCTGGACGCGTGTATTGAGGATATTCAAGAACCCCTTCAACTGTGTGTGATTCCGTATCGAGCGAGGCTTCTTTGCCGAGCACGCCAGGACGCAGACGCGCGACCGCATCCGTCATCACGAGCGCGGCTAATTCTCCGCCGGTTAAGACGTAGTTACCGATCGAAAGCTCTTCATCAACGAGATGTTGGGTGACACGTTCGTCGATCCCTTCGTAACGTCCGCAGATAAAGACAAGGCGCTCAAACTCACAAAGACGACGGGCGTCGGCTTGCGAGAACGTCTTGCCTTTGGCGCTTGTGAGAATGACGCAGGTTTTTTTGCCGGCGGCGGTTTTTGAGCCGTCTGCTTTGCGCACTTTGAGAGCTTTTAACGCTTTATAGATCGGTTCGACTTTCATAACCATGCCTGGCCCTCCGCCAAAGGGACGATCATCGACGGTTTGATGACGGTCATCCGTCCACTGACGGAGGTGATGCGCTTTGAGGTCGAGCGCTCCTGCTTTTTGTCCACGCCCAAGAATGGAGCCGCTCAGATAAGGCTCTACCATCTCCGGAAAGATGGTGATGACATCGACACGCAGTGGCTTACGTTTCATAGCAATAGCCTAACCTCCCTTAGAAAAACAAACAACCCCGCCTCTCACGAGAGGCGGGGCGTGGCCCGTTTCACTTGTCTTGCGCTCTACGTTTCACCTACTAGATACCTAGGTCGCTCAAATCTGCATCAGTGACCAAACCGGCTTCGCCGTGGCTGGCAGGAGCAGCACCCTGAGCAGCGCTTGCGCGAGGCACTTTGCGTTCTTGGTGTTCGCGGCGAGCATCCTCTGGTTCGTAGATTTTCATGTTGACGCGGGCGTTAGCTTTGGCACCCACGATTTTGAGCAAGATGCGCAAAGCGCGTGCCGTTTGACCGTCGCGACCGATGACATATCCCATGTCTTCTGGGTTGACGTGGAGGGTCAACAAGACACCACGTTCGTCGACCGTGCGTTCGACTTTGACGTCTTCGGACTTGTTCACGACCGATTTTACCACGTACTCAAGGAATTCCTGATCAAGAAACTGTTCAGCCATAGCGGCTTTGAGCCATCCCATCCGACCTGCAAGCAGATCCCCGAGACGGCAGTCATTAAGGGGTAAGGAATAAATGCCCAGACGGGCTTATCTCTAAGCTAGCAAAGAATCAGAGAGGGGGCAATATGATGTTTGTATATAGGCGATGAGCTAACGTCTGGCGCACATAAAAAGGAGTACGCCTATTTTCTGCTGAAAATATGCTCAGATTTAGCCGCCGT
>CAZTQP010000003.1:0-36376 GCA_964615825.1 uncultured Gammaproteobacteria bacterium
GAACGAAGGCCATATAGAAAAGAGCGCTTGCCGCCAGCAAAATCGCCCAGCGGAATCGGTGAGGGGTAAAAAAATACAGTCCGGTAACCAGGGGGAAGAACAGGAAGTACCACAGTGAGTTGAAGGTCATTGAAGATCAGGTTATTTTTTGCCTAAGCATAGCAGAAAGAGTGGGAGAAGAATAGAAAAACAAGGTTTGCCACAGAAGAATGAATTTAGAGAGGAAGGAGGGTGTGTCGTTGACAATATGGCTGTTTTTATATATAATAAGCCGTCGATTCTGCAAAACGGAGGAAAAGATGGAACGACAAGAGTTCAGAGAGGTTCAGGAAGCGATCATGGCTGCCATGGTGGCAGCCATGGAAGCGGTGCGCGAAGCCCAGCTCTATGGGGGAGCGCAGGGCGTAGGCATCAAGGCAGCCGACGAGACGCTCGTGACCGTCACGGATAAGAAGGTGGAAGTGATCATCTGTCAGTGTCTGGCGCAGTCGCTCCCTGACATCCCTATTCTCGCGGAAGAGGGAACGTCGGATTGCGAGGCTAGCCACGCTCTGCGGATCTTGGTCGATCCGCTCGATGGAACGCGTGCGTTTTCCGTCGGGCTCGCCACCAGCACGGTCATCATCGCGGCGATCGACCAGGTCTCTCAGCACGTCGTCCTCTGCATGGTGGGGGAGCCTGCTACGGGGCGGATCTGGTCCGCAACCGCGGACACTCGTACCGAGCTGCAGATCTGGAACGGGGTAGCCCTTAGCCCTGCTCGGCCTGTACAGGTCTGGCAGGGAGCTCTGAGCCAGCAGGCGACGGTCCTCATGGACGTCAGTCACGGGTTTAAGAAGGAGGGGCGACACATCCTCTCCACGGCTCAAGTGCAGGTACTCATGTGCCGGGTAGCTTCCGAAACGAAGCTGCTCATGCCCGGTTCCAATGGTCTCCATCTGGCGCTCATGGCCAACGGGGGCACTGGTCTCGCAGCCCAAATTACCACTGCGGTGGGCGGCCCCTGGGACATCGCCGGCGTTCTGCTCGTGCAAAAAGCGGGCGGTTACGCTCGTGGCTTCAGGGCGGAGTCAGGCGTGCTTACGGAGGTCGATGCTCTCCGAATTACCGCCTGCGATATCCTGGTGACTGGGAACAATCCAGAAACGGTCGACCACCTCGTGTGCATGCTGCAGGATGTCATGTAAACGTTCATTTACCCCTTCCTTTACTTAACCTTCGCGCACCTATCCTTATAGTGATAGGTGCGCGATTATCTTTTAACTAAAAAACATCTAGAGTGAGCCATTTTTTAACCTATCTAGACGACAGATCTTAAAATAGAGCCTAAGGACTATAAGTTTTTTGCTAAGGGATCGACAAAAGATTAGATTTGTGCTTAACTGTTCTGTCGGTCTACTCTCATGAGTAGGTCGCACGAACCCCTATTTCGTCAACGCAAAGTTAGGAGGAGGACCATGTTCCTTCAAAGTGGATGGGCGATTCGTATTGCCAGTGCCATGGTGGCACTGGCCCTCTCAGCGGGGTGCGCTGATGAACTCGAGAGCGTGGCTCGTGATAGCGGAACCCTCTCGGACCTGGGTCGTGACGCGTCCCCCGACGCGCCCAACGACCAGGTGACCGTCGACGGCGAACTGCCGTTCGACGTCTCCGACGATGTCGCCGATGGCGACGTCGTGATCGGGAAGGACGGCGACGTCCTCCCGAATGACAACGCCGACGTCTCGCCCGACCAGGGCGATGTCGTGCTGGACACCGACGTGTCGGAGGTGGGCGACGCCCGCGCCGACGCGGACGCTTCGTCCCCGGACGTCTCCGACGCCCCCGCGGATGCTCCCTGCCCCATGCCGGGGCAGGCCACATGCGGCGGGCGATGCACGAGCATCGCGACCGACCTCGCCAACTGCGGGGCCTGCGGACGCGTCTGCTCCGTCGTCAACGGGACGCCTGCCTGCGTGGCAGGGTCCTGCACCGTCGTCGCCTGCAACAGGGACTTCGGCGACTGCGACGGCAACCCCGCGACTGGCTGCGAGACCCCGCTCACAAGCACGGCCGCCCACTGCGGAGCCTGCGGCAACGCCTGCACTGCGGCAGCTCCTCTCTGCAGCGCCCGCATCTGCTCGACCGGCTGCGCGCCGGGCGAGACGCCGTGCGGCACCGCCTGCGTCAACACGCAGATGAACCCGTCCCACTGCGGAGCCTGCGGCAACGCCTGCCCTGCCGTGCTCAACGCGATGCCAGCCTGCGAAACCGCACGCTGCGGCTTCACCTGCCTCGCAGGGTTCCACGTGTGCGGCACCGCCTGCGTGAGCAACGAGGCTCCCGCCTCGTGTGGTATGTCATGCAGCCCCTGCCCGACGCCTCCCAATGCTCTCGCGACCTGCGCGGCGGGCGGCTGCGGCTTCACCTGCACTCCTGGCTTCCAGGACTGCGACGGCGTCGCCGCCAACGGCTGCGAGGTCAACCTCGGCAACACCGACACCCACTGCGGCCGCTGCGCCAACGCCTGCCCCGCGAGCTGGACCTGCGTCGCAGGCGGATGCGAGGGCGACCTCACGCTCTCCGCCACCGTCCAGCGCTGGGGAGCGAACACCACCGGCGACTGGATGACCATCCATGACGCCGTGTGGGATCCTCCGGTGGGGGAGCGATACTACTTCGACACCTTCGGCGACCCCGCGGCCTTCGGGCTGGGAGGCGGCGGAGGGTACTACCTCATGCGTGTCGGCCTCCGATTCCCTCGGGTGGCCGTAGCCGACCCCGCCACGGCCGTCGTCGTGAGTGCCACCCTTCAGTGGCGACTCATGGACAACCAGACGGGCTACACAACGGAGTGGCAGGTGGGGTCGCTCACGCTCACCGAGCCAGACATGCCTACCCCGGCCGATTCGCTGCACACCCACTGGGGTACAGAGCGCTTCGGCCGCATCGCCAACCGAGCGGGAGGCGACCCGACCGTTCCGATCCTTCCTGCTGTTGGAGAGACGGTCACGCTGCCCCTCGACGCAGCCGGGCGCACCTACCTGCGCACCCTCTTCCTCCGAGGCACGTCTTGGCTCAGCGTCCGCGCCGAGCGTGACGTAGCCAACATCGCGCCGGCAGGCACCTCCCGTGCCGCCATGAGCATGAGGGACACGGTCCTCATCCTGCGGGTGCGCGCACCCTAGCGCCTCCTGCTCGCCCCTTCCTTCCCTTAGTCCCGCTAGCCTTGCGTGCAAGCTAGCGGGACGTTTCTTTTTTCGCCTAACCAAGCTATCCTGATCCAGGTCAATGAACTCTATGCTAAAAGAGCGTGTAACGAAAATAAAACAATTGTTCGCCACACGATTTTTTCGTGAAGGGACCATGCTACAGATTGGTTCATTTTTAAATACAGGACTCAGTACTCTCGCCTCCATTATTTTAGTGCGTACCCTAGGTGCGGATGAATACGGAAAATATGTGATTGTGATCGCAAGCATCAGTCTTATTTCTTGGGTCACTGATCCCGGCTTAGATATCGCGGCTCTGACCCGCTTAGCACCCCAGGCCGCTTCGGGAGAGCGCCCCGCTATCCAAGAATCGCTCGCCATCTATGTGCGTGCCTCGCTTTTATTTCTCGTGGGAATGGGATTCGTCGTTTTTCCGTTTGTCCCACTTCTGATGCAGCGCTATTTTCATGCTCCTGCCTTAGTCGTTCCTGTCTTATTCTGGATTACGGGCAACATGACGCAAATCGCCACGAGACTGGTGGTATTAGTATTGCAAGCCTTCCGTTTCTCGCGTTCACTAGTTTGGTTTGAGTCAATCTCGGGCCTTATCTCCAACATATTTCGGATTTTAGGGGTGATCTCAGGCTTTGGGATCGTGGGGCTTGCGTTTGGATATATGGTCGGTGGTGCCGTGGCGGCCGTTATCGCTTTGTATTGGTATAGAGCCACACGGAAAAATAACCCAGATATTCCCCCTGTCCGTAGTCTTTTGCAGCAAACCCGTCAGGTATCTATGGGCGAGTTTGTAAAACAAAGCTTGATCATCATGTTTGATCGTCGTCTTTCAAGTTTATTGCCGACCCTCCCAGTATTTTTTTTGGGGAGGTACGCTACCGTCCAGCAGGTTGGCTATTATGAGTTAGCCTTTGGGGTGGCTACAACGGGATTTTTATTAGTCTCTGGATTCTCTCGTCTTATTCAGATTCAGCTTCCGCGCTCATTCGCGCAAGGCTACGTTGTATTGCGCAAACATTATCTCCAATCAGCTCTCGGAACAGGGTTCTTGTCGCTCATCATTTTATCAGTAATCGGTCTGTCCTCTTCTTGGCTTGTCCCATTCGTCTATGGAAATGAGTTTAGACCTGCGGTTCCTATTGTCTGGGCCTGCGTGATAGGACTTATTCCAGTTGGGTTCATGACGGGCAATGGTTCGATGTATCGTCTCTTGCCGCGTGGGTTGTCTATCAGTATTTGTATGACGATTGGTCAGCTCGCGGTGGGAGTCGCTATCTTGTGGATAGGTAGACTCTTCACCCAACCACTTACCGCCGTTTTAGCGATGTTGATCGTGTGGGGATGGGCAGGACTTTTTCTTCATGCCATTATATTGCAAATTCTCTTAGCGCGAAAAATTAACGCAGAAAAAAAAATGGCTATATGAGAAATGTGTCTTCACAAATGCTCGCGATCCTTGGAAATATTCGCGTAGACACGCAAGAGCGATTTGCTCATTTGCGCGCTTCCGTCCTGTCTTGCGCCGATATTGAGGCTGTATGGCACATAAACGCCCGTGGCTCCTTACGAGAAGAGGTACGAGTCTTTTTTTTAGCCACCCTCGGGACACGGGTGACGCTCTATGACCTCATGGATGAATCGCGCGGCTGGTTGGCTACGGCAGAGCAAATGCTGAAAACGATGTCGCAACCGTACATATTGGTTTGGAACGAAGACCATCTGAACGTCGCTCCCGGCAATCTCTTTGGCGAGCTAGTGAACGATATGGTTACTGCTAACGCAGACTATTTGCCCTACTCTTGGTGGCAAGCAGGCCGATTACGTAGCTTGGTAGACCTGGTGTCGTCTTCACGGGTTCAGTCAGGGAACGTGTCAGATACCATAGCGTTAGACGTACCCACCTGGCGCACGGCCTGCGCCAAAGGGTATCCGTATTATATTATTTCTTTGACCGGAATCTTTCGCCGTGAGCTATTTCAGTCGTTGCTCACGCTTGATCAAAAAAAATGGTCCTATGCCGCAACTGAATGGGTATATCGTCTTATGACGGTTCTAAACCGTTTCGGGATCGTTTTCCACCAGCGAAAAGCCTTTGCTGCGCTCAATCGTCTTCTCGGCTATCGATTACGAAGGTTTCCCGCCTATTTCCCTTTCGACCTAGAGAAAGGGCCTGATCGTGAAGACGTGTTGCCGCTTCGTATCACCATGCCACGCCAAGAATTATTCGGCTGTATCGATGACGATCTCGATCTTCCGGGTTCTCAACTAATCAAACGAGGGCTCTATCCCATTATCGAAGGGCTGCCATCCGGGACGGATATCTCCAAACTGGGTCGGGAGGATACGGTCTTGCACACCGAAGAGGATTACCGGGTACGATCGCACACCCTTGAAATCGGCAATCATATCATCAATGCCTATTATGAAGACGGGGTTCGTACGGGTACGATAAAGCATGTCGGATATTTTGTGGTCAAAGGTAGGATACAGCTTGAAGGAGTAGACCAAGCGTTTGCAGGAACCTATGCGACAGGGCAATGGATCTCTTTGCCGGCTAATATCCGTCATAAGTTGACAGCAGAATCCACTTCTATCATCCTTGAAGTAACATCAAACCGCTTAGGAATAGCTAAATAATTCACGACATATCCGTTATATGGAAGAATCTCGTATAACCCCTGTGATCCAAAAGCCTTGGGGACAAGAAGAGTTGCTTGAAACTAGCCCTGCCTACACCGTAAAACGGCTGCTTATGCGTAAAGGCTGCCAATGTTCTTATCAGTATCACGAATATAAGCGAGAAACGGTCTATTGCCTTTCCGGCGTCCTGACGATTAAAGGAGAAGGAGAAGACCGTCTTTTAAAGCCGGGAGAGTGGTATACCATCCTTCCTCTTGAAAAACACCGCATGTTTGCCGCAGACGAAGATTGCGTCTACCTAGAATGTTCTACTTCAGAGCTGGATGATGTCGTGCGTTTAAAGGATGATTATGGACGCACCGTATAAAGTTGTTATTGCCGCCTCTGGGGTCGGATCAGCGTTGGGGGATTTTATCCAGTATACAAATAAAGCCTTGATCCGCGTCGGTCGCAAGCCCGTCATCTCCTATATCGTCGAAGCGTATCCAAAAGAAATTCCGATCGTCGTCACGCTTGGGTACAAAGGCGATCTCATCAAAGAGTTCTTATTGATGGCATACCCTGGCCGTGTATTTGAGTTTATAGATGTGGATGTGTATGAAGGAGAGGGATCATCTTTGGGGTATAGCTTGTCGAAAGCCAAAGAGGTCCTTCAATGCCCCTTTATCTATCAGGCGGTAGACACGATCGTACTGGAGCCGATCGGAGCCCCCACGCACAACTGGATTGCAGGATGTAAAACGCAAGAGCTCAGTAACTATGCCGAGCTAACGGTGGTAGGAAATGCCGTAACACGAATCAAGGAAAAAGGCGCTGCCTTTGCGGGCTGGGCGCATATTGGGTTGGTGGGCGTGCATGACTATGTCGCGTTTTGGGAGGGTCTTGATGCGTTGTTGGTAAAATCCCCTCAAGTACCGTTGGGTGATGCGCATGTCATAAGCCAATTGCTGGCAGACGGGAAAGAATTTGTATTAGCACCTATTGCGCGTTGGCTTGATACCGGGAATATCGTGTCATTGCGACACGCTCGTGAGCAGATCCCAGATGCGTTTGAAAATCTGGATAAGCTAGACGAAGCCATCTATCTCTTTGATGACTACGTGATAAAGTTTTTTGCCAATGCAGACGTAGCGCGTAAGCGGGCAGAACGTGCCGCGCTGCTCGCACCGCTTGTTCCTCCGCTCGAAGCGGCGAGCGCGCATTTTTATCGGTACGCCTATGTAAAAGGTGACCTCTACTCTAAGGTTGTCACCCCGGAAGATGTGGGTACATTTCTGTCCTGGGCAAAGGAGCATCTTTGGCGACCAAAGCAGGCGGTAGATGATGGCGCGTTTGCGGGTTTATGCACGAAGTTTTATTTAGATAAAACACGTGAGCGCGTCCAACGCTTTTTAGAACAGACGGGCATACACGACGCCCCAATCCAAATCAATGGAGTCAATGTCCCAGGTGCGCTAGAGCTCATTGCTCAAATCGACCCAAGCTGGTTCTCCAAAGGAGAGCAGACGATCTTTCATGGAGATTGTATTTTGGAAAATATTATTAAAACGCCAACAGGCTACGCCTTAATTGACTGGCGCCAAGATTTTGCAGGGTTGTTAGAAGCGGGGGATTGTTATTATGATTTAGCTAAGTTCCATCATAATCTCGTCGTGAACCATGAGATTATTAGCCGCGACCTGTTTGAAGTACGAGAAACCGAAACGGGCGTCTGGTGCGATATCATGCGTCCACAAAACATGGTAGAAGTGCAAAATGCGTTTCTGCTTGAATGCCAGCGGAGAGGGTTTGATGTCTTACGGATACAGCGCTTATCTGCCATCATTTGGCTAAACATGGCACCTCTGCACCACCATCCTTTTGACCGCTTCCTTTATTATTTTGGACGTCTGCAACTATGGAAAAGTCTCTCCCCACACGCATAACGCATCTCGTCCTCGATGTCGACGGCGTCTTAACCGACGGGTCCTTTACCTATACCGCCGACGGCAAAGTCGCCAAGCGGTTTGGTCCAGATGACAATGACGCACTCTCTCTCGTGCGTCCCTATCTATCTGTCTGTGCCGTGAGTGGGGACAAGCGCGGATTCGCCATTACTCAAAAGCGTGTAGAAGAAGATATGAAGCTTCCGCTCTACCAAGTCAGTACTTTTGAACGGCTCGCTTGGATAAAAGAGCGCTTTCCCTTGGAGGAAACGGTCTATATGGGGGATGGGATCTTTGATGCCATGGTATTCCAAGGGGTCGGCTATGCCATTGCACCTGCCAATGCCTTTGAGCCCATCAAACCGTATGCAGATTTTGTCACACGAGCCAAAGGAGGGTCCGGAGCAGTGGCCGAAGCCTGTTGGCATCTGATGGAACGGTTTTTTCAGCCGCTTGACGCACGCTTCCTGTCACCTGAACCTAAAGGATCAACGAAAAACGCCTAACGAATTCTTACGATAAAAATATGCAACCTGCGGTAAGCCATCTTGGTATCGGGCCCATGAGCCCTGAAATTGTAGAGGCGGTATTTCGTTACGCTTCGCTTAAGCAAGTACCCCTCATGCTCATTGCCTCAAAAAACCAAATTGATTGGGACAAGGGGTATGTCATGGGTTGGAATACCGCCGAATATGGGGCGTTTATTGCCAAGATGCGCGCTAAGTATGCGGATGCGAAGGTATATGTCTGTCGTGACCACTGCGGACCGGGATTTAAAAACCAAGACCTGGCTGATGTCTATAAGACCGTAGATGCAGATATCGCGGCTGGTTTTGATTTGATCCATATCGACTTCTGCCACTTCCAAGGAACGCGTGCCGAGATGTTAGACGAATCTGCTAAGGCCATTGCCTATGTCTTGAAACAACGTCCAGACATGTTGATTGAGGTGGGGACAGATGAAAATGTGGGGGCTATGCTGGACGATGTAAAACGCATTGAAGAAGAGATGGAATTCTTTACCAAGCAATTTCCTATCCATTTTTTTGTCTGCCAAACAGGAACCTTGGTTAAAGAGATTAATCAAGTAGGGCAATTTAACGGAGAGTTTATCAAAAAGATTAGGGCGTCTGCGGACCGCTTCCAACTTCACCTCAAAGAACATAATGGGGACTATGTGACGGCAGAAGAAATGAGTAAGCGCCGTGGACTGATTGATGCGGTCAATGTCGCTCCTCAATACGGTGTCTTACAGACCATACTCACTCTCCAAAAAGGTCTTTTATACGGACTTTCGATTGAACCGTTCTTACAGGAAGCCTACCAGAGCAAGCGCTGGGAAAAATGGTTAAAAACAAACACCAAAGAAAACAAGCATTTGTGTTCGATAATCGCCGGGCACTATGTCTTCGCCGGCCCTGCCTACCAAGCCCTCCTGCAAGACATCAGCCGATACGAAGATGTCCGCGAAACCATTATCCAAGAAATGATGAAGCAATTTGACGGTTATCTTCGAGCTTGGAACGTTTAACGTAAGCTCCTCCCATGCCCTATAAAGTATTATTAACGACCTCGGGTACCGGCTCTCGACTCGGACCTCTCACGCAATCGACGAATAAGTCTCTGGTCGAAGTAGGCGGGAAACCCACTCTTTGCCATATTATTGAAGCGTATCCCGGCGATACGATCTTTGTCGTCACGCTTGGATACCTAGGGCAGCAAGTAAAAACGTTTTTAACAGCCCAGTACCCGGATCGGAAATTCGAATACGTCTGGGTGGACCCGTATCAAGGAGCGGGGAGCAGCCTCGGATATTCCATGTTGCAGGCACGTTCTTTGCTCGCCTGTCCATTCATTTTTCACGCCTGTGACACGATTGTGGTAGAGCCTATTCCTGCTCCTGAAACGAACTGGGTGGGGGGAAAAGTCATAGGATCTGAACCCTTTGACCAATATCGTACGCATCTTGTAGAAGGGGGGATGGTTAAATGCTTCCAAGATAAAGGAGTTGCGCATGCCGACTCTATACATATCGGGTTAACAGGGATCAAGGATCATGAAGTATTTTGGAAGGTCTTAGAACGTCAGTATCACAGCCATCCCGAGGATAGTACCTTGTCAGATGTCTCCGTTTTGACCGATATGCTCGATCAAGGCGTCTCATTTGCCTGGATTCCCTATACAGTCTGGTTAGACACGGGGAATCCTCAAAGTTTGGCAAAAACTCAAGCGTATTTTTCCTAGCTATATCCATCCCTTTATATGAAACCACTCGCCTCCTACATAGATCGTCCCGAGAGCGTCCTAACCGGGAAATCTTCTCTCGAGCTCCTCTATCGGTTTAAGGATTTCCCTGTATTTTTTGGTGGTACGGAAGCTCCTTCACAGGAAGATCTTGTCGCCGACATGGATTGGGCACTAGACCATGACACGGGAATGGTGCAGCTGACAAAGCTCATCCCGTTAGAAATTTTGTACCATGCCCAACATGTAGATGGCTGCGGACCTACGTGGCAGACATACTACGAAGCGTTCGCAGACTATATCGTCTCGTTTAAGCCAAAGACTGTGGTAGAGATTGGAGGAGGTATGGGCGTATTGGCGCAACGAGTGACGAGTAAGTTACCAGAACTCGAGTGGCACATCGTAGAACCGAACCCCGCCTTTGAATCGTCTGGGCGCATTCATGTGCAAAAAGAGTTTTTCACAGCTGGCACCGTTATACCGGCACAAGCAGACATGGTTGTGTTTTCTCAAGTGTTAGAGCATGCCTATGATCCCAAAGAGTTCATGCTGGCAATCGCGACCTTTTTGAAACCAGGAGGAAAGGTTGTTTTTGCATACCCCCATCTTTTGAAGTGGTTGCAAGAAAAATATACCAATGCGTTAAATTTTGAGCACACGATGCTCTTAACGGACGAATACCTCGACCCGATGCTCCCCGCGCTCGGTTTTACGCCCTTAGATAAAACTCAGTACAAGGAACACAGTTTCTTTTACGCGGCAGAGCGTAATGAGGATAAGCCGCGCTTGGAGACGGTTGCGTGGCCTAATCTTTCCGCAAAGCACCGACAAGCATTCACGGATTTTATTGACCATCATGTCACGATGGTCGACGAGCTAAATCAGCAAATGCGTGCTTCAACCGTCCCGGTCTACCTCTTTGGTGCCCACATTTTTTCTACCTACCTGTTTTCTTTTGGTCTTGAGAAAGAAAAAATCGTTGGCATGCTCGATAATAGTCCTACCAAACGAGGCAAACGATTCTATGGAACAGAATTTATGGTTGAATCTCCAGAAGTTTTGCGAGGAAAAGGCCCTGTCCAGGTAATCGTAAAGGCGGGGATTTATACAGGAGAAATTAAACAAGAGATCCTCGAAAAGATTAATCCAGAAGTGAAGTTCCTGTAGGGTTACTTAGGAATATAGGTTTTATTGATGGCGTTGGTAAGATCTTGCCACGCCCCCTTATCGTCAAAAAGCAGAAAATGCTGTTCTACCAGATGTCCCACCTTCTTCCAGGTTAGGTGATCTTTTATGAATCGGGAGCCTTTTTTCGCACCTTCTACAGCTTCCGGATAGTGGGTGTAGACATGCTCCATGACAGAGGAGAGTTCTGAGACATCGCGCGCATCAACTAAAAATCCTGTCTCCTTCTCGTGGACAAAGTCTTTTGTATTTCCATGGCGTGCGCCAATGAGTGGTTTCTCACAGTAAAGGGCTTCTAAGGCGATGGTAGAGTAATTCGCCCAAATCATCGGATCAACCACGACTTGGCAGGCACGTAAATAGCGAATCACTGTTGAGCGATCTGCCTCTCCCAAGACGCGAACACGGTCCTCTAGGCCCTCAAGGTGTTGCGCGAGAAGATCGCTATAGATTCCGTGATGCCGTCCAACAATCCAGAGCTCTATTGCAGGATAGATCGCGGCTAAGCGACGAAAGGCTTCAATCAGATAGTAGATTCCTTTCATACGTTGGATGCGTCCGACAAAAAGAAAGGCGAATTTTTTCTGTGTCTTTGCGCTCGTGTGAGGAGTTGTATCAAATCGATAATTTTCTACCCCCAAAGGGAGGTACGCGGCGCGTGTTGGATAAAGGGCGCGATAATAGGCATAGGTAGAGGAGCCTTCGCAGAAAAGAAGGTCAGATCTTTCACCAACTTCACGGACAGGGAAAAATCGATACCACACCTGTTCCGCAAGAAATCGTGCGACCCGAAAAAAGACAGGGGGAGTCTGCGTTTGCCAGCCCTCGGCTTCATCTTTGCGTTGGCGATCAAACAACCAATCACCCGTTTGGAAAAATGCTTGCGTGGCCGGGTCTTGGCTCACGAGTACGCGCGCGGCTACTTTAGCTCCAAACGGAAACCGCCCAAAATGGGTCAGACCCGCATCGATGATAAAAACCCAGTCGTAGCGGTACCTAAGCCTAAGCAAGGCATACCCCATCCAACTCAAGAAAGACACAGTTTTATCAAGTCCATGCGTTTTATATTGTAGGATCTGGTATAGTCTGATACCTTTTTTTCTAAGTTCAGCCTTGGTATGGTGGGCGAGCTTGCTCGACAAGGTGAAGACATGTACTTCATGTCCGGCCTCCGCAAGCTGCAAAGGAAAATTCCAAAGTCCTGTTTCAATCCCGCTTGTAGGATCATCCGTGAAGTGGTGGACAGGGACAAAAATACGCATGCGGTAAAGCTTACAAGTATTGTATGGTGGATATCAAGTCTTTCTATGAGGGGCATTCAGACCAAATCCTAAAGAAGAGGTTATTTTCTGTATACCCGATTCGGCGCTATGCGCATGAGGCGCAATATCAAGCGATTTTGGCTCATGTAGGGGAGGGGAGCGTGTTAGATGCCGGCTGCGGCGAAGGAGCTATTGGGTTACTGCTCGCGAAGAAAAAAATCGCTTCTACTGGGATTGATCTCTCCTATCCAAATATCGAGAAGGCTGAGCAGCAAGCGCAAGAAATGGGGGTGGCAGAGTACGCGACCTATAAGCAAGGGGATGCAGAAAAACTTCCATTCCCCGACGCTTCATTTGATACCGTCATAAGTTCACATGTTTTAGAGCATTTGCCGAGCTTTGACGCGGGCTGGCAAGAGCTGTGTCGCGTTTCTCGTAAACGTATTATTGTGGCGCTCCCAACCGGGTTTAATCTTTGCGCCTTAGCTTTACTTGGAGGGGATCACGGCTACTGGCAAGTGAGTAAACGATCCCTGTGGGCCATTCCTTGGGGAATCATTCGTACCCTTCTAAATATATTTGGCGAAGGCGTACAAGAAGGGTACGCAGGCAAGGATGAGCTACCGCATATCTGGCGCTTTCCTTGGATCGTGCGACGACGCCTCTCTCATCCCGAGTGGAAAATCGTCTCCTATGCCGCGAGTAGCCTGAGCCTGCCTTATTTCTCCTTCCTTATTCCCTTGGTACAGTGGCTCGACCGCTTCAGGTCTCTCCCCTTAGTAAGGTATTTAGGCTATGGATCTACCATTGTCCTTGAGCGCCGTTAAAATTGGAAATAAATGAAGGTCTGAGATTGAGTTTGGCTAAAAACGAGGATGAGTAACAGGGCGGTTGAAAGCACAAGCCAGCGTCCGATATGGAAGGAGGTTGTATGTGGCCTATCTTTAAAGCTTGCGAAGTAACCTAACCGTTGGCCAGCCTCAAAAATGAGCAAGGCTAAGATGCTCAACACGCACACGTAAAATGTATCCGCTGGTCGTCCAAGAAAAATATTTTTGGCGATAAATGCTGGAGAGGGCCACGTAGAGAGTGTCTGGCTCCAGCCTGAAAAAAGCTGACGAATGATCACCCAGGATTGCCCCACGTTACTCGCACGAAAAAAGATCCAACCAAAACAAATAAGGGAAAATGTTGCAAGTGTTTGCCACGTGGCAAGGATCTTTGAGCCGAACACTTTTGGGAGGTTTGCTGCGAAAGGAGCATGTATCCTTTGAGTAATCGAAGCAATGATGATGTAGAGTCCATTTAAAGCCCCCCAGATAAAAAAGGTCCAATTTGCCCCATGCCAAATCCCACTCAGAAAGAAGGTCAAGAAAACATTAAAATAAGTTCGTCCGTTTCCGCGGCGATTTCCTCCTAATGGAATGTAGACATAGTCTCTAAACCAACTGGAGAGCGAGATATGCCAGCGCTTCCAAAACTCAGAGATCGACCGTGAAAGGTAGGGTTGCTTAAAATTTTCCATGAGGGTAAAGCCAAGGACTTGGGCAGAGCCAAGAGCGATATCCGAATACCCAGAAAAATCCCCATAAATTTGAAAGGCGAACAGTACGAGCGCAATAGCAATACTAATCCCAGGATAGTCAGAGGGATATTGGTAGACTTGGTTGACGAACGTGGCGGCTAAATCTGCAATCACGAGCTTTTTAAAAAAACCGAGCAACATCCGTTGGAGTCCCGTCGCTATTCGTGGCCAAGAGAAAAAGTGCTTTTCTTTAAACTGATGCAGCATGTTCTGAGGTCGTTCAATCGGGCCGGCCACCAGTTGGGGAAAAAACAGTACATATAGAGCAAAAATCCCTAGATGACGTTCGGTTTTTTGGTTGCCTCGATAGACCTCTACGGTATAGCTAACGCTTTGAAAAGTATGGAATGAAAGTCCAAGTGGAAGGATGAATTCAAGAGCATGGAGGGGATAATTCCAATGCAGTAGACGCGCTAATTCCACCACATTCTCAGACAGAAAGGGAAGGTATTTATACACGATTAAGAGCATCATGTTCAAGATGATGCTCGCGACGAGAAACCGCTTCTTATGCATCGGATAAGCCTCCATGAGCAAACCGGCCGAGTAATCGATGGCAATGGTAAGTCCCAAGATAAGGATGTATTTTGGGATAAAGCACATGTAGAAGAAGCAACTCGCCGCTAATAACCAAGCCCAGCGAATTCGATGGGGGAACAAAAAATACCCCAAACAGACGAGTGGGAAGAAGAGGAGAAACGCCAAGGAGTTAAATAGCATACTTACGGGGAAATTCGGCAGCGGTCATGAGCGCTCAGCTGCGCATTAACCGTCTTATAGAGCAAGCTCGCCATGGCCTCATGGCCGCGCTGCGTAAAATGATCTTCACAATCATAGGTTAGGCATTCGGATATCTCGGTCTTTACCAGGGCTAAGTCGTTGGCTGGATTGACGAAGCTGATTTGTTCACGAGTCAAGAATTCTGTCAGGGCAACCATGTGAGGGTCTTGTTTCCAGGCATCAATATGAGCGGAATGTCCTTCATTGCTATATACGACGACCACGAGCTTTGATCCACTCGTCTGTACCAACGCATCCATTTTTTTTAAAATTTCAAACGTGTAGTTGAGGAAGGCGGGGGAAGCGCTTGGTTCACTATTCGTTCCGTTGGTAATTCCTGCTGATTCATAAAAACCAAGCAGGCGTAAAAGATAAATGACGGTTGCGCTCGATTGGATCTTGCTAAAAACAAACTTAGGTAATTGAAATCTCAGCAAAAATGCTTTTAAGCCGACCGCTTTCCGTTCCTGTGCGTAGGTTTCGAGATTAAAGGTGGATTTCTGAAGGTTATCTAAGTAATCATCATGGAAAACCAAGAGCGTTAGCTCGGGTTTAAGTGGTGCGACTTTATATTTAAAGGTTTGGTATTGAGAAAAAGTTCCTGTGCCGCCTACGCCAAAATTCAGTACTTCAAATGTTTGCGAACATACTCGACTGACATTTAGCGAGGTTTGCAACAAATGGGAAAAATTATGATAGAAATCCACCTGCTGAGCTTCTACCAACGAATCACCCAAAATGGCAATTCTGGTCGTGTGCGTGGCGGCCACAGTAGACACATCTGCTTCACCGATATATCCAAGGTTATTCGTTTTAATGAACACGCTCTGTTGTGATCGTTCGTCCCATACATCGCCTCGGAAGTTCTTCACGTGAATTGACCCCACTTCGGGATCGGTACGTAACAAGGGGAGGGCGGAGCGACCAAGGACCCGCAAACCAACCTCGAGATACAACAAGGTGGCGAAACTAGCCAGGACCCAAAGGCCCAGGGGCTTTAAGAAGGATTTATCCATGAAGTAAAAGTTAGACGCAATATACAGGCCATAGAGGGGTCTTTCAAGTTGCAGAATTTAGTACCTCGCTTTAGGATGAGGTAAATATTCCTATATGTTTCTCATCGAACATGACGGTAAGCAGTTATTGCGAGCGATCGGCCTGTCGATTCCGGCAGGTGTTTTCGCATCTTTAGACGAAGCATCAACGGAATTTGCGAAGCTGGATTGGTCGCATCCTTGGTATCTAAAAGCGCAGGTCTTGCAGGGTCGCCGTGGCAAATCCGGCCTCGTTCGTCGTGTCGACACCCAAAAAGAGGTAGAAGGGGTCATTGCCGATATGCGAGCTATTCTTGGCACGACCCCTTGCGCTGGTCTATTGGCAGACCCTGCGGTCGCCCATGCATCGGAGTGGTTAGTAAGTGTAGACATTGACCGCGAAGCGGGTGCCGTTCGCATCAACTATTCTCCCGAAGGAGGGATGGCGGTTTCTCAAGCGCATTCCGTAACGATACGAGATGCTTCAGATTGGGAGGGGATCAACGTACCCGCTTCCATTCTCGCTTTAGCAAAAACGCTGCATACAGCGATGGGGACGCAGGATGCACTAAGCATGGAAATAAACCCATTAGCTGTCTTAGTAGATGGTTCCTGTATCGCGTTAGATGCAAAAATTGAGCTAGATGACGCGGCCTGGAGCCGTCATCCGGAGTGGACAGAATTTATTTCGCATCGTTTGCGTAGCGTAGGAAAAACCGAACGCGAGCAGGCCTTTAATATATTATTAGACTCGGCTGGGCATCGCGGCACCATGGGTCGATACCTCGAGCTAGACGGAGACATTGCTGTAATCCTCTCCGGTGGAGGAGCGAGTCTCGTAGCCATGGATGCCCTCATGCATGTGGGGCTCAAGCCAGGAAATTATCTTGAAGCCAGTGGCAATCCAGATCCAGAAAGCTTACGAAAAGCAGCGGCCATTGTGCTCTCAAAGCCCGATCTCAAAGCGCTCTGGATTGCAGGCTCATTCGCGAATTTTACCGATATTCAGGCCACGGTCATGGCGGTCCTCGGCGCCATGGAAGATACGAATACGCGCTTGCCGATTGTGGTTCGTCGTGATGGTCCAAATGCCGATGCAGCCCAATCCGAAGCAGTTACGTGGGCCAAAGAACAGGGAATCCCTCTCACCTTCCATCGTGGCGATACCGACTTAGAAACGGCCGCCCATTCCGTCGCGGATGCCGTCCGCATACCCGCGTAGCATTCTCCTTCCTACTAGCCTACTTCTAATACTATGTGGAAACGATTTTCAGCTGATACCCAGATCCTGATCCAGGGCATGACCGGCAAAGAGGGGATGCGCATGGCCAAGTGGTTACTTGGAAGCGGGGTTAAGGTTGTGGCAGGTGTCACGCCTGGAAAGGGCGGACAAACCGTCGAAGGGCAACCGATCTTCAATAGTATCGCCGAAGCAAAAGAGGTTTTTCCTGGAATCGAAGTGACGAGCATCGTCGTGCCTCCCATGCGCGTCTTGGGAGCCGTCGAAGACGCCTTGCAAAATGGTCTAAAATATTTGCAGATTTTAACCGAGAATATCCCTGTCCACGACGTCCTCTCCATGCGACAGAAGGCACAGGCGATGGACGCGACGATTCTCGGCCCAAGCTCGGTCGGATATCTGCAGTTCCCTAAATTCCGCGTCGGTTACATCGGCGGTGAAGAACCGTTCAAAATTCTTAAAGAAGGTTCCCTCGCGGTCATCTCTAACTCAGGCGGGATGACGAATGAGTTGCTGATGGGATTGTCTCGCCGTGGAATAGGTGTGCGTTGCGCCTTTGCTGTAGGCGGTGATCGTGTGGTTGGGACTTCATTACGTGACGCACTTGTGCACGCAGAAGCCTCCGAAGATGTAAAAGCCGTTGCGATGTTTGCCGAGCCTGGACATCCTCTCCTCGTTGCCCTCGCGAACGGTGAATACGTCGCAAAAAAGCCGCTTGCCATCCTCATGCCGGGAGATGTGCTCGACACGCTCCCTCGCGGCATGCCCTACGGACACACGGGTACCGTCCTCGGAGAAGATGACCGTTCTGTGCCAGAGATGCGGGCGGCCATCCAAGCGAAGGGATATATATGCACAGGTTCCCTGAAAGAAATGTTTGAAGCCTGTGAAAAAATCGGCGCCTAATATTATTTTATTGACCTATGTCATTCGGAGCCATTAAAGACAGTGAATACCACTTGCGGGATGTGCCTGTGTCGCGTCTCATGCAAGAGCAAGATCTCGTATCTGTGCTATGTTTAGCATGGCTGGGAAAATTACCCACCGCTTCAGAAAAAATCCTCTTAAACGCCTGTCTCGTGGCCTCAGTCGACCACGGCCAAGAGCCCCCTAGCGCACATGTCACGCGTCGGGTCGCAAGCTGTGGGAAGCCGATTGCCGATGCTGTAGCCGCCGGTCTCCTGACCCTCGGCCCACGTCATGGCAATGCTGCCACCGCCGCCGGGCAGTGGGTGCAAAACGCGGTTAACGCAGGACGTATGCCCGGAGAAGTAGTGGAAGAAGCACTCACGAGCAAAAAACGTTTATCAGGTATTGGTCATCCAGAATACAGCATCGATCCACGTACAACGACGATCGCGGCTTTGGCAAAGGCCCACCTCCCTTCCACGCCGCATCTCGACTTCGCCCTCGACGTCTCACGCCTCATGACAGAGCGCAAAGGGAGTGCCCTTCCTCTAAATGTTGATGGAGCCATAGGTTCTCTCATGGTCGATTTAGGTTGGCCGCTTATGTTCGCTGACGCGATCTTTCTCGTGGCACGCACGATTGGCCTTGTCGCCCATGCGCACGAAGAATGCGAGGCAACCACCGGAGGAACCTACAAACGTGGGTAGCTTGCATTGACACGCCTACGACCAATTCGTATCGTACCCTAATATCTCTATGAATAAGACGCGCTATACCGTAGGTATCATGGGAACCGGCTTTGTGGGCGGGGCTTTAAAGCGGTATTTTGAATCCGTCGGTATCACTCCCTTTACCTATGATAAAGGGAAAAATGAAGGGTCAGTCGAAGAAGTGAATAAAGCAGACGTTATTTTTATCTGTGTTCCTACCCCATACTATCTGGACGGAAGTGGGTTTGATTTATCATATGTGCGTTCCGCGCTCGACGCCATTCAAGGAGAGAAGATGGTTGTCTTAAAATCTACGGTCATTCCAGGGACAACTGCTATGCTGCAGGCAGAGTATCCACATCATAAGCTCATGTATAATCCTGAGTTTTTGACAGAGGTCACAGCGGACCAAGACATGAATTTTCCTGACCGCCAAATTTTAGGCACAACGGACCAGAGCTATACCGTTGCTTCAGATATTATCGCCATGCTTCCACTTGCTCCTTTTGAGCGCGTGGTTCCTTGTACTGTCGCCGAAATGGTGAAGTATGCTGGCAACACTTGGTTCGCTGTTAAAGTCACATTCTCTAACCAGATGTACGACTTAGCGCAAAAAATGGGAGTGGATTACGATAATGTAAAAGAGTGTATGGCTGCCGACAAACGTATTGGGCGCACACACTTAGATATTTTTCACAAAGGCTATCGTGGGTATGGGGGGAAGTGTCTGCCAAAAGATACACGCGCCCTTATTCAGTTAGCAGCAGCTCGCGGTGTTGATCTTACCCTCCTTCAATCTTCGGAAGACTACAATAACGCCCTCGTCGCCGCCCAAGGTATGGACATCCAATGGCAAGAAGGTTCTCCTAAGAAATCTTAGCGATACACTATGTCTCTTTATCTTGTTACCGGCGGTGCTGGCTTTATCGGATCGCATTTGACAGAAGCCCTATTGTCTCAGGGACACCGTGTGCGTGTACTCGATAACCTTTCAACAGGAAAACGAGAAAATATTCCTGCAGGAGCAGAATTTTTTCAAGCAGATTTTTGTGATGAGGTAGCGATTCGTCCTGCGTTCGAGGGAGTGGAGGGGGTATTTCATGTCGGAGCATTGCCACGCGTTCCCTTCTCGATCGCTCAACCTATAGAAAGTGCTAAAAACAACATCATGGGGACGCTCAATGTGTTGGTGGCTGCCCGTGATGCTAAGGTAAAGCGTGTTGTGTATAGCGCTTCCTCTTCTGCTTACGGCAACCAGGATCGCCTCCCTCTTACGCCGGACATGCGGCCAAACCCGCTCAACCCCTACGCCTTGCAAAAATATGTAGGTGAATTATTTTGTCAGCAGTTTTCTTCCCTCTACGGGCTCGAAACCGTTTCTCTGCGCTACTTCAATGTCTATGGTCCACGCATGGCCAATGATGGGGCCTATGTAACGGTGATCGCGATTTTCATGCGTCAATATAAAGCAGGTGAAACCCTCACGATTGACGGTGATGGTGAACAAACCCGTGACTTCACGCATGTAAAAGATGTGGTATCTGCCAACATTGCTGCCATGCACTCATCCAAGGTGGGAGCGGGTGAAGTAGTCAATGTCGGTAACGGAGAGCGTTATTCAGTGAATTTTATTGCTCAGAAAATTAGCCCGACGATCATTCATCGAGAATCTCCTCGTGGAAAAGGGGATGCACGTGATACGCAGGCCGATGTCACCCTTACACAACAGCTTCTGTCTTGGAGTCCGGAGATCCCGTTTGAGCAGGGGTTGGCGAGCCTTTTACGGGAGGAAGGGATCGAGCCCATTCAATAAGGTGCTGAAATCCAAATACGCATACCATGAGCGCCAGCGGTAGGACCGGTGTGCGCAGTCTTTGGATTGTCAGACCCGCGTTTAACCACGACCCCAGGAAAGCCCCGCTTCCGAGCAAAAAGATAAAGGCAGATTCGCGGCGGCGTGTACCTTTAAGGATAGTAATGAGGCTGGCTCCAGCACCCAGCAGAAGAAGGAGGAGAGTGCCCACATCTACCATACGTAGTCCATTCGTGACCACGGGCGTGTACAAATGGCTCACACTGGCAAAAATAGCCAATTGGGCGCTCGGATACCAAATGGTGGGAAAGGTCTTAAGTTGTAGCCAAGCAAGCCTTGGGAGACTGTACGCGCGCGAGAGGCTTTTGAAGGTCGCATGGAGTGTCGGATATCCTTCAGTGGTATAGATCCAGTGGTTTCGAAATGGTTCTTTTCCATCACCTAAATCCACAGCAGCGGGGAAGTGGGCTGCGTCTGCCTCGACCAACTGCTGAAAATAGCGCGTGTCACCTGTCCAATTAATACCAAGGGCCACGTTGTACTCTCCGCTGCTGCTCAGAACGAGATGGTTCGTGTGCAAGAAGTTACGCGTTAACCAAAGTGCAGGGAAGAGCGACGCACAAAAAACAATCGTGGCAATTTGCTTTAACGAGCGTACGCGTTGCAAAAAAAAGATGGCAAGGAAAATAGGGGCAAACGCCAGCCCTTGTGGGCGAGTAAAAACAGCGAATCCTAACACAAGCGGGCCGCTGGAGAGCTTCCAAAGCGGATCATGTTCTGAAGTGAAGAGGGCGAGATAGAGGCTTAGGCACAGCAGAAAGGCGAACAGGGTGTCGCTTAATGTTTGGTATCCAATAAAAATCGTGTAAACATCAAATAGCCAGATACAGACTCCGATGACACTGGCCCAATACCCTGCCTTCAAACGACGACGGCAGATGTCGTAAATCATCCACCCAACCGCTAAGCGAAATAGGACATGTAAGCAAAGCATCAGATAGCCTGTTGGTTCGACCAGGTAGCTAAGAGCGAGGACAAGAGGGTAGCCTGGCGTACGTAGGAGTTCAGGAAGATATGGGGAGGTGGGACTCGTACTAAACACACCGTGCTGTAACAGGTTTTGTGCCAAGACTCGATATTCAGTTGCGTCATAGCGTGGCGAGGGAACCATGCTCTTGTTCTGCATCATGTATGCTACGCCGCTTAGTTGTAAGAGACCTGAAATGACAAAACAAACGACCAACAATCGCTGGTTCGCGAAAGAATGCCAACGAGCCTTTAGCCAAGTGCGAATCATGTCCCTTGTCGACGAAGAATAATCCCAACAGTTTTCAACAGGATCGCCAGATCAAGTAAGAGGGAGCGATGCTTAATATAGAACAGGTCGTACTGGAGTTTCTTGAGGCTATCTTCCAGGCTAGAGGTGGGTTCTAAGAAACGTACTTGAGCCCAACCCGTTAACCCCGGTCGAGCCAAATGGCGTAGGTTGTAGTAAGGCATACGTTCAATAAGGGGGCTTACGAATTCTGGACGCTCTGGTCGTGGGCCAACGAATGAAAGGTCTCCGCGGATAACGTTCCAGATTTGTGGTAATTCATCAATACGTAGCTGACGCAATATACGACCAAGCGTGAAGACGCGCGGATCTGTTTTAGTAGAGGCGGTAAAGCGAGGACCGTCTTTTTCTGCGTTTACATCCATGGTGCGAAACTTCCAAATTTTCATGAGCTTGCCATGGCGTCCGACGCGCGCCTGCGAGTAAAAGATGGGACCCGCTGAGCTCAGTTTTATGAAGAGGATAACAAGTGGGGTTAAGAGCAGGGTAAGTAAAGCGAATGGGATGGCGAGTAAGATATCCGTCACTCGTTTAAAGGACTCGTACCAAGCTTTCTCTGATTCATTTAAGTGCTGTAAAAACCAACTTTGGTTGACGTAGCTGAGGGGGATGCGTCCGGTGGTGGCCTCTTCAAACTCAGCTCGATCAAGAATGGTAAGTTGATCAAAGAGCGCAGTATATAAAACAGAGGTGATTTGCGGGAATTCGTCCAAGCCCGTACCCAGAACCACGGTTTGGATCTGGTGTTTTTGGATGGAGTCACGGGAAATATCATCTACAGACGTAGACGGAAACGGGGTACGAATATCAGGGTTGTTGTGTGCGACGACCGAAGCCACTAAGTCGGCTCCCAATGAGCTGGCACGTAGGAGCTCGTGCACCTCGAGGGCTTCATGAACGGGGCCAATAAACAGCACGCGTTCACGTTCAAAAGTCCCCATGATAAAGCGATGGAAACAGAGTCGCCATGCATACCCAAATAACAGCGCAATGAGAAAATAAAGTAACAGGTTGGCACGTGGAGCAATGCCGAAAATAGGCAAAAGATAAAAGAATCCAAACGCCACCCCTAAATTGATGACCATGCCTTCAAGATAGGTACGAAACAGTTTTAGCGTGTCTTGGCCGAGCGCTAAGTCGTATAATCCCGCAATATAAAAACCCACAATCCAAAGAAAGGCCACAATCGTAAACGGAATAAGATGTGTGGGCCAGGCATTGAGGCTTCCGTATCGAATAAAGAGGGTAAAAATGATACAGGCTTCTAAGAGCAAAAAATCTCCACTAATCAAGATTAGGCGTTTCAATTGTTGTTGGGCTTGAATCATAGGGAGAAGGTCATTTCACCTTCGTTGGTTATACGGTAGACTATCTCTATGTTATTTGTCTACGGCCAGCATTTAAGCCTGTCTTCGCGTCTAGCTGGTTTTATCTTCTGTATATTGATCGGAATAAGAGGGGTGGGCGCCGCCGCTCAAACGGCTCTGCCCACTTCCAACACCCTATCTGACATGGGTATGGCCTCGAGTTCCATTGTCCGTATCGCGCCTAATGATCCACTCTGGAATCAGCAATGGTATTTACGTCAAATCGGGGCAGATAGCGCCTGGGCGGTGACGACGGGTACACCGCGTGTAGTGGTGGCTATTATTGATGTAGGTATTGATATTACGCACCCAGACCTCCAAGAGAATATTTGGGTGAATCCAAACGAGCGTGCGGGAGATGGAATAGATAATGATGCCAATGGGTTCATAGACGATGTCCATGGCTGGAATTTTGTAAATGGGAGCGAGGATGTGAGGCCGATGTACGGCTCTACCGGATCTGAAGAAGCATGGAGCCACGGTACGATGGTTGCCTCTCTGATTGGGGCCAAGGGGAATGACGGATTCGGCATGACGGGAGTGGCGTGGAATATACGTCTCATGCCACTCGTAACTCTCGATGGGAATGGATCTGGATCTACGCAAGACATTATCCGCGCCATCCGTTACGCCATCCGTATGAAGGTAGATGTTATTAACCTGAGCTTAGCTGGCTATGAACAAGATCCCAGCCTAACTGACGCGATCCATCGTGCTCTAGAGGCGGGAATTGTGGTCGTGGGAGCGAATGGAAATAGTGATAAGGATACACGAGGAATAAATATCGATGAGACACCAAGCTATCCTGTCTGCGGAGAACAAAGTGAGGATGCGATCATTGGGGTAGGGGGGACGAATAGGCGGGATCAGAAGGCTCCCTATGCTAATTTTGGGACGCTCTGTACAGATATTTCTGCGCCTGGATCTGATCTACTGGCTGCGCGTCCAAGCCATACCCGGGGCGCGTCAGAAGATGGGCAACTCATCCCTAATTATCGTGAAGGTGTTGGAGGAACGAGTCTTGCCTCTCCGCTCGTAGCCGGAGCTGCTGCCCTGCTTAAATCCGCGCATCCCACCTGGACCGTTACGCAAATACAAACCCGTTTATACAACACGGCCGATGCGCTTTCCGCGTCGCAGTCATCGGGAACAAAGACAGTCCTGGGATACGGTCGCTTGAATATTGGACGGGCACTTATGGAAGACGCCACTTCCAGTGGTGAAAGACCTTGGCCTTCGAGCACGCCTCTTCTCCCACCTGTACAGAAAAACCCCCCACGTAGCAAAATACCTGATAAGTTCCTTCTACCTTTACAAGCCTTCGTTCGCAAGCTGAAATGAGAGCGTTATGATCCGCTGGTTATTCGACAAAAGCATTCCATATCTCCCGAAGCGGTTCGCCCGTCATCGCAATGAAGGCGAGCAAGTGGCGCGTTTCCTTTTTATTGGAGGAGCAAGCTTCATCTTCAATTATGCCGTGTACTATCTTTTGTCTCGCATCTTGTGGCCATCAGGTAACCGCACCGTAGAGAATTTCTTTGCCGTTGCCGTTACCTCGGTTTTGAACTATCTGGCACATCGCCACTGGACGTTCCGCTCACAGGGCCGTCATCGTTCCCAGGCAATTCGATATATTGCCGTGGCCCTTAGTGCGATTTTGATCCAATCTGCTTTGTTTTGGATCGGATATCATCTCTTGCATGCGAATGACCTGATCGTTATCTTGGTGGTAGCTGTGATGATCCCGTTCTACACATACCTCACTCACAAGCTCTTTACCTTTCGCGAGCCCCAACCAGTTCTTAAAATTTAGTCTTTGAGGTTTGATATTATTCGTATGACTGAACGCGCTGTGGTCTTTGATAAGAAAAATGTACTCGTGACAGGTGGTGCAGGATTTATCGGTTCATTTTTGTGTGAGGCTCTGCTCAAGCAGGGGAATGCCCGCGTCATTTGTTTGGATAATTTTGTCACGAGCCAAGAATCAAATATTGATGGCCTACTTAAAAACCAAGATTTTGAATTCATTCGTCACGATATCAACGTCCCGTTTGATCCAGAAGCGTATCCAGAGCTGACACGTTTTCGTCTCAAAGTTCAAGGGATCCAAGAAATCTATCACTTGGCCTGTCCCACCAGCCCTAAGAAATTCGACCAGTACAAAATGCAGACCCTCTATGCCAATTCTATTGGCATGAAGAACATGCTTGATCTCGCCGCGCGCTTCCATTCACGCGTCGTCCATACCTCGACCTCTGTTGTCTATGGGGCGCGCCCAGCCGATGGTCATGGGTTCAAAGAAGAGGAGCATGGTTCTGCCGACCTATTGTCCCCCCGCGCGTGTTACGATGAAGGAAAGCGTTTTTCAGAAACGATGTGTGCGACGTATGCCCAAGTGCAAGGTCTTGATATTCGCATTGCTCGCATCTTTCGTGTCTACGGCCCGCGCATGCCTCTCTATGAGGCTCACATGATTCCAGATTTTATCTTGAATGCCCTCGACCAAAAAGATTTAGAGATTTATGGCGATGAGAGTTTTCGCACCTCACTCCTGTACGTCTCCGATGCCGTAGAAGCACTCATAAAAATGATGGCGGCTCCCGCTGGACTTGGTCCAGTAAATATCGGAAGTGATATTGATGTACGTATTTTAGATGTCGCGCAAAAAATCCTGGAGATGACAGGCTCTACCTCCAAGATCGCTTTTAAAGACGCACTTCTCTTCATGACCCCGTTAGGCCTCCCAGATCTAGGTAAGATCAAAGAAAGTCTTGGCTGGTTGCCTCTTGTGACATTAGATGATGGTTTGCGTCGCACGGTTGAGTACGCCGTTTCTCATCGTTCGTTACTCGGTTTACACTCCTACGTTGGGTAAAGCCCTTGCGCTTGCTACGAGTAGAAAACCTGTTACACTCCCTATAAATGCGCACGGTAGCAGTCATTCCTGCCTATAATGAAGCCCCCCGCTTGGGGGCTGTCTTGGCCTCTCTGAAAGGTGTAGTAGATGAAATCGTGGTGGTTGATGACGGTTCTCGAGATGAAACATCCCTTGTGGCCCAGGGTCAAGGAGTCCATCTTATCCGTCACGGGATTAACCGCGGCCAAGGAGCCGCCCTCAAAACGGGCACGTTAGCCGCCCTAGAATTAGGCGCGGATATAATTGCGCATCTTGACGCGGACGGTCAGCACGATGCTTCAATGCTTGAGCATTTGGTGGATCCTATTAAGAATAACCAAGCCGACATCGTCTATGGTTCGCGCTTCGCAGGCGTCGTTGCCGAAGGGATGCCCGCCTCACGAAAAGCCTTGTTAGGCGCCGCCCGTCTCTTTAGTCAGTACATTCTGGGAATCCCACATACCATTACAGATCCTCAAAGTGGCTTGCGCGCTATGCGCGCTCCTGTCGCGATGTCACTCGTCTTTGCCCAAGATGGGATGGCGCATTGCTCTGAGATCCTGCGCTGGGTCACGCGCTCTTCTTTTCGCTGGCAAGAGGTGCCCGTGCGTGTTCGTTACACGGACGCTTCACTAAAAAAAGGCCAAAAAGCCAGTCATGCGTTTAAAATTGTGTGGGAATTATTTTTAGGCGAGCTCGTTTCTTAACCAGGTCTACTCCTCTTCTCTATGTTGATCCGTTTTATTTTGTGGGGAATCTTAACGATCGTGCTGCTTATGACCTGGCGGCGCCAGCGTCAAGGCGCGGTTCGCGTCTGGGAAGCGATCGCCTGGAGCACGGTTTGGGTTGCCGCGGCCATCGTTGTTGCTCGTCCTGAAGCAACAAGTGAAGTCGCCCAATTTTTGGGGGTGGGGCGTGGAGCAGATCTAATTTTATACGCCGCTATTATTACATTATTGGTATTAGTCTTTCAGCTACACGTCGCTCATCATCGCCTCGAACGCCAATTGACCGAGTTAGTTCGTAAGCAAGCCTTAGGTGAATGGAATAAGAGTAAGGCCTAACGGTTCTATGAAGGTTACTCATCTCGCCTGCATTGCTCCTCCGGAAACAGGAGGAATCGGTCAGGTTGCCTACGACGAAGTGATCGGGCTACGAGAGAGGGGAGTGGACGCAAGCCTCGTTTCAAGTAAGCGTGGTTGGATGCCTGAAGTGGATCCAGCCGCCGAGAAAAACGCGGTGGTATCTCGCTTGCCAAGCATCATCCGTGTAGGAAACGCAGCCCTTATAAGGGGATTAGGTCAAGTCGTTCAAGAAGCGGATATTCTTCATCTACACTATCCTTGGTATGGAGTAGCGGAGTTTTTACTGAGCTCCCGACCAAAAAAACCTGTGGTCGTAACGTTTCATATGGATGCATCGGCTTCGGATGTGCGTGGGGTAGTATTCTCTACGCATCGATATCTGCTCCAATCACGTCTTTTACGTAATGCATCGCGTATTTTGGTATCTTCCCGTGACTACGCAGAGCACTCATCCCTCGCTCCTCTCCTGCCAGAGCTGGGAGATAAGGTCGTGCAACTTCCGTTTGCGCTGGATACAGATTTTTTTTCACCTTCAGAGCACAGAGCGGCATCACGGAGGAGGAATACTCATATCCTTTTTGTGGGCGGGTTGGATAAAGCACATCATTTCAAGGGTCTATCTCTTTTGTTACGAGCTATGACCGCTCTCCCTGCCTCGGTGACGCTGACCATCGTGGGCGAGGGAGGAGAACGAGCGCGGTTTGAAAAAGAAGTGGCTACATTGAATCTCGTGAATCGCGTAGCCTTTCTTGGTCGGGTTACGCGCGTGGTTCTGCGAGATACGTACCGCGATGCGGACGTCCTCGCGTTTCCATCCACGAGCGTAGCAGAAGCATTTGGGCTCGTGGCCCTCGAAGCACAAGCGTGCGGCGTGCCTGTCGTCGCCTCAGGTCTCCCCGGCGTACGTACCGTCGTCCGAGATGGGGAAACAGGTATCCTCGTACCCCCGGGCTCTGTCGAGGGGTTGACAAAGGGGTTAAGGGAATTATGTATAAGGCAAGAAAAGCGCCAATTATACGCAAAAAATGCCCGTAAACATGTTTTAACCTCTTATTCACGAACGAAGCATCTCGACAAACTGATCGAAGTGTATCAAGCTATACGTCTGTAATATATTATACGACTTATGGTTCCTCTCCGTATCGCCGTTCTCACGAATGCGTATCCCCCTGCTCACTCAGGAGGGGCGGCTCATATCGCCCAAGCACAGGTTGAAATTCTCCAGCAGGCAGGCCATGAAGTGCGAGTATGGTCGCCTGACCGCTCTTGGGTAGAGGCGCCCGTATGGGAACGCTTAGGACATCATATAAAGGACTTATCTGCTGATACGAAATTAGTGGCGGATATTTTAGGTTGGAAGCCGGATGTGCTCTTGAGCCATAACCTAACGGGATGCGGGTTCGGAACCCCAAAGATGATTAAAGCCGCTGGTGTCCGCTGGTTCCATGTCCTGCATGATATTCAGTTATTTGAGCCGTCCGGACAGCTGTATCATTTGCGACCTGTAACCTTCTGGCAGCTTGGCTGGGCTTTTTTACGTTCTCATGCGTTCGGAAGGCCAGACGCGATTATTTCGCCGACGCATTGGCTGGTAGAGCAGCATATGCATCGATTCATGCTCACGCGCCAACGCTATCGGGCGGATATAGAAACGCACGTCATCCCAAATCCGGGTCCGGTCATGAATCCGGTATCGCGCGGTGCTCATGAGCCGTTACGTCTGTTGTTTGTGGGGCATATTTCTCCTCCCAAGGGCAGCCGTCTTCTCCTTAATATTATACGTGAGCTACGTACGCCGTTTGAGTTACACATGGTGGGAGAAGGTCCAGATCAAGCTCTCTTCAAATCTGCGGGCAAGCAGGTCATCCTGCACGGAAAACAAGAACGCGAAAGCGTTTTACGTATCATGCAAGCGGCAGATATTCTTCTCGTCCCTTCTGAGATTCATGAAAATCAGCCCACCGTTATCTTAGAAGCGGCCTCGGTAAACCTACCAGTGATTGCGTCGCGTCGTGGAGGGATTCCTGAAACACTGGGGGAAGCAGGTGCAGAAATGATTTGTTCCTACAATAACGCCGAAGCCTGGTGTCAAGCGATCCAGCGACTCACAGACCCAGAAGTATATCTCCACCAATCTCGCATCATTCAGCACCTTGCTGAAGAGCATGACCCGGCGCTTTACGCTCAGCGATTCTTGTCATTGTTTACCTCAAATCGATAAACCCGCATCGCCCCTCCCTCTACGCGATAGCTGTTTCCGGCCAATGTTTCCAGATGTTTTGCGACCTCATCTGCCTGCCACCAGTAGCTGCTCAGAATAAGATAGACGAGCGAGCTCTTCCCTAACCGCGCGGCTTCTTCGATATCTTCTTTCTTTGCTTGCGTGGTTGCTGCTCGCAAGAAAACTTGATACAGCGTTCCGCCTGTGGGGAGAGGGTAGAAAAAGACGTCATCGGCGTAGCGTTTAAAGCCTAGCTCTGCTACCGCACCGGCACTGACAGATTGATCCGCTAAAACGGTATACGGCTGATGTTTGCTATCCTGCTCAACCCAGCGAACCGCCTCGAGAGCTGCTTGGCTCGTATTCCAGCCGTGCTCAATGTGTGTGGCATCATGATAGGGAAAGGCTCGGTAGATGCGTGCCCCCTGCCATGCAAGGGTAAACACGATAAACGCGTAAAAAGGCAAAGCGGGCTGCTGTTTTACGTGCTTCCATACGCGCACGAATCCCGATAGGGCAGCAGGAAGGAACAAGAGTTGACCAATAAAAAAGAGACGTTGAATATAGTCTTGTCGTTCGTAGGTAATGAGAAACGTGAACGTAGCCGCTTGTTGCATGCCCCAGGCAGCGAGCATAACGAACGCTCCGGCGATACTGATCCATCCAAGCGTGCGTCGAGTATGCTCGTGTGATTCGGTGTGTTCCGCCCGTTTCCAGATACCTGTCAGGGCAAATGCGATCAGCATCAAAGGGAAAAGATATTCAACAAACGCGGCCCAATCTGGCCAAAGAGCAACGCCCAGAGGAGGGGTAATGAGTGTTCGTGCCAATGTTTGCCAGCGCTCCAAAGAAAAAATTCCAGACGTGTCCCAAGCGATCTGTATCCCGGACAGGCGGCTGTGCAAGAAAAATGCCAGTGGCACAATTAGGGCCGTTCCGAGCGCAAGACAGGCAGAGATAAGGGAGCGCAGACGTGGAAAAGCATTGAGCCAAGCACGGGAGAGTGCAAGTATCGTACCACCAAATAAAGGTAGTCCTGCGAGGGGGTGGATAGCCACACTCCAAATTCCCAGGACAAGGGGAGAAAAAGATGAGAGCTTTTTTTCTGGTAGACTCGCCAAGAAAAGGGCGCCTAATCCCATGAGGTAGGCAAATGATTGCGGGGTCGTCGTGATCCAGGGTTTTAAAGGGATAAGAGCCAGTACGGCCACGAGGGTTATGGCGATCGATTCTTGCACGGAAGGAAATCGCTTCTCGTCTGAGGAGAGGCGTAAGGCAAACACGGCAGGCAGGAGAGCCATGCATCCCGCCAACAGAAACGTGTCAACCGTTTGGATAGACAGCATGAGCGTACGCGCGAGCCAAGTGATAAACGTGTACTGTCCAATATAATAAAACGGCTTAGGCTGGAGGGTGCCTGTTTGAAATAAAATCAGCTCACTTGCTCTATGCAAAAACCCATCAAAGCCAAACCCTAATGGGTAGAGGAGAGGTGCGAGAAGAGCAATCAAGGCAAAAAAGCTTGCCGCGATGATCCAGGTAAGGACCGCCGACCTACCGCGCCATGCCATGAGCCACGCAGCGGCAAAGACGCACACGAACGCGAGTAAAATCCCCGGCGGCAAGACTTCCCACGGCGTACGAATGGCGGCTGTGGTAGCGAGGCGATGGGTGTGATACACGATGTAGCTCGCACTCACGCCTGCGCATCCAAGTAAGATCATCCGAAACAAAAAGAGAATTTTTTCTTGTAGGTAGTAGCGAAGAAGGGAAGAGATGGTCCCGGGCGCTTCTGGCAAGGAGGGATCCCTCTCTTCTGTCACAGGGTTAGTAAAAAAGACAATAATGGTACCAATCCAAATGCTTGCGAGCTCTGTTCCGGCATCTGTCCAAGAGCCAAGTGGAACGTTCAAGTAATAAGCGAGCGTTTGCAGGATCGATTGGATACTGAGCAGCGTAATCAGGGTAAGAAACAAGCGGGGAATGCGCGCGTGGTGGGGAAAGAGGTGTGGGGCAAAGCGGTGAGTCGCGTAAAACAAGCAAAATAAGGCGACCGCGCTTGCAACAAGGGTTTGCGGGGCAATGAGCGTAAGCAGTAGCGCGGCGCTCATAAGGCCAGTCTCTAGGAGAAGAGGTCGATCGTGCATGCACGTATGCTAGTCGAAAACCGACAAGAGGGGTAGAGTTTGGCTATGTTGATGACAAACGACAATATCCGATTATTCCCGCATGATCGTTTCATGGCCAAAACGGTACTGCGGTTAATTCCTGAGAGCATAACCCCAAACGCCGTTACCTACCTACGTTTTCTGTTAACGCCCGTCGTCTTATATTTTTTGTGGAGAGAGATGTGGTCGATCGTCCTGCCCCTCTTTATTGCCACGGCTTTTACAGATGCGATCGACGGTTCACTGGCGCGTACTCGTAAACAGATCACGCTATGGGGAACAACCGCAGACCCGATCGCGGATAAGTTCCTCATTGGTTCTGTTGTCATTTTATTCGTCGCACAACAAGTGAACCCCGCCTTTGCGGCGATTATCTTATTTGTGGAAGTCCTGATTATCTTATCCGCCATCTATCGTCGTTCACAAGGAAAGATTTCCTCCGCTAATGAATTTGGAAAAATAAAAATGATCTTGCAGGTTGTTGGCGTCTCCCTGCTTTTGTTGGCTCGCCTCTACAATCTTGAATTGGCAGTCCCATTCGCCGTAGGTACCTTGGCGGTTGCTGTGGTCTTCGCTATCGTATCTCTTGTTACCTACAGTCTCTAAAGATCGTATGTCTCTCTTATATCGTTTAAAATCACGCATTCCTGCCAAGTGGCTGCTCCCATATCATTATGGGCTAGCTCGCTTTGCGGCGTTTTTTTACGGACACCCGGCTCGTAAATTGGTTGTGATCGGGGTCACGGGAACAAACGGGAAAACCACGACAAGTTATTTAATTGCGAAAGCGTTAGAAGCCTCTGGCTACCCCACGGGCTGCACCACGACGGCTCTCATGAAAGTAGGGGGGAAGGAGTGGATCAACCGCACCAAGATGACGATGCCGGGCAGATTTTTTGTACAACATATGTTACGGGACATGGTGAACGCGGGTTGTAAATTTGCTGTTATCGAAACCTCTTCTCAGGGATTAGTGCAATATCGTCATCTTGGTGTCGAGTATGATGTCGCCGTGTTTACGAACCTCACCCCGGAACATTTAGAATCTCACGGGGGATTTGAGGCCTATAAGCAAGCCAAGGCGGCTTTATTTAAGGCGGTTGCAGATGCGCCTCGGAAAATCGTAAATGGTACACCTGTCCCAAAGGCCTTTGTGCTTAATCGAGCGAGTGACCACGCGGATTTTTACGCAAGCCAAGGGCCGGAGGTAGAAAAGCTCTGGTACGGATTGCAAGAAAAGGAGGAGGATCTTGTCGCCACGGATGTCGTCTATCAAGCGAAGTCGACCACCTGTCGCGTAGAGGGAGCTTCTTTATCCCTCTCCTTGCCCGGAAAACATAATCTTGAAAACGGACTGGCGGCGCTCGCTGTTTGTCGTGTTTTGGGCGTTGATTTGAAAGCGGCTGCCAAGAAATTGAGCGAAGTTCCAGGTGTCCCGGGACGATTAGAGCGTGTCGAGGCTGGACAGCCTTGGACGGTGATCATTGATTACGCCTATGAACCAGAGGCCTTGCAGAAGTGTCTGGACGCCTTAAAAGTTATTCCGCATAAACGGTTGATCCACGTCTTGGGAAGTTGTGGCGGCGGCCGTGATGTCTCGCGTCGACCGCTCTTGGGGGCGTTTGCCGCTAAGCAGGCAGACATCGCCATCGTTACGAATGAAGATCCTTATGACGAGGATCCACAAGGAATCATTGATCAGATTGTCGCAGGAGCCGTTGCCGAAGGAAGAAGACAAAACGATGATGGAATCTATTCCATTATTGATCGACAAATGGCTATTAACAAAGCCATGGAGCTTGCACAGCCGGGAGATCTCGTTTTATTGACCGGCAAAGGTTGCGAACCCTGGATCTGCGTCGCCGATGGAAAAAAACTCCCTTGGGACGAACGCGCTGCAGCAGAGCAGGCGATTAAGATCGCCTTAGCAAGTGAGAGAGAGTAGCATTCCTTCCTCCGTGTCTTTGCGCTATACTTGCCTCATGTTGCGTCTCACCGACGTTATCCAACCTAAGCCGGATGAGCACGTCCAGGCCGTCTTTCGTCGTCATCGTGGTCTGCTCCTTCCGCCTTTAGTATTAGCGACACTCCTCATCGCTGTACCCTTCTTTTTGCTTTTTTCGCTCACGCGCCAAGGAACGGGCGGGATCATCGCGTTTTCATTATTGTTAGCAACTGGGATCGTAATCGCCTTACGCACCCTGTACGCCTGGGATGCCAACGCCCTCATACTCACAAGCAAACGTGTTATTCGCGTGACGCAAAATGGTCTCTGGAATCGCGTCGTCCAAGAAGTCTCACTCACCTCTATTCATGAATTAGTCTGTGAATCAAAAGGGATCTTGGAAACCCTTTTTCGTGTCGGAACGCTACGCGTGCGCGCAGCCGGTGCCGTGGGAGAAATTACCATCGCGAGAATTCCATCCCCCGAGCGCGCGCGAGCACACATTGAATCTCTGCGCCAACCTATCGCTGACGGAAAAGTGACCCACGTTTCTACAGAAAAACCTCAAGATCTGCGTGCGGAGGTGCATGCTCTCGTGGATAAAGCTCAAGCATCGACGTTAGAAACGGTCAAAGCCCTTTTAGAGAAGCGTCTCCTGTAAGTATGCCTCGTGAACGAACTCTTGGAATGAACCCTTACACCCGCTGGTCGTTTATATTTGCGGCTGGTGCCGTTGTATTGGTCCTTTTAGGTATTTCTAGCGCCCGTGAAACCTATCAAGGGTGGAAAGTAGAAAAGGAGATTCAAGGGTTACAGGCTCAAGTAGAGGCGCTGGAAGGTCGTAAGTTGCATTTAACAGAGTTGTTAAACCAATTGCATTCGCCGGATGCCCTCGATAAAGAAGCGCGACTACGTCTAGGTCTGCAGAAGCCAGGGGAACAGGTATTTGTCCTAGGCCAAGCTGCTAACGCACGGACTCTAACAGCTCCTTCATTTGCCAGCTCGTCTGACTCGCAGGAGGAGGTCGTTTCCAATCCTCGTAAATGGTTGCGTTACTTTTTTCATCCCGATTCCTAATATATTATGCGTCTATCTTTTAAGCCTTGGGTGCTCATCGTGGTAACGGTCGTATTATTTGGAGTGCTAGCGGGTCTAGGGGCGCTCGCGAATGTCCTCTATTGGCATCCGCAAGATCGCCCTTGGGTCAGGTCGTTTATTTCGCATACACCTGTTCCTGCTGCACGTGTGGGCGGCAGCTTTGTGCCTTATAAAGAGTACCTTATTCAACAGGATGCGGCTCAAACCTTTCTTACCGCCGAAGCCGCAAGCCAAGCCGCCATTCCAGAGGGCCAAGTTTTACCTACGAGCTTAGATACACAGGCCAAGCAACTCATCCTCGACCAGCTCATCCGCGCTGCCGCTGTCAAACAACTGGCGGAAGCCACCGATCTTCGCCTCACGGATGAAGACGTCACACGAGCCTTTGATGAGCTGATCGCCCGCGCCGGCACCTCAACGAATCCAGGAGAGATTGATGCCTATCTAAGAACCACCTTCGGTTGGACGCGCCAAGAATTCAGCCAACGTGTGGTTCGTCCTGCGACCCTTGAGACGGCGGTAAGGCAAGAAGTGTATAAAGATGATGACGCGGCGTTTCAAGCAGCTCTCAGCGAGAAAACAAAGAATGCGGTTGTGTATATACGTTTATAATAATTTCTTAAAACAAAACATCTCCTCAAACCCGTATAAACAGGCTTGAGGAGATGGGCGAAGGATTCGCCAAAAGGGGTATGAGTAAAGAGTGTTATGTTAGCTGAGCGAGACGCTTCTCTTCGAGTTCGTGAGCGAGTGTGTACGCTACTTTCAAGCGCTCACAGAGGTCATGACGGGCGCTCTGATAAGCTTCGCCTGCCACCATTATCGGATATTCGGCTTCATAGCGTGCGAGGGCTTCCTGTGCCTCCTTGAGTTCCCTCTCACGGGTAATATAAGTCGGGAGTTGTTCGCTTGAGCTCTTGATGAAAATCGCTACCGTGATCGACAGCATGCTGAAGAAGACGGTGATCGCGAGTTTTTCGCGCTCTTGCAGCGACTCCGCTCTTACGAGCGCGAAGTACGTTAGCAAGAGTACGATGAAGGTGCGCCGCCGTTTTCTCCTCCAGGGAGAGGAGAAGTGGTATTCCTCACCTTTTGCCCGGTCACCTCCATAGAAAACGCTGCTGAGCAGCGCGGCAAAGCCAAAGATGAAGTTGACTGCGAGAAGAGCGGGGTACGGCTCGCTGCCCAGCCACACGAAGGTGTAAAAACTCAGGAGCATATACAGCAGCGTGGAGGCTAGGCAGATCCCGACGCTCCCGGGCTGCTTGAGGAGCGTATCCTCCGCCTTCCACACTTCCCTCAGGAGCTGGTGCGGATCGAGAAGGGTGAGAAGCATCCCCACATCCTCCTGAGGGTGGTTCTTGCCGAGCAGCTTCTTCACTCGGCTCTCGAGCCTGTTCTCTCCTTGTTGGGCGTCCTTACGGGCCCAGTAGGAGATGAGACAGCGGTAGAAGAAGAGCCTGAGGAACTCCAGAAACGCATTGAACGACTTCATGATCGAGCTTCTCTCTGGTCTCAACCCATCCGCCTAAGGGTGAAACACGGTGATGCGGAGGTGCATGGCGGATCGAAAAGACTAGCGCATATTAGGATTTTTGTCCATATATGCGTCAGACGCGTGGAAAATGTTTCGTTCATATACAAAAAAGCCTTACATCAATATCAAAGAAATAAAAAACACCTCGCGCGTGCGAAGTGTTTTTTTGTGGAGCCAACTCCGGGAATCG
>CAZTQP010000004.1:0-5931 GCA_964615825.1 uncultured Gammaproteobacteria bacterium
AAAATATGGAACGGGGTATAAGGTGAGCTGGTCGTAGCGGTTACGATCTGAACACGCACAGTCCGATCGATATGGAGGCTGCGTATGCGGTACGTGAGGATGCTGGTTTGGATCTGCCTCATTCTGTTTTTTCCGGTGCATCTGGCGGGGTGCGCGGACTTCACTCTTATCGGAGCGGACCTCGAAGAAGTGCGGCGCGATGTGCCGCGTAGCGAGGTTTCGCTGATCGATACGCCTCTTTTTTCTGATGCGGGACTCGACGCCTCCTTCGTACACGATCTTCCTTTTTTTCAAGACACCTCTTCTTCACCTGCTCTGGATGCCCGTGAGGCGGATGTGACGGGGGAGGTGGTCGTAGATATACCGATGCTCGACGCCTACCCTTCGATCGTGCTTTCACCGACGACGTGCCATGGGCGAACGCTGCATCTGCCGGATACGTTCTTTCAAGCGGGGCTCGTCGCTTGGCACTTCTGCTATGTGACGCCCGATCCGCGTGAACGTGAAGATGGAGGGGCGGTTCCTATGCGCCCCGCATCGATCTGCCTTCAAGCAGGAGTGAGCGACAGCGTCTCTTCTCTGCTTCCGATGGTCACGGCCTCTGCCCCGCTCACTGCCAATCCGTGGACGGCCAGCGTGGCGGTGGCCTTGCCCGTGGCTATCTCCGTTCCTCGTTTCAACGTACGTCAAGATCCGCCCATGGGATTTTCTGGGATCGTGTGGGCACTCGATACAGATGGGCGAGGTGGCCTGCGTGAACGTGGCAATCTGCGTGTGTGGCGGGTGGCAGCCGATGGGCAACAGATGGAAGTTCCTCTCGACGAACGTTTTCTGACATGCGGAGGCGCTCGGACAGCACCAGACATGCCAAGCGGTGCCTATGTGCCCCACGGTTCCTGCCCGACCACGCTCCGAACCTGCGAGTCAGGACCGTTCCACTGCTCGTAAGTATTCTTCTTAACGCTCCCCTTTCTCATCCTCGATGCTTCTATCGAGGATGTTGGATTGGCTCTAAGATTTCTCCTTTGTTTTTTGTAATTTTTCTGCCAAACCAAATTCTTCTACGGCTTCATCTAAGTGTTCACGGCGATCAGCTTCAGAGAGTTCGATGATGACCTTGGAAATATTGTTTGGATCACTCACTTGTTCAAATAAGAAACGTTGTTTTTCCCCGGCCGTTTGGATTTCTACTTCTCCGTAGTTGAAAATGGTGGCCCAAAATCCGTTAACGGCAGCGGTCACGTCTTGAATGCGATAGAGGCGTAATTCTGACATTGTTCTATGGAACAAGCCTGATTGTTCGATGTTTATGATGCGGCGGGTAGTTACGATCCAAGTATCGAGGTAGTAGTCCATGAAATATTGGAAAAGGAACAGCCAAGCGAACAGAAAAAATATCGATCCAAGTAGGATGGCAGGTGCGAGGACGGAAGGGGTTTCGAGGATATCTGGACGATAGGTTTGGACGTACCAATCGATACCGAATGGCGACGCTAATAGGACGAGCGTGACAATCGCGAGAGGCAACACCGTGATCGGATGCCGACGTAATAAAAAAATCAGCTTTTCATCTGGAACGGGGTTGGGGAGATGACGAAGGTCGATCATAGAGTTTGGATCGTGCCTGGATCTTCGGCACTTCCAGGTAAGTCAAAGAGGGGCCCTAAGCTTGGCCCGAGGTCTAAGGATTGGTTCCAGTCTACCGTTACGAGATAATTACTCGCGACTAAAATTGCCGCGGCGCTCACTCCGATAAAGAGTAGAGTGCTTAGGTATGTAACCAAACTCGCTACCCCATAGCGTAAGTGGGTAAAGAGGGTGATAAGAGCTATGAGGAAGAATAGCCCTAGCATGCCAAGCCAGGTGATGAGAAGCCAAGAGAGAGGGATCATACAAAAGTATCGAGAATTGAATATCGGGTATCGAGTATCCTCTCGAATCCCGCTGAAACTGGATATAGGATACTTGATGTGGTCTTGGTCGACTAGAGGATGGTGGTTTGGCGGTCTGGGGGGGTGAGGCCGAGATGTTTGTAGGCGTCGTCGGTGGCGATACGGCCGCGCGGGGTACGAGCGAGGAATCCTTCTTGGAGGAGAAAAGGTTCAATGACGTCTTCAAGGGTTTCTACATCTTCCGCCGTTGCCGCGGCGAGTGTGGTGAGACCGACGGGACCGCCGTTAAATTTTTCTACAAGCATGTTTAAGGTGCGGCGGTCGGCTTTGTCGAGTCCGCGCGTATCAATATCCAATGCCTGCAAGGCCACCTCGACAATATTTGCATCCAGAGCGCCTTGGTTCATGACTTGGGCGTAATCCCGAACGCGTTTTAAGAGGCGATTCCCGATACGTGGAGTACGACGGGCACGCGTAGAGATAATATTTAGCGCATGCAGGGGCACTTCAAGATTAAGGAGCTGAGCGCTCCGTTCGAGAATTTGTGCCATTTCTTGGGGCGTATAAAAATCTAGATGGTAGGTGACGCCAAAACGGTCTCGGAGAGGAGATGAGAGAAGGGAAAGTCTTGTGGTGGCTCCAATAATGGTGAAGCGTTTGAGATCTAAACGGAGGGTACGCGCGGTGGGGCCTTTCCCGATGACGATGTCGAGGGCGTAATCCTCCATCGCAGGGTAGAGAACTTCTTCGATCGAACGGTTCATGCGATGGATTTCGTCGATGAAGAGGATGTCGCCTTCGTTTAAGTTGGTGAGAATCGCAGCAAGATCGCCTACTCGCTCAAGAGCAGGCCCGCTGGTGATTTTGATATGTGCTCCCATTTCTGTGCTGACGACGTGCGCAAGGGATGTTTTGCCAAGGCCTGGTGGACCATACAGAAGGATGTGTTCGCAGGGTTCGTTCCGGCCTTTGGCGGCTTCTAAAAAAATACGTAAGTTTTCTTTGACTTTTTGTTGGCCCAGAAATTCATCAAGTCGTTTTGGACGTAGTGCGACATCAAAGCCTCGATCGACCTCCTGAGCTTCGGGAGTGACCAAACGAGGGTCTTCGCTTTGAATGTCTGCAAAAAAATCCGACATGCCTTTAGTAGACCTGTTCGTATTCTGTTCGTCAACGGCGTTTGGCGATGACGCGCCAATTTAGTGCTTCCTGCTCATCCTCTGTCCAATCCTTTTTTCCATGCATTCCAATTTGGATGAGTTCAAGTTCTGGGTCTGACCATAAATCGTTCCATTCGCCTGGTTGCATAAAATGGACATAGCGTTGGCCTTTGTCTTTTTCGCCTAACCCTTGCCAAGGCATCCAGATGTCGCCTGGTTCTGCGTTTTCAATGTCAGTTGTGGTCAGATTGTGGGGATTGCGGAGCCAGGAGGTGGCAAGAATGATCCCATCTGGTTTTGTGATGCGAATGAGTTCCTTGATGGATGCTTGGCGTGTTTCTTTGCTTGGAATGTGATGGAGGGTCGCGAGACAGACCGTGACGTCACTTATAGCATCTGGGAGGCGAAGAGAGGGGAGGGAGCCTGGTTGGATGTTAGAGGCCGAGCTCATCCCAGTGATGGTCATAGAGTCTCGCAGGGTTTGCGAGGGTTCAATGCCGATGTACGTTACGTCTGGAGGGAGGAGTTTGGCGAAGCGGCCGTTGCCAGCGCCCACATCTACCACGGTCATTCCGGCTTGGATGTAGGAGGAAACAAAGGGTTGTTCAGGAATGATTTTGCCTCTCGTGGTCGCAAACCAAGCTCCATGTTGTTCATAGAAGTCTTGTACATTTGAGCTCAATGCCTTGGCAAGATCGGTATTCATGCTACTCTGCGGACTATTCCATCATGTCTCATCAGACCCGTCCACCGGCACGCATCGTCGAAGCTATTTTAGCGGACGTTCTTGCTCAGCCAACGCCTTCACAAAAGGCGATAGATAGCGCTATCCGCAGGCATCTGCAAGGAACTTCGTATCAGTTTCCAACGATTGCGGAAATGGTCAAGATCTATCGTAAGATGACCAAGACACAGCGTCGTAACCAGGTGGTTGAGCGATTGCTACGTTGTAAAACGGTGCGGACGGATTCTGGCGTAGCTCCAATTACGCTTTTGACCAAGCCATATGCTTGTCCGGGGAAGTGCGTCTACTGTCCGACGGAAGCGCGTATGCCTAAGAGCTATGTGGCGAGTGAACCGGCGGCGGCACGGGCCCTTCAGTTAAAATTTGATCCGTATGTGCAGGTTGTTCAGCGCGTGCAAGCGTTGGAGCGGAACGGGCATGAAGCAAAGAAGATCGAACTCATTATCAAAGGTGGGACATGGTCTGCGTATCCTTGGACCTATCGTACATGGTTCATTAAGCGTTGTTACGATGCAGCTAACCATTTGGGCGTCGTAGGAGCCAAAAAGCGTTTTGGTTCGTTGGCTGCGTCACAAGCCGCAAATGAGGGATCGGAGTATCGCGTGATTGGTCTTACGATCGAAACGAGACCGGATTGGATTACGCCAAAAGAAATTGTGCGTTTGCGTGAGCTTGGGGTCACGAGAGTTGAGTTGGGCGTGCAGGCGCTGGATGATGAAATTCTTGAACTTACCAAGCGTGGCCATACGGTGGAGGATACGGTCCGAGCCACCGTTCTCTTGAAGGCCGCGGCGTTTAAAACGGATTATCATATTTTACCCGGTCAACCAGGAGCGACTCCGGAGCGTGATATTGAGATGTTCGATCAGCTGTTTACGGATGAACGATTTTGTCCGGACATGATCAAGCTGTATCCGTGTGTTGTGTTGCCATCCGCAGAGCTTGCCGAGTGGCACAAAGAGGGGAGATATAAACCGCTGGAGGGGGAGACATTGATTGAGATGATGGTACGAATGCAGAGTGTCATTCCGCGTTATTGTCGTGTGTCGCGTTTGATCCGTGATTTTCCTTCGTTTGAAATTTCGGCGGGGAATAAAGTCACGAATTTGCGCGATGTGATTGAGGTGCGTATGAAAGAACGGGGGATTGAATGCAAGTGTTTGCGTTGTCGTGAGGCAGGACATCGTCCACCTTTGAAGCCGGAGACGAAGCTCGTTGTCTTTCGTGATCAATATCGGAATGCCTATGGAACAGAATATTTTTTAAGTGTAGAGGATGAGGCGCGAACCACGGTTGTGAGTTTTTTACGCTTGCGTCTACCGGATATGAATCCCGTGATTGAAGAAGCCAAGACGAAAAAGATGTTTGAGGAGGTTCGTCTTAGTTTTCCTGAATTAGAAGGGGGAGCGTTTATTCGTGAATTGCACACGTATGGGCAGGCCTTGAAATTATCGGAAGACCGCTTAGATGCCGTGCAGCACCAAGGGTGGGGGAAGGTGTTGATGGGGGAGGCTGAATTAATCGCAAAAGAACATGGCTACTCGTCTATTTCTGTGATTAGCGGGGTTGGGGTGCGTGAATATTATCGAAAGCGCGGATTTGCGTTGGTAGGGACGTACATGAAAAAGGAATTGTTATAAAGAAATAGTGATAGCCTAAACGATAAAAAAGCCCGAAGGCTTCTTTTTGATGTTCTTGGTGACTGTGCTTACTCGTTCTTGGACTGTCCCCATGAGCATTGGTCGTCGCTTATGTAGCGATCAGTGTTCGTGGAGGCCACGGAGGAAGAGCTCCGTGAAGAGATGAGGAGAATGGAAGAGGGGTGGGGTTACGCGTCGTTGGCAGCGGTTGCGGTGAGCGCTTGATGGGCGGTTTGATCGAAGCTTGTTTCCACCTTGAAGTGGTGGGCACAGAAGTGAAGCCTGAGAAGCCCGGCGGCTCCTTCGAGGTACTGGGTGATCTCCTTCGTCGTCAGGCTGGCGAGAAGGGGGTCCTGCGACACGTCGTGCGGTACGAACAGTACGAGGGTGATCTTGGTGCCAGGGGTTTGTCGCATTTTCTGGTAGACCCACTTCAGGGCCCTTCGGCTACGCGAGGTAGCTTCAGGATCTTGACCGTCTACATGACAGAGGAA
>CAZTQP010000004.1:6031-11715 GCA_964615825.1 uncultured Gammaproteobacteria bacterium
ACAGGAGGGGTCTTGAGGATGAAGGTGTAGCTGCGGTCTTCGTACAAAGTGATGACGGCAGGGACGACTTCGCCTAAACGGTCTTGGGTCGCGGCGTTAATCTTCTGACAGAATTCTGCGATATTAATACCGTGCTGACCGAGGGCGGGACCAAGAGGAGGTGCAGGGGTTGCCTTGCCACCCATGACTTGGACCTTAATAAGGGTCTTTACTTTCTTTGCCATAGGATAAGAAATGAAGTGAATGATGAGATGCGGTGCCGTCACGCAGGGCATCGAAGGGGATAGCAGCGAGAAGCGCGCTGACGGGGGCCTCTGATATCCCAGAAATACGTTTTATGCTTTTTTAACTTGGGTGAAGTCGAGTTCAAGCGGCGTTTCGCGGCCGAACATACTGACCAGGACTTTGACTTTCCCATGAGATCCATCGACTTCGCTGATCTTGCCTTCGAAGCCTTTGAATGGCCCTTCGCCGATTTTGACGGCCATGCCTGGCTGGAGATCGATCGTAACCTGTGGCTCTTCCGTTGTTCCCATGCGTTTCATGAGGCCATCAATTTCTGCTTGCGCAAGCGGAGTTGGGTTGGTGCCCGTTCCGATGAAGCCGGTCACATTTGGCGTGTTACGCACAACGTACCAGGAGTCGTCGGTGACGATCATTTCGACAAGGACGTATCCAGGGAAGATTTTTTCTTCGGTGACACGCCGTTTTCCGTTTTTAATTTTAATTTTCTTTTCTTTGGGAACGAGGATTTGGAAGATCGAATCTTTCAGGCCAAGGGTCTCGATACGCTGACGAAGTCCGTCCGCCACATTTTCTTCGTATCCAGAGTAGGTGTGGATGGCGAACCAGCGCCGTCCGTAGTCGGAGGTTTGCTTAGGCATAGCTTATGGGGTGGAAGGAGCAGGGTTAGGATTGACGGGAACCGTTTGGACGTTGAGGTCTACGGGGTTTCCGTTCTCGTCTACAGCCTGGATATCCGTTGGGTTGATTTGGGGAATGGGGGTGGTGCCGCTATCTGTTTGAACTTGAGGATTACGCGCGCTGATGGCGACTTGGACCAAGCGACTTAGGCCGAAGTCGAGGGCTCCAAAAAAGAGAGCAGCGGCGACGCTACCTACCACGATTAACGTGCTGTAGCGCAACGTATCTTGCTTGCTTGGCCAGCTGACTTTCTCTAATTCTTCTTTAGAGGTACGCAAATATTCGAGGATAGGGTTAGGCATAAACGTGGTTTTTAAAAGACCCTTGGCGGGTCAACTAGGAAGATCCTAGCAGAATTACTTAAAAACGTCAAAAGGGAAGGATTCTCTATTTTTAGCAAGGAGGTTTTCATAGGTTTCGGCGTTTTCTTCGGATCGTTTCTATAATCCATGTGAGCCAATAGCGGGGAGAGAGGGGGAGGTCTTGGGCATGAAGATAGGCTTCTTCAAAGCCGCCGAAGCCCCGTTTAAAGAGGGAGAGGCCGTACCAAGGGTGCTCGGTGGCGGATTCGGGAACGACACCCCAAAAGTTATAAAAATCATAACCTCGGCGTTTGAGTTCTTGGATGAGACGCCATTGGAGCAGGTGGGCGGCCGGGACTTTGGGGAAGGGGGATTGATCGGAGGCACCGTGATGGTAGAAGGCACTGCCGTGGGCGAGAGTGATGATGGCGGCGGAGATGATTTGGTCTTGTAGTGAAGCGGCGGCGATGATAAGCCGGCCTTGTTTAAAGAAGGCTTCACATTCTGTTTCCAGATAGCGGCGCGAGAAGGCGGTAAAATGTTGCCGTGCAACCGTGGTTTGGTAGACCTTCCAAAAATCGTGGAGGCCACTACTGTCGGTGATGAATTTGACTGTTACGCCCGCTTCCTCAGCTTTGCGAATACTTTGGCGCGTGGTTTTGCGCATGTTCTTTAAGAGCTCCTCTTCCGTTGGGCGTATATCTAAGATCCAGGCGAGTTCTGGATGTTGGTGGATGGGAGCATGTCTAAAGCCGCGTTCTTGTAATAAAAGAGTATTCGAGGGGGTGGCGGGAAGGGGGGAGCAGACACGAATAAAAATAGCCTTGTGTGCCTGTGCTTGCTGTTTCCATTCTTGCGTTAAGAGATTCCAGGCGTCTGTTTGAGATATGTGGGGAGCTAAAATCGGCCCATGGGGGACAAGCAGAAAAGACCCACGGCGGGCTTTGATAAAAATGGTGAGGGCGGTACCAACAAGGCGATCTCCTTCGAAGAGGCCGAGATGAATGACGTGGTGGTTGCTGGCCTCGTTTGTTTCTTTCCACTCCCAAGATTGGAGAAAGGTGGGAGGAGCCTGCTCATCCAAAAACGTCGTCCAGAGGGCGCGATCCGTACAAGGTTTTATGGAAAGCATAGAGAGGGAAAAGTATCGAGTATATGGACGACCTATTCGGTTTGATGGAGCTTGTCTTTTATCAGGGTGCAGATTTTTTTTGCTTCTGATTCTGAAATGTTGATGTGGGTGGGGAGGTTGAGTGTTTCTTTTGAAAGAATGATAGCGGAAGGTGTTTGGGTGCGGTCGTAGTCGACAGCCTGTTCGTCTGTTCCTTCAGGGGCAAGAGGGGAGGTGTACCAATCACCGAGTTGTATCTTTGTTGAAGCCGCTGCTTTGAAAAGGGAGTCTCGTTTAGAGGTGCGGATAGAATAGCGCAAAAGAGCCGGGTCTGCTTCTTTGGCCCAATGAGGATGGATGATGTCTGGATGTTTTAATTCTTGTTGATAGATCTGCGTGAGTGCGCGGCGATGGGAATCAAATCGTTCTCGTTTTTTCCATTGATGGAGCGCGAGGAGAGCGAGGGCGTTTGGAAGACGGTGTCCGGTCCAGGTGGGACGTTCTCCGCTTCGTTCTTGCGGTTCCACGGCTTTTGAAATGAGGTGTAGACGCTTAGCAACTTCTAAGATTATTCTCCCAAGAGAAAGGAGATCGTAAGTTTTTAATGACAAGGCTAATATGAGTGGGTGGAGAAGTTGTTGGATGATCCAGGGTTTTGTGGCAATCGGAGAGTGTGTTTGTATGCTGTGTAGACGACGAGCGAGATCTGGGTTTTTTGTGAGGGCAACGCCTCCGAAGACGGAAGACAGGGATTTGTCACGGCCAAAACTGAAGATGGCTACGTCTCCAAAGGTTCCGAGAAGTTGTCCGCTCCAGCGACTGCCGAAGCTGTGGGCGCAATCTTCGACCACGAGTAGGTTATGTTTGCGAGCGAGTTCCATCAATGCATCCATACGAGCTGGCATACCGAAGGTGTACTGGATAAGGAGGACGCGGGTGTTTGGCGTGATCAATCGCTCGATTGTGTTTGGGTCGATCGTAAATGTATTTGGGTCGACGTCTGCATAGACGGGCATGCAATTTGCCCAGCGGATGCTGTTGGGCACGGCGACGCAAGTGAACGCTTGGAGGATAATTTCACTGTTTTTTGGAAGGTTGAGGGCTTGGATAGCGGCGGTAAGGGCAGAGCGGCCGCTCTCGAATGTGATTGCTTGTGCATGAAAAAAGCTGCCTACGGCTTGTTCTAGATCGGTGATGGCAGGGCCAGTTTGCCATTCTTGTGGCCTGAAGAGGAGTGATGCCGCGAGACAGATATCGTCACGTTCAACGTTGGGTGAGAGGGAGGTGACGAGGCGGGACATAGGAAAAGTATCGAGTATTAGGCTTGAGGCGATACGATGTTTACGGTGAGCGTTGCTTGGATGGATTCGGTTCCGTTTCCTTCTAGGAGGAAGGGATGTTGTAAGAGGGGAGCCGAGTATATTTTATTATTCCATTCGATCGGAATGTCGCAGCCTTGGGAGAGTTGTAAGCGATCGCTGCCAATGTACCCGAAGCGTCCGGATTTTTTTGTCCGTCCTTGTTTGGCGAGCTGTTCCATCGAAGGATCTACAGGAATCCAGTGACCCTTTTCATCTTGGAATTCTGCCCAGGCATGCATCTCGTTTTTCTCTCTATCGAGAAAGAATCCACTCACGATGCGAGCTTGGATGCCGGAAGCGAGACATAGCGATACGAATAAGCTATCGAATCCTCCGCAATCGACGTGGGGGCGTAGGAGTGTGTCAAGGTCGCCATATAGTCCGTCGATAGGCTCGCCATATTTTACGGTTTTGATGAGATGCGTATTTATCCTCCGGGCGGTTTTTTTGAAAGATGAACCGTGTCCAATATTTTTTGCGAGTGTTTGAATGCGAGGGTCTTGTGGGTGAAGATGGAATGTATCTTCTTGTAAGATGGGGAGAGGGTGAGCCTGTTTTGAAAGGGCACTTTTTTTATAGGGGTGGATGGTAGCTTTGCAGCTAAAGAGAGGTATTTCAAAATTTGCTGCCCGTGGTTCTAGGTCTATCAGAAAAAAATGATTCCCAAAGCGGTCCTCTCTTTGTTCTTGGGTGTTTGGAAGATGGAGTTTGAAGTCTGTTATGTGCTGTTCTTGCGTAAAAGGAGGGTGGGGAACAGCGAGTGTCAGGGGGGTAGAAGAGGATGATTGTTCTTGGATTTGAATAACAACGCTATATGTTAATTCGTAGGTTTGGGTTTTTGTATACGGGTATAGGTTTAGTATCTCTTTGAGACGGTGTAGGGGTTGGTAGAGCGGTTGTTTCCAGGACATAGGGGAATGATATCGCTCCTGTTACGTCACCGCAAACAATGGGTATGGGCATGCCATAGGGTAATATTAACTAAAGACAGCACATTTCTGTGCTGTCTTTATATGGTCGGGCTAGTGGGATTTGAACCCACGACCTCTTGCACCCCATGCAAGCGCGCTAGCCAACTGCGCTATAGCCCGACGAGTTGAGAGAATAAACAGGGATTGGATCCTTGTTTATTCCGAGACGAGGAGTGGCTACATGCTTGCATATAGCCCGACGACCCTCTATTTATGGGCGGAGCATAACCGGTTTATAGAGACTCTGCAACTCCTTCATAAAATCTCCGGTACTCCTGAAGGAGGTTAGTAGTTCTTTTATCTATGTCCCTTGACAATCTCCCCGTGTTTCTTGCGTGTTTACGACAGAGGTTGCATAATAGGCCTGCAAACCCGTTGTATTTGTTCTTTCACTCATTATTTATTAGGGTTTGATGCATCTTTTATTTTATGAGCATGACCAAGTCTCAGCTCCTTCAGGAGTTGGCTGCCAAATCTGGCCGCACCAAGAAAGAAATCGTGACCGTGATGGAGGCTCTCGTGAAAATGGCCTATGGCCAAGTGAAGAAAGAGGGCGAGTTCGTGATTCCAGGTCTCGGTAAGCTCGTGAAGGTCAAGCGCCCAGCTCGCATGGGTCGCAACCCAGCTACGGGTGAAGCGATCAAGATCGCGGCCAAGACGGTCATCAAATTCCGCGTAGCAAAAGCTGCCAAAGAAGCGGTGATGTAATGAGGAAAGACTCGCTTCGGCGAGTCTTTTTTGTTGGCGAATTTCTTTTTTGTGTGAGATCATCCATCTATGATTCGTATTGATGCCAAAGTTTTGTCTCTTGGGGGCGGAGTGTTGAGCGGGTTGTTTTTAGTGTTGTTTACTCTTCTCTGGATTGTGACTCATGTGGCGGGTCGTTCTGTGTATTTGGAAGCAGTCTTTGTCTTATTTCTGCTAGGTATGTTTGCGTATGCAGTGGGGGCTGCGAGCGAGTATTTAATTTTGGAACCGGAAGGGCTTGTTTTTGATGGATGGCTTGCTCGACGAC
>CAZTQP010000004.1:11815-15001 GCA_964615825.1 uncultured Gammaproteobacteria bacterium
AAGTATTTGTGATACACTTGGCCGCGTATGTTATCAAAACGTCCTGCTCGTTCCGCTGGGAAAATTGCGGCGGCTGCCTTTCGTAAAATTTCTCCTTCATGGACCGGGGGAGGTGATGAGTTAGCCACCTCTCAAAAACGCCTCACGCATTGGTTGTGCAACGCAAATCACACGTGTGTTCCGGTTGAACATGAGGATAATTTTACCGAGAATATCAACTGGAAGATCTTCCGTATCATGGCGGAGTTTGTGGAAGGGTTTGAATTTTTGGCAAATTTAAAAAATGAAGTCACGTTTTTTGGGAGCGCGCGCAGTGGTCCGTCCGATCCCTATTATCAAATCGCGCAGGAGTTGGGATTTATCTGTGGAAAAAATGGGTATGCGGTGATTACGGGTGGAGGGCCAGGTGTGATGGAAGCGGCTAACAAGGGTGCGTTTGAGAGTGGGGGAGAATCAATTGGGATTAATATTACGCTTCCGATGGAGCAGCGACAAAACACCTATGTGCGCAAGTCGATGGGGTTTCATTACTTTTTTACACGTAAAGTGATGTTATCCGCTTCAGCGCAGGCGTATGTCTTTTTTCCGGGTGGATTTGGCACTATGGATGAATTGTTTGAAATGCTTACCTTGATCCAGACCGGTAAGATGTCCGATCAGGTTCCGGTTATTTTAGTCGGATCTACCTACTGGGAGCCGCTCTTAGCCTGGATTGAGCAGGTTATGTTGGATCAACATCGATATATTAGTCCTGAGGATATGTCTATCTTCCATGTTGTGGATACGGCGGAGGCAGCGTTTAAGATTATTAAAAAGACGAAAGAGCGGGTTTTGTAACCTTTATTTGCATAAAGATCTATGAGGGCACGCTCAATCTTAGGGCTGGTGGGGCTGATTTTTGTTTTAAGCTGTATTTTTTTCTACGGTTACTCGTTGAATAAATTGAACCTTGCAGAAAAGCGTATTGCTCAAATGGCTAATCGGCCTGTAGCCAATCCTGCCCAGGTTGTCCCTCCTTCTTATCCGGAAACTCCTAATGAACCACCTTCTATTTTGAGAGGATTACCTGAAGAAGATAGAGGGGTATTACTCGCTTCCTTTCCTTTTTCAGAACATACCTATCAACAAGTTCGTCAACTTTCCCCAGGTTTATTTATTGCGTTAATAGGTCAGGCAGGGCATGGGAGTGCTTGGTTGCTTGATGTGCAAAAGAAGCGTGCGACTTCTCTAACGGATGAGTTGGAAATGGATGGGGGAAATTATGTTTGGTTGAAAGAGTGGGTAAATGGAGTTGCGATTGAAATGCAGTCTAGTCCTGGTGAGGCTGTTGCAGGTATCCATACAATCTATGTAGATACTTCGGGAAAGATTGTTGCAGATACGGAGTATGGGGACTATGGGCGGCAGGGTAATATGATGGATGCACGCATTCAAAATGTCCGATTGTCTGCAGAGTTGTTGCAGCAAGGCAGTTGTCTTTTACGGGTATCGGGTTTAGGTGTGGATAGCGCAGAGCTGCCTAAAACAGTTCTTGTTGGCATCCGGTTGAATGGGAAGATTTTTTCCTTGCCCGCACCCATCAATGTTTCGTGTGAGCATGCGTATGGGGATGGGATTGCGAACCCTCTTTTTCCGAAGCCATATTTTGATGGAAATGATATCGTGTTTCGTTTGCCTGGATACGATGTGTCTTTGAAAGTTGACGGTCGCGTCGTCTACACGCCAAGGATGGCATATAAAATTACTTGTGGTGTAGATCATTTTGTTATGACAAAGGAGGACGCAGCGGGTGAGCATGGAGTTGCTGATGATTTTTTGAATAGTCCGCAATTTAAAGACCAAATTAAAAATTACGAGGTTGCGTGTTTGCGGGTTATCGCGTTTGATGAGAATATTTTTCACTTTCTTCTAGAAGGGTTTGATGAGGTGCGTAGAGAATATTTTCCCCGTGCGACATTCGACTATGATACGCGTACACGGACCGTTAGCCGTCTTCATTCGTTGCCACATCTTTCATATGACTCTAATAAGGGTGCTTTATTTCCCCTTCCTTGCGGTTCTGAGTTTGCGGTATACCTGGCAGAGGTAAGGCAAAATAATAGCCAGCACCTAGCTTTATTTGAGCGTTGTGCGCGTGCTCGTCAGTATCCGTTTCGAACATATCCTATTCCGGGGAGCGTTGATTCGTATTTTGGCTTTATGGGAAATGAATATTCCCAATCTCCTCCTCATGCGGAAGGCCCTGTATGCATCATTGATGGTTGGCCTCAGGGATGCTTATTTTACCGTGTCAAAGATGGTGAATTAACTACTTTGGCTACAAGTGATGACATGTCGCAAGGCCTTATACAGGTTCAGCCTTTTGCTGCCCACAATGCGAATAGTGCCGTCATACAGCATTTGCCGTATGAGATTTGTTATAGTACTTGGTATGAGCTATTTGACTTTGGTCAAAATACTTCGACGGCTCCACTCCTTGATTATCACATCGCTGGTTCTTGTGGTGAAGAAACGGCACTTGTTTTTTATCCAGCAAGGGCGAGATCAGTTAAAGTTGTCCTTGATACGAGTAAAATGAGTTCTGAGAATAAGATTGAGCTTTTCTTCGAAGGGAAGAGTATCGGTGTTTTGACGAGTGTAGGAGTAAGGGACTGGAGTTACGGAGCTTTTTTTCCTCAGGAAAAAGATTTGGCGGTATATGCTCAGCAAGCGGATCGAAGGATCTTTTCTTTCTCGATTGGAGACAAGCGCTTTAGACTTAACTTAATGGGGGATCGTCCTGTGCTTGAATAGCAGTAATCTATAATGCTGGATAGCACAAATATAAATCCTCTCGAATAATATCGAGAGGATTTATATTTGTGCTGCCTTTATATTAGGCGTGGTTATGACCAGCGTGCATCTCCGCCGCGAGCTTTTTGAGCGTGCGCAATGTGCGGGTGGCAACGCGGATGCGTTGGCCGTTGATTTTGATGGTCTGCAAATTCACCCCTTGGCGACGACGGGTTGCGATGTTGGAGTGGCTACGGGAGTTGCCGTATTTCGCGGATTTTCCGCTGAGTTGACAGATGCGAGACATAGAAAAGTATCGAGTATTTAGTATCGGGTGTCGAGTATATATGCCTCGAATACCTGAGAATGCGCTAAGGATAGAGTAAGATGCGGTTTTTGGCAAGGGTGTAGACG
>CAZTQP010000004.1:15101-36012 GCA_964615825.1 uncultured Gammaproteobacteria bacterium
TGGATGGATCTAAAGCATTACTAGCCGTCTTAGATGAGTATCGGTTTTCTAATGTCCATCGTTGGATCTTGCTACAGGGGCCTAATCTTCTATTGATTGTTGTCCTTATGGATATGCTTTTACCCGTCGGACCCTTGAGTTGGATTTCTCGTACATCTTCGTGGTTTGTTCAACAATTTCTCTTCCTATGATGTGGGCTTCTCTTGAGATGTTTTCGGAGCGACGTTTTGGAGGGTGGCGGATCTTTTTGACGCGACTCGTCTTATTGTCTTGGATGGTGGGGTTTGTTTCGGAGTTGGTCGAAGCGCGTTCATCTCTTGTTCCATTTGACGTCATGACGGTGTTGTTTGTGTGGCCAGGGGTGGTATTTTTGCTGGTAGCTCTCTTGGCATGGGTATGCGTGCGGTTGTGGCGCGTGTCTTTTGTAGCAGCATTAAGTGGAGTTACTTCATATCTTCCCGTGCTATTTTTTATCCCCATTGTTACCTTCTTGCTGCAAGGGGCAGGGTTCTCTTCTGAGAGTGGGTTTGCAAACGGTTGGCAAGCACTCACTCTTCTCCTAACGGGAGGAGTATTGCCCTTATTTACTATTCCTCCGGCCTTTGTTTTAACGTGGATTTTATTTTTGAGTTGGTTGGCTTGGTCATGGTGGCGGGTCGCTTCTATGCGTCGTCCCTGGCAATTGGTTCAGGGATTGGCGGTTGGATATTTAGGGTTTCCTCTTCTTTTCTTGCTTCCCTCTTTTATTGGATGGAGTGTCATTGTTGGCGATGTGCTAATTTGGTCTGGATTAGATGCAATTGTGGGGCAGGGATTTATTGCGGCGCAAATTGATGGGTTTGCCTGGCGAGCGGTCTATGAACGTTTCCCTCTTGCGATTGGCGGTGAGGCGCATGTGAGCCGAACATGGTTATTTGCTGTGTTTACTTGGTTGGTATCCTTGATGGTTGTCTTTTACCAGTTGGCTCGCACCTGGCGTTGGTCTGTAAAGCAGTTTGTGTCATTTGTTGGGCGTCAGCGAGTGATGTTGGGACTTGGGGCGATTATCCTGGGGATGGTTGGAGCATGGTTGTTTAAAGAAGGTCACGCGTTTACGTGGACGCATCTATTAGCGTTCTTCATGATTGCGACCGTGACGGGATTATTTGTCTTGGTGCAAGCTGCACAAACAGAGTTGCTTGAGGCGACGCACGGATCTTTGAGCGCTGATCGACCGTTAGCCGCTGGACTCGTTCGGACCGCGGATTTGACGGAAGCCTCCTGGATTTGGTCTATGGCAGCGGCTGCAGGGGCGTTGCTGTTGGGGATCGCTCCTTTTCTCGCCTTTATGTTTGCCTATATTTCTCATCGTCAGGCGCTATCTGCTCGTCATCCCTGGGCTTTTTTGAGCTGGACGACCTTGCCGTTTGTGGGCTATTTTTTGGCGGGATGGATGACGGTGGCGGAGCGGGGCAGTTTTGGCGCATTGGCTCCAGCTCTCGCTTCTCTCGTCTTTTTGGCAACTTTTGCCTGGAATTGGCGTAAATTTGGACGTGTTCTGTAGGGGAATCCGGTTTAAGGCTCTTACAACCCCTCTTTGTCTTGACGGATAGCGTAATCGCTGATAGATTGGGCGCACCTTACACGTTTTTTATGCTTTTTTAGGACCTCGGTCCTTCCTCTTGCATGCCTACTATTGCTCAGCTCATCCGTCGCCCACGTACGACGTCTCGCCGTAAATCCAAGAGTCCGGCGCTTCAATTTGCGTTCGATACCTTGCATCGCAAGCGTACCGAATTGTCCCGTGGTTCTGCGTTTAAACGTGGTGTGTGTACCAAGGTCACCACCATGACGCCAAAAAAGCCTAACTCGGCTGTGCGGAAGATCGCCCGTGTGCGTCTCTCGAATGGGCAAGAAGTTACGGCCTACATCCCTGGAGAAGGCCACAACTTGCAAGAGCACTCCATCGTCCTTATCCGTGGTGGTCGTGTGAAAGACCTTCCTGGTGTCCGCTACCACATTGTCCGTGGTGTCTACGATACGCAAGGAGTCGCCAACCGTCGTGGTAGCCGTTCTCTCTACGGTGCTCGCCGTCCTAAAGCAGACGCAAAGAAATAATTTAATTAACTCCTGATCATATGCGCGGAAAACAAGCTCCCAAGCGTAAAGTAGCCCCTGATCCAAAATATGGATCGACCAATGTGGCGAAGCTGATCAACTACATCATGATTGGCGGCAAGAAGCAGAAGTCGCAAGGTATTGTGTACGCAGCCTTCGACATCGTAGAGGAAAAGATGAAAAAGCCAGCCATCGAAATGTATGAAGAGGCGCTTAAGAACGTCTCTCCAAGTGTCGAAGTGAAATCCAAGCGCGTTGGTGGAGCAAACTACCAAGTTCCTCTCCAGGTCCGTGCTGAGCGCCGTTTGCAGCTCGCCTTGCGCTGGATGATTGACGCCGCCCGTTCTCGCAAAGGGAAGCCAATGTCGGAACGTCTCGCGACCGAAATCATGGACGCTGCCCAAAACCAAGGTGAAGCGGTCAAGAAGCGCGCTGATGTGCATCGCATGGCCGAAGCGAACCGCGCCTTCGCTCACTTTGCTCGATAATCGTCATTTCCAATACGTGAATCGTGACTGCGGATGTCTGACGGAACAACCGATCGGCGCTTCCCCTGACACGATTCACGTTTTGCTTTCATCTTTCACTCTATAATCTATTATGCCTCGCGAATATTCTTTGAGAGACACACGCAACTTTGGGATTATTGCTCATATTGATGCCGGAAAAACGACGGTATCTGAACGTATTTTGTTTTATACGGGCCGCAAGCATAAGATTGGGGAAGTGCATGAAGGAGAAGCAACCATGGACTGGATGGAGCAAGAACGTGAACGTGGCATTACGATCACGGCGGCGGCCACAACCTGTTACTGGAAGGGTTCCCGCATGAATTTGATTGATACGCCTGGACATATCGACTTTACGATTGAAGTTCAGCGTTCCTTGCGTGTCTTGGACGGAGCTGTGACGGTGTTTGACGGTGTGGCTGGTGTAGAATCCCAATCAGAAACCGTGTGGCGCCAAGCAGACAAGCACAACGTGCCTCGCATTTGTTTTATCAACAAATTGGATCGCATGGGGGCAGATTTTTACGCAGATGTAAAATCGATCCATGATCGTTTGACGAAACGTGCTCATCCTATCCAGTTACCAATCGGAGCAGAAGCAAATTTCGTTGGTATCATCGACCTCATGACCATGAAGGCGCAAATGTACTTGGATGAAATGGGCCAAAAGATCGAAGAAGTTGATGTGCCTGCAGAGATGTTGGAAAAAGCTAAGCAATATCGCGCACAGATGATCGAAGCGATTGCCGAAACGGATGAAGACATGATGAACCGCTACTTGGCGGGAGAAGAGTTTACCTTGGAAGAATTAAAAGCGGGATTGCGTAAGGCGGTTATTGCTGGTCTTATCAATCCAATTTTGTGTGGTTCCGCGTTGAAGAATAAAGGTGTTCAGTTCTTGCTTGATGCAATCGTTGATTATCTTCCTTGCCCTCTTGATATCCCTGCGACGAAAGCTCATGCCTTGGAAGATGAGAATCAAGCGATTGCCGTTCACCCTTCTGATAGCGAGCCATTTGCTGCTCTTGCCTTTAAGGTCATGACCGATCCATTCGTCGGAAAATTGATTTTCTTCCGTGTATATTCCGGAACGATGGCAGCAGGTTCTTACGTGATCAACGCAAAGACGGGCGAAAAAGAACGTCTTGGTCGTATCGTGCGCATGCACGCCAACGAACGCGAAGATGTGAGTGAAGTGTTTGCCGGAGATATTGCGGCTGCCGTGGGGTTGAAAGGTACGTTTACGGGAGATACGATTTATGATGAAAAGCGCCCACTTGTGCTTGAATCGATTGTGATTCCTGAACCGGTGATCTCGATTGCGATTGAGCCGAAAACAAAGGCTGACCAAGAAAAGATGGGTGTGGCTCTTCAGAAATTGGCCGAAGAAGATCCTTCCTTCCGTGTGCGTACGGATGAAGAAACCTTGCAGACGATCATTGCGGGTATGGGTGAGCTCCACTTGGAAATCATCGTTGACCGTATGAAGCGTGAATTTAAGGTGGAAGCCAATGTCGGTAAGCCCCAGGTGGCATACCGCGAAGCCATTCGCGCCAAGGCAGAAGACGTGGAAGGAAAATACGTTCGCCAATCTGGTGGTCGTGGTCAATATGGTCACTGTGTGATCGATATCGAACCAAATGAACGCGGCAAGGGATACGAATTTGTCGATGAAATCAAGGGTGGTGTCATTCCTCGCGAATTTATCCAACCAATCAACAAAGGGATCCAAGAAGCAAGACAGCGTGGTGTGTTGGCTGGCTACCCTCTTCTCGATGTGAAGATTACCTTGAAAGATGGAAGCTACCACGATGTGGACTCTTCCGAAGCGGCCTTTAAGATCGCGGGTTCCATGGCCTTCCAAGAAGGATGCCGCAAAGCAGGCTTGTACTTGCTTGAGCCAATCATGAAGGTCGAAGTTGTTACCCCAGAAAACTACATGGGTGATGTCATTGGAGACTTGAACGCCAAGCGTGGCCAGATCCAAGACATGGGAGAGCGCAGCGGTGCCCGTATCGTGAACGCAGAAGTTCCATTGTCCGAAATGTTCGGTTACTCCACGGGCTTACGTTCCATGACCCAAGGCCGCGCCAGCTACTCGATGGAATTCAGCCATTATGGCGAAGTTCCTTCCAACGTCTCTCAAATGGTGGTCGAAGGACGCATGAAGAAATAAGTAGAATAATAAAAATAAAAACACTCCTTACAATTGCGTAAGGAGTGTTTTGTATTTGACGGGGGAGGTGATTGTATGGGAAAAGATGGGGGAGGTGGTTCCATGAGAGATGTATTGCCGTGGATGTTCGAGATGGTCAGGGCGAAGGCGTGTAGCGTTGCAGAGAGTGTGCTGCCCACCGATGCTGGGCTGCCCTCCAATGTTAGAACGGTCGCGTTCCTCGGTTTTTGTTTCGTCGCGGCGGTAAGTGCCATGGCCTGTGAAGCCTGTATGTCTGACCCCGAGAAGTGACGGATCCTCACCCTATTTTTTCTATCCTTATCGCTTCGCTTCTTATGGCGGAGCGTTTTGCGTTTTTTGCCAAAAGGAGCACTTGTCAATTCTGTGCGCATCGGTTGAGATGGGGAATATATGTCATTACAGCGAATTATTGAGCTGGCGCGGCGGCAGGGGATGCCTGTGATTTTGACGGATGTGGCCGGGCGGGAGCCGATGGTGGTTTTGCCATTGGAGGCATATGAAGCGCTGTTGGAAGAGCAAGGGGCGCAGGAAGGTCAAAGGCCAGACGTCAAAGGCCAGAGGTCGGATACGCCACCAGATTCCGAATCCCCTTCTGTTCAAAAACATGAGAGACAGAGAGATCCTGATTCGATACAGAGGATCCCTAAGGTTCAGCCCGAACCAGTCAAGGAGCCTAAGCCTCTAGCCTCAGACCCCGCACCTCAGACCCCTTCTTCCGACGGTCTTCGGGTGCGCCAGCGGGATGAAGATCGGGTTCAAGCGCTCCATCGTTCACTGGATACGGTTTCTCATGAGGTTCCAGCCCAACAATTACCTCAAAATGAGGGGGGAGATGGTTTGGTTTTGGAGGAGCGATTTTCGTTTCAACCGTAAGATGGGATGACCCAGTGCCTTGACCCGTCGTTTGTGAGCGATGGGTCTTGTCATCTTGGCTAACTTCTGCTACTATCTGCTCACTCGCGAAATAGCTCCGAGGACGTGCTCACTCGGCGCGGTTCATCGTGAACTGCCTCCACGTGAGAATATCCTCATGGATTAGCCAAAAACGCGAATCTTTCACTCTTATTTTTTTAATGCATTCCGCATTACGTACCTATGGCAGACGTCTTTCAACGGACAAAACCACACGTGAACATTGGTACCATCGGTCACGTTGACCATGGCAAGACCACCACCACGGCGGCTATTTTGACGGTTCTTGGCGCTCACGGCATGACGGCCCAGAAAAAGGGCATTGATGACCTTGATAAAGCTCCAGAATCCAAGTCTCGTGGGATTACGATTGCTACCGCTCATACCGAATATGAGTCGGAGAAGCGTCACTATGCTCACGTTGACTGTCCTGGTCACGCTGACTACATCAAGAACATGATCACGGGTGCCGCCCAGATGGACGGTGCAATCTTGGTTGTGTCCGCAACGGATGGTCCGATGCCTCAAACCCGCGAGCACATCTTGTTGGCTCGTCAGGTTGGTGTGCCTTCCATCGTTGTCTTCTTGAACAAAGTTGACATGGTAGAAGATGCGGAACTTATCGACTTGGTCGAACAAGAAATTCGTGATCTTTTGACCAAATACGAATTTGATGGTGAAAAGACCCCAATTATTCGCGGATCCGCTTTGAAAGCGTTGCAGAATCCTAAGGATGAAGCTGCTTCCAAGCCAATTTTGGATCTTATCAAGGCCTGTGATGACTTCATCCCAGAACCTGTGCGCGAAACCGACAAGCCATTCCTCATGCCTGTGGAAGACGTGTTCTCCATTGAAGGTCGTGGCACGGTGGTGACGGGACGCATCGAACGTGGACAAATCAAGATCAACGAAGAAGTCGAAATCGTTGGCTTGGGTGAAACGCGCAAGACGGTCGTGACTGGTATCGAAATGTTTAACAAGCAGCTTGACTCCGGTCTCGCTGGAGACAACGCAGGCTTGCTCTTGCGTGGTACCAAGAAGGACGAAATCGAACGTGGGATGGTGCTTGCCAAGACGGGTTCTATCAAGCCTCACACCGAATTCGAAGCAGAAGTCTACGCCCTTACCAAAGAAGAAGGTGGACGCCACAAGCCATTTGTGACGGGCTACAAACCTCAGTTCTACATCCGTACCACGGACGTGACCGGAGAAGTCAAATTACCTGCCGAAGTTGCCATGGTGCAGCCAGGTGACACGACCAAGATGATCATTACGCTCATCGCTCAGGTCGCTATGGAAGACAAGATGCGCTTTGCTATCCGTGAAGGTGGCAAGACGGTCGGTGCCGGTGTCGTTACCAAGATCATTAAATAATTATTAGCGGGAGAGTTCCCCCGCGCCCAGTTCTGGGAGTCACGAAGATGTGTCTCATGGAGCTAGGCGCGGGGGATGACAGGGCTCTCCTCTCATTCCCATGGCAGACGCCAAACCTACGACGACGTCTTCTCATCGTGTGCGGATCAAGATCCGTGCCTATGATCACAAGATCATCGACCAAGCGACGAAGATGATTATCGAAACCGCAGAACGCAGTGGAGTCAGTGTGATCGGCCCTGTGCCACTTCCTACCGAAAAGAAGAAGTGGACGGTTAACCGCTCGACCTTTGTCCACAAAAATGCGCGTGAGCAATTTGAGATGAGAATTCACAAACGCGTCGTTGACATCTTGGACCCAAATCCAAAGACGATCGATGCTCTGACTTCTCTCAATTTGCCCGCCGGTGTTGATGTCGAGATCAAGATGTAAGGTTTTTACAACCTAGTTCGATTCCCAAGGAGAAAGGCCAAGATCGCAAGATCTTCGGAAACCTCCCTGTTGAGTCCGTCGTGAGACGGGCACTCCGATCTTCGGAGATGAATCGCGATCCCTCACATACGTGGTTTGTGCTTATGCATCAAACACCGAATGGTTGATGACGATTGCGTTTTCGTCAACAGCTGTTCGGTGTTTTACGTTATTACCTACTTCTCAGCGACCAATCCGATTCCTATGAAATTCATTCTTGCGAAAAAACTCGAGATGTCGCAGGTCTACGACGCGGACGGCAATGTTACTCCCGTAACGTTACTTGAGGCTGGTCCCTGCTACGTGACCCAAGTAAAGAGCAAAGAGAGCGATGGATATATGTCTGTCCAAGTTGGTTTTGGTACGGCAAAGCGTCTTACAAAAGCCTTGGAAGGACACTTAAAAGATTTGCCTAAGCTTGCCCATATCGCGGAATTTCGCCTTATGGAGGAAGCAGAGGTAAAGCGCGGTGACTTGATCGAAGTATCCACTTTTCAACCGGGTGACATGGTGCATGTCACGGGTGTATCAAAAGGGAAGGGTTTTCAAGGGGTGGTTAAACGCCATGGCTTCCATGGACATCCAACCTCTCACGGTCATAAGGACCAAGAGCGTATGCCGGGTTCGATCGGTGCCGGCGGTCCACAGCACGTGTTCAAAGGCCGCCGTATGGCAGGTCGCATGGGTAACGGGCAGATCACGGTGAAGAACTTGCAAGTCGTTGAAATTCGTGAAGGAGGAATCTTAGCTCTTAAAGGAGCTGTTCCTGGGCCACGGAATGCTGTCATTCAGATTGTGTCTGCTTAAGCTCATATGCCAAACGTTTCTGTCTACAATGAGACTGGGAGCCAAGTAGGAAGCCTCGCGCTTTCCGACGCCTTGTTTGCTGTGAAGCCTGACCAGGCGATCATCCATGAAGCCATGGTTGCTCAGCGTGCCAATGCCCGCCGTGCCATTGCGAATACCAAAACACGTGGAGAAGTACGTGGTGGTGGAAAAAAACCATGGAAGCAAAAGGGAACTGGCCGTGCTCGCCAAGGGTCCATTCGTTCCCCTCAATGGGTGGGTGGTGGTATTACCTTTGGTCCAACCAGTGAACGAAATTTTTCTGTGAAGATCAACAAGAAGTTAAAGCGCAAAGCCCTCTTTATGGCGTTATCTGACAAGGTTCAAAACCAGAAATTGATGGTCTTGGAATCTATGGCGATCACGTCCGCAAAGACGAAGTATGCGGCTTCGGTAATTGCAAAATTGCCGATTGATCGCAATGTGCTGTTAGTTGTGCCTGGTGCATCCGCCGTCTTAATGCGCATGGTTCGCAACTTACAAAACGTCAAGTTGGTGTCTGCCAACTCTGTCAATTTGATTGATGTCTTGACTTATCGCTCGGTCGTGTTCTTCAAGGACGCGGTGCCAGCGTTTGAAGGTCTCTATCGTGACTAATCGTATGGGAATTCTTGATCGATTGAATAAAAAAGCCACCGACTCTAAGGAGCCTACGGAGGCAAAGAAGAAAGCTCCTGCTAAACGCGCTGCAAAAAAGGCAGACGTTGCTGCGGAAGTGAAAAGCGATGTGGTGTCTGCGAAAGCGATTCCGACAGAGCTTTTATCTGTCCTGTCGCGTCCCCGCGTGAGTGAAAAGGCAGCTCGTTTAGGGGCCCTTAACACCTACGTGTTTGAAGTCGCGTTAGATGCAGAAAAGATCCAAATTAAAAAAGCGGTCGAAGCTCTCTACGGAGTAAAGGTAGAGACGGTACGTACCGTGCGCGGTCTTGGGAAGCCTGTTCGTCGCGGCCGTCGTCCTTCCGCTCGTAGTGATTGGAAAAAGGCGCTTGTAACCCTTGTGCCTGGGCAGAAACTTGATCTCTACGAAGGCGTCTAACCTCTCCATCTATGCCTATTAAAGTCTATCGACCCGTTACCAAAGGGCGGCGCCTCTCCTCGGTGCAAGATTTTTCGGACATCACGCGTGATGAACCCGAGAAGTCTTTGATCGTGACGCGCAAGGTCCACGCTGGACGTTCCGGCGGAAAAATTTCCGTCCGTCATCAAGGCGGTGGAGCAAAGCGCTTTTTGCGCGATGTAGATTTCGTTCGTGCGCACTTTGATGTTCCTGCGCGTATTGATTCCGTGGAATACGATCCAAATCGTGGAGCGCGTATCGGTTTGATTATCTATCGTGATGGTCGCAAGAGCTACATGCTCTTGCCAGATGGAATGAAGGTAGGGGATACGGTTATCTCTTCTCAAAAAGAAGCAGACATCGCTGTCGGAAATCGCTTGCCACTTGAGAAAATCCCTGTTGGTACCCCTATCCATGCGGTAGAATTAGTTCCGGGCAAGGGTGCGCAGATGGGACGCGCTGCTGGAACAAGGATTGAATTTAGCGCTATCGAAGGTAGCTGGGCCATCCTCAAACTTCCTTCCGGGGAAATGCGTCGTGTGCCAAAGGTCTGTATGGCAACGATTGGAACGGTGTCTAACCCAGATTGGCACTTAGTCCGTTGGGGCAAGGCTGGTCGTATGCGCCATCGCGGTATTCGCCCAACGGTTCGCGGTAAGGTTATGAACCCGGTTGACCACCCACACGGTGGTGGTGAAGGCAAGCATCCAATCGGTATGAAGTACGCCAAGACCAAGTGGGGTAAGCATGCGCTCGGTGTGAAGACACGTCGCGCAAAGAGTTCGTCTGATCGCCATATTCTTGTCCGCCGCCGCGGCAACACGCTCTAATCTATGTCTCGTAGTCTCAAAAAAGGTCTCTTCACGGATGCCAAGCTGCTTAAAAAAGTGGCTGCCTTGAAGGCCGGTGACAAAACACCTATCAAGACCTGGTCGCGCGCCTCTACGATCACGCCAGAGATGGTTGGTCGTGTCATCGCCGTACACAATGGTAAAGTGCATGTATCCGTTGTTATCGTGGAAAACATGGTTGGCCACAAGCTGGGTGAATTCTCGCCTACGCGTAAATTTGTCCGTCATGGTGGCAAGATTCAGAAAGCGGCAGAAACCGCTAAGCCAGCTGCCGCTCCGGCCGCTAAGAAGTAATCTCATATGGATATTCACGCCTCACTTCGTTATCTTCGCATGGCCCCTCGTAAGGTGCGCCTTGTGATTGATGCGGTTCGCGGATTACCTGTCATGACTGCGGATACGCGCTTGACGTTCATGAAGCAAGCTGCGGTTGAACCGGTCCAGAAGCTTTTGCGCTCTGCGATCGCAAACGCGGAACACAACTTTCAGTTAAAGAAGGAAGATTTGTTCGTCAAAACGATCACGGCCGATGGCGGTCCTACGCTTAAGCGTAGTCGTCCACGCGCTCGTGGATCCGCAGCGCCAATTCGTAAGCGCACAACACATATCATGATCGTGTTGGCTCCTAAGGCCGGTTCCGTCACGCCTTCTCCTGTCAGCGCTGAAACTCCAGCTGTAAAGGCTCCTGCTAAAAAAACGGCGGCTCGCGCTTCCGCTCCATCATCTGCTCGCAAGACGACTTCGTCGAAGGGAGCGGTTAAGACTGCCTAACCTATGGGTCATAAAGTTCATCCATTCGGATTCCGTATTGGAACCACCACCACGTGGCCATCTCGTTGGTTTGCCCGTGATGCGGCGTACCGCAGCCAAGTTCGTCAAGATATTGGCTTGCGCGCCTTTTTGAAGAAAGAATTGAAAGACTGCGCGGTTAATCGTGTTGATGTCGAACGTTCTCGTGGCGCTTTATCTATCACGATCCATACGGCTAAGCCAGGATATGTGATTGGTCGTGCGGGTGATGGGATCGATCAATTAAAGAAGAAAATTATCAAGGAATTTTTCCCTGGTAAGTCCAAAGGGTTGCAGCTCCACCTTTCTGTCCAAGAAGTCGGTCGTCCAAATTTGGAAGCCGCGTTGGTTTGTCAGGGGGTCATCAGTGATCTTGAACGACGTATGGCCTTTCGCCGCGTCTTGAAGACATCGATTGAACGCGTCAAAAAAGCCGGAGCCCTCGGGGTAAAGATTGCTGTCTCTGGTCGTTTGAATGGAGCAGAAATTGCCCGTCGTGAATGGTTGTACTGGGGAAAGATCCCACTTACCAACTTGCGTGCAGATGTCGATTACTACCAAGACTTTGCGCAAACGATTGCCGGAGCGATTGGGGTTAAAATCTGGATCTACCGTGGTGACGTGTTTGAACAAGACCGCTTGTCCCAATACCAGCCAACAACGCAAACTCGCACCCCTGGGCGCTCCGACCGTCGTGATGGAGGTCGTCCGATGGGTGGTGCAGGTTTTAATGGCCGTGATCGTGGTCCAGCCCGTGGCTCAATGGGAGCTGCCCGTCCTCCACGTGAAGCGACGCAAAGCGTGCCGCCTAGCGCACCGGTTGCTGCCTAATCTTCCCTCCTATGTTGATTCCTAAAAAAGTTAAACATCGCAAGTGGCACAAGGGTCGTGCTCGTAACATCCGTGTTGCGTCCGACAAGCTTGAGCTCGCGTTTGGGTCGTACGGCCTCAAGGCCTTAACCCCTTCTTGGATTTCCAGCCAACAGATTGAAGCGGGTCGCCGCGTCCTCGCGCGTTACATCAAGCGCGGTGGCAAGATCTGGATCCGTGTCTTCCCAGATAAGCCTCTTACCAAGCACGGTAATGAAAACCCGATGGGTTCCGGAAAGGGTGCGGTTGACCACTACGTGGCCGTGATCCGCCCGGGTACGATCATTTACGAAATGGATGGGATTACGAAAGAAGCCGCGCAAGAAGCCTTGCAGAGCGCTGCCTACAAGATCTCCTCCGTGTGTAAATTCATCAGTAACGACTAGCGCTATGGATATTTCTACCCTCCGCACGGCTTCGGCCGCTGAACGCGAACGCTTATTGATGGAAGCCCGCACTAAGCTCCGTGACCTCCGTTTCAAAATTGCTACCCGCCAATTGACCAAGGTCCGCCAGATCCGTGTGCTTAAGCGCGACATCGCCCAGATTCTTACGGTGATTGCGCACTAGTTTTCCTCCTATGCAAGCCTCCCCATTATCCACCTCTTCTTCACACCGCCGCTTTGAAGGCGTCGTTGCTTCCGTGTCGGGTCCTACGACCGCGGTTGTTCGTGTTGATCGCCAGGTGGCTCACCCAAAGTACGGGAAGTACTACACGATTTCCAAGAAGTTCATGATTCATGACCCAATGAGTGCGGCTAAGGTTGGCGATACGGTTGAAATTGAAGAATGCCGCCCTGTGTCTCGCCACAAGCGCTGGCGCTATATTGCTACGCTTCGTTCGGTCCAGAAGACCGTCTAATCTATATGGTCCAACATCGCTCCATGCTCCAGGTGGCAGATAACACCGGAGCCAAACTCCTCCAATGCATTCACGTGCATGGTGGATATAAAAAGCGTTACGGCCGCATTGGCGACATGCTTACGTGTGTTGTGAAAGAAGCGGCTCCACGTGGGATGGTAAAGAAATCGGATATCGTCCATGTCGTTTTGGTCCGCTCGCACAAAGAAGTGCGTCGTGCAGACGGGACGTACGTCCGCTTTGATGATAACGCCGGTGTTATCATTGAACAGAAGAATAAAGAGCCAAAAGGAACACGTATTTTTGGTCCTGTCGCGCGTGAATTACGCACGAAGGGATACGGAAAAATTATTTCCTTGGCTCCTGAAGTTGTGTAACCCCCTATGTCTACCTTTCATGTAAAAACCGGCGACGAGGTTAAAGTCCTTGCCGGCAAAGATCGCGGCAAGACGGGTAAGATTACGCAAGTTTTTCCTAAGCTTAACCGGGTGGTCGTAGAAGGAGTGAATGTTACCAAACGTCACTTACGGACACGCCGCCAAGATGAAGCGGGCCGTATCGTCGAATTCTCTATGCCGATCCATGCGTCTAACGTGGCTCGTACAGAAGAGGGGAAGACGGCTTCTGCCGACGCGAAGCCTAAGCGCACGCGCTCACCCAAAAAGACCGCCTAATGTATGACTCTTAAAGAACGTTATCAACAAGAGATTGTCCCAGCTCTACAAAAGGAGCTTGGCATCAAAAACCGCATGGCCGTCCCTAAGGTGACGAAGGTGGTTTTGTCGGTCGGCCTTTCTCAAGGCGCAAAAGATCCTAAGGTGGCGGAGGTGGTGGAAGCGACGCTTCGTCGTATTTCTGGTCAGCGCCCCGTAAAAACGAAAGCCAAGAAATCCATCGCGAGCTTTAAAATTCGTGAGGGCATGGTTGTCGGTACGATGGTAACATTACGTGGTGAGCGTATGTGGGATTTTCTTGCTAAATTGACGCAAGTCACCTTCCCTCGTATCCGAGATTTTCGCGGGATTTCTTCCAAGGTGGTGGATGCTCGTGGGAATTTATCGGTTGGTTTTAAGGAGCATCTTGCCTTCCCGGAAATTCGTTCAGACGAAGTCGAGCGTTTGCACGGGATGCAAGTTACGGTCAGTACGACCGCCGGCTCTCGCGACGTGGGAGAGCGTTTATTCAAAGCCCTCGGCTTCCCATTCCAAGCATAATGTATGGCTACTGAAGCACAAATTGCCAAATCCAATCGGAAGCCGAAGTTTTCCACGCGCAAAGTCTTGCGCTGCTGGAAATGCGGACGCAAACACGGATACATGCGAGATTTTGATCTCTGCCGTATCTGCTTCCGTGAATTTGCCCTACGTGGCGAACTCCCGGGTGTCAAGAAATCCAGCTGGTAATTTTCTCCTATGATCACTGATCCAATTAGCGACTTTCTCACGCGTGTGCGTAATGCACAGGCGGCGGAGCACGAGACCACTATGGTTCCCGGGTCGCGTATGAAATTTGCCATTGCCAAGCTTTTGGAGCGCGAAGGATATATCCAAGCGGTCAAGGAGCAGGTTGATGGTGTTAAGAAAACCCTTGTTGTCACCCTTAAGTATACGGGCAAAGTCGCGGCCATCCGCGCGATCCGTCGCGTATCGAAGCCGGGTCTACGCGTCTACCGCAAGGCGGATGAGTTGCCACGCGTCTTATCGGACCAAGGTATTGCCATTATTTCTACCTCTGCTGGGGTGATGACGAACAAAGAAGCTCGTCGCCGCAAGCTTGGAGGAGAAGTTTTGTGTGAAGTCTACTAATCGCCTATGTCTCGTATCGGTAAAAAACCTGTCCTGCTTCCTGCAGGCGTTGACGCGGCCATTGAGTCCCGTCAAGTAACCGTCAAAGGCCCTAAGGCGACGTTACATGTGGCGCTTCCGCCTCATGCGCTTGTCGCCCTTCAAGCAGATCCACGATCGCTGATTGTGTCTGTTGAAGATGAGACGCGGGTTGATCAACGCGCTCTCTGGGGGTTGACACGTCAACTGTTGCAGAATGCGGTCGAAGGTGTGCAAAAAGCGTTTGAAGAAGCTCTCGAATTTGTGGGGGTTGGATTTAAAGTCGCCTTGGAAGGCCGCAAGGTTATGATGGATGTTGGGTTTTCTCATCGTGTTGCCTTTGATCTCCCAGAAGGAGTTGAAGCCAAGGTAGAAAAACAAGTCCTCACCATTAGCGGTTCGGATAAATATTTGGTAGGTGAAACGGCTGCGCGTATTCGCCGCGTCAAACCCCCTGAGCCTTATAAGGGCAAAGGGATTAAATATGTCGATGAGGTTATTCGCCGCAAAGCTGGTAAAACAGCCGGTAAAGGCGCTTAATCATTGATCACGTCCTATGTCTATTCAGCAACGTAAACAAGAACGCGTCAATCGACGCATTCAACGCATGCGGGCTCGGGTCCGTGGTACGACAGAACGTCCACGCTTGGCTGTGTTTCGAGGACTTGCGCATATTTCTGCGCAGATCATTGATGATGCCACTGGGCGCACTCTTGCGGCTGCCTATGATCGTGAATTGCCGGCGGCAGACGGAAAGAAAACCAAGGTAGAAATTGCCATGGCGGTCGGGACGCTTGTCGCCGAACGTGCTAAGGGGAAGGGTGTAACGCAGGTCGTGTTTGACCGTCGAGATAAACAATACCAAGGACGCGTGCGAGCTCTTGCCGAGGGTGCGCGTACGGCTGGACTCATCTTTTAACCTACTATGACTGATACGATGGCAACACAAACAACGCCGCCGGCAGCAAAGCCAGCGGTAGCCGCTCCTCGTCCAGGGGCCGGCGCACGCGATATGCGTGGCGGTAACAACCGTGGCCAAGGTGGTCGTGGAGGATTTGGGGGTGGTCGCGGCCAAGGTGGTCGTGGAGGTAACAACCGTGGAGGTGGTCCACGTCGTGATGGCCGCGGGGGAGACGTTCCCGCCGAAGCCGAATACGATGAAAAGAATGTAGAAGTCGCCCGCGTCACGCGTGTGACAAAGGGTGGTAAGCGTATGCGGTTTCGCGCGCTCACCGTAATCGGTAACCGTAAAGGCCGAGTTGGATTTGGACTCGCAAAGGGTGTTGACGTAGCCTTGGCTACGGGTAAAGCCACCACGCAAGCACGCAAGGCCTTGCTTACGGTTCCCATGATTTACGAAACAATCCCTCATCCTGTTGAAGCAAAGTTTGCGGCCGCTCGTGTGCTTTTGAAGCCTGCCCCAAAAGGAACCGGTATCAAAGCAGGTGGAGCTGTACGCATCGTGCTCGAGCTAGCAGGTGTCCCCAACGTCGTATCTAAGATTTTAGGATCTTCTAGTAAGATCAATAATGTGAAAGCAACGTTTGCCGCTTTAAAAAAATTGCGTGTTCCTCCTGTCAAAGAGGGGAAAACGGAAGACAAGTCGGCAGAAGCTGCGCCTAAGAAATAACCTATGGCTATTTCCCTTCATTCAGTCGCCTCCAAGCCTGGTTCTCGCCAGCGTGTTAAACGCCTTGGCCGTGGGCCAGGAAGTGGACGTGGAAAGACCTCTGGTAAAGGTACCAAGGGGCAGCGTGCGCGTACCGGCGGTAAATCTTCCCTCAAGTTGAAAGGGATGAAGCAAATGTTGCTTGCCTTTCCAAAAAACCGTGGGTTTCAGAGCCGGTTTGCAAAGGATTTAGCATTGCGCGTTAGTCGTTTGAATGTGCTTGCGGCGGACGTTCCTGTGACATTGCAAGTACTGCAAGCTGCTGGACTTGTGCGTCGTGCAGACCGTTCGGCAAAAATCATTGCGGGTGGTGAACTCACCAAATCGCTTACTATTGCGGCCGGCGTTTTTGTCTCCAAGGGAGCAAAGGCAGAGATCGAGCGCGCGGGTGGCAAGGTGGCGTAATATAACCCTATGTGGGACAAGCTTTTTCAAGCCTTGCGTGTAAAAGAAGTCCGGAATGGCCTCCTGTTCGTGTTGGCCATGATGATTGTGTTTCGGATTGCGGCAAACATTCCTCTTCCTGGAATTGATTTGATCGCATTGCAGAGATTCTTTGAAGCGAACCAATTGCTGGGTGTCTTGAACCTCTTTTCTGGTGGGACAATCCGTAATTTCAGCATTGTGGCGCTTGGTGTCGCTCCCTATATTACCGCTTCGATCGTGTTCCAATTGTTGGGGATGATCATCCCTCGTATTGAAGAGATTCAAAAAGATGGAGAAGCGGGGCAACGGAAGATCAACCAATGGACGCGTCTTTTGACGGTGCCGCTTGCGATCATCCAGTCTGTCAGTTTGATTGGCCTCATGAAGCAGTCCCAATTCAATATCATCCAGAGCTCAAGTCCTGTCTATCTGGTCGCTATTGTTTGTACCGTCACAGCGGGAACATTGATCTTGATGTGGATAGGGGAATTGATTTCTGAGAAAAAGGTGGGTAATGGCATGTCTTTGCTGATTGCTGCGGGTATCTTGGCTGATTTACCATCTTCTGCTTCGCAGTTCTTATCGACATTCGACCAGAGCCAGTGGGTAACGGTGGCGTTATATGCAGCCGTTGCGATCCTGACCGTATTAGGAGTTGTGTTCGTGACAGAAGGTCAACGCAATATTCCGGTGCAATATGCGCGCCAAGTGCGGGGCCAGGGAGTCGCGTTGGGGGGTGTCGCTTCTTCGTTACCATTACGCGTGAATATGGTGGGAGTTATTCCAATCATTTTTGCGGTCTCGATGCTACTCTTCCCTAACTTGATTGCGCAATTTTTGGCTCGTGCCCGCAGTGAATGGTTGGCTTCGGTGGGCCGCTGGGTAAACCTTACGTTGCAAAACCAGACTATTTACGGGATCCTCTACTTCTTGCTTGTGGTTGGATTTACCTACTTCTATACATCTGTCGTGTTCCATCCTGACCGGATTTCGGAAAACTTGCAGAAACAAGGAGGCTTTGTCCCGGGGATTCGTCCAGGTCGTCCAACCTCTGAATACATTGAATATATCATCAATCGTATTACCTTAGGGGGAGCTGCTTTTCTTGGCGTGATTGCGATCTTGCCATTAGTGGCGCAAGGTCTTACGGGTGCTGCCCAGATCGCTCTCGGAGGAACATCGATGTTGATTGTTGTGTCAGTCGTGATCGAATCCGTGAAGCAGATTGAGGCTCAGGCGACGATGCGTGAGTACGATGCGTACTAAAGAAATACCGAGTATATCGGTCTGATTTGAGCAAAGGTCGCCTGCTGTTGGGCGGCCTTTGTGATTCTGCTATTATGACGGCAATAATTTATGCAGATGTGGATGGCGCGTACGTTGGTGGCGTTTGAGGTGGTGGGTATTAGTGTATTGGCTTTTGTGGGCGCTTATAGAGCGCATCCCGGGAGCATTTCTTATGGGGCGGATACCCAGCTTATGGTAGCGCTTCTTTTGGTGTTGGTGTGCAGTGGGCTGTTCATGAAGATCCGGCAGGCGTGGTCAACACGTATGTTGTGGGAATGGATGTTTGTCGGCATGAGCTTGTTAGGGAGTTGGGCGTATCCGCGCTGGGTATTTCCAGGGGAGGTGGGAATGGTACTGGCGGCATTTTGTGTGTTCTTGCCGTTTCTTTGGTCGACGAATCGTGAAATTCGACTAGTAGCATTTTGGATAGGGGCGGCAGGAGCGGCTCTTTTGCTAGCTTCTTCTTTGCAGACGAGTTCGTTATGGGTCTTGTTTGCAGGGTTTTGTCTGTATGATACGTTTGCGACTCGTTCGATCGTCTCTTTGGAGTCGTTTTTGCGCGCCCTGTCTGTTCGTCGTGGGGTTTCCACGGAGCTTGTGAGTATGACGGGACTCAGGACCAGGATTTGGCCCAGTTACCTTATTTTGTCGGCGGCTCTGATTGCGCGTGCGGTTTGGCAAGCACCGGTTCAGGGGGGTGTTCTTTTACTTGCGTTGCTTATTGGGGCTTGGTATGCCATTATGCGCGCAGAAGATAACGTTCCTCTGAGTATTCTTCCTTGGGCGATGGTGTGGATGTTGGCGGCGCAAGGGCTTCTGTGGTGGGTATCTTGAGGTGAGGAAAAACTGTTTATTTTACATTATGGCACGCAAGCGTTTACGGGCTGTCCTCTTTGGTCCGCAAGGATCAGGAAAGGGGACGCAAGGTCGGATGTTAGCCGATCATTTTGGCGTTCCGTTGATTGGATCAGGAGAATTGTTCCGCGCGGAAATCCAAGAGAAGACGGCCTTGGGAAAATTGGTGAAAAGTTATGTGAGTCGTGGAGCGTTGGTTCCTGATGAGCTTGTGAATGCGGTGGTCCAGAAGCAGCTTAAAGCGGTAGCGGTAGATCGTGGGTTTATTTTGGATGGGTATCCACGTAATGTAGAGCAGGCGGAGTCATTAGATAAGGTGGTAAAGATTAACTTAGCCTTGCAGATCAAGATTAGCGATGGTGAGTCGTTGCGTCGTTTATTGGGGCGACGTCAATGCAGTGGTTGCAAAACCATTTTTCATATTGAAGACCATAAACCGGCAGTTGAAGGACATTGTGATGCCTGTGGGAAAGCTCTATTTAAACGTGATGACGATGATGAAGAGATTATCCGCGCGCGGTTGCAGGCTTACCATTTTATGACAGAGCCGCTTGCGAGCTATTACCGACAGCGCGGTGTATTATTGGCGGTGAAAGGAGAGCAGCCGATTGCCTCCCTGTATGAAGAATTGGTCAGAAAGGTAACGAAGCTTGGATTTGTTGCGAAATAATATGTCCCTCATAAAAACTCCTCAGGAAATTGAAGCGCTTAAGCGCGGTGGGCAGATTTTGTCTGATACCCTGCGTGAGATTCGGTCTGCGTGTGTTGAAGGAGCGTCTACGCAAGCCTTGGATGCGATTGCGCGTGCGCGTTTTGCTGAGAAAGGTGGGAAATCATCTTTTTTAGGGTATCGGATGCGAGGAGAGGGGCCAGCGTTTTCTGGGGCTGTCTGTATTTCTATTAATGAAGAAGTCGTGCATGGATTACCTATTCCTGATCGCACCATTAAAAAAGGGGATATTGTCGGGTTGGATATTGGGATGTGGTATGAGGGCTTAGCGACGGATATGGCGACGACGGTGATGGTGGGAGAAGATATTCCCGTTGCTGTACGTGAACTAGTAAAAGATACGCGCGCTTCGTTGGTGGCGGGATTGGAAGCGATTAAAGCGGGTAATTACGTCCATCATATTAGTGGGGCGGTGGAGGATGTGTTGAAGCCGAAGAAATATGGAATTGTGAAGGATTTGGTCGGTCATGGGGTAGGGCATGCGGTGCATGAAGCACCGGACGTCCCAAATTTTCGTGATCCACGCGCGCCAGTTGTGAAGCTGCAGACGGGGATGGTGCTTGCGATTGAGCCGATGGTTACCCTTGGAACCTGGAAAGTAGATGTAAAAGATGACGAGTGGACGATTGTGACAAGAGATGGAAGTACATGCGCCCATTTTGAAGTGACGGTGGCGGTGACGGATACCGGGTATGAGTTGATCACGCCGTGGCCCGATGCGTAGGTTCTTTTGAAGTTATATTATTTTATTAGTATGTCTACTGAATCCTTTCGCTTTGTTCCGGCCGCGCAACGTGAACGAACGGATTATTTTTACCAGCGAAATATTTTGCAGGCAGCACTTGCAAAAGAGTGGTTGAAGACCAACTCAGATAACGTTGAGGATGATTGGCTGGTTGGATATCATGGCGCATTTAAGCAATTGTTTCCCAGTAACACGGATGATCTTTCAATTCAGGCGGATGTTTCTGCTTTTATCGCGTATCTAAAAGAAGGTTCAGCAGAAGATATCTCGATAAAGCTAGCAGAACTTCAGGCGCGCTTAGATAAAGTGAAAAAGCCAACTTCTTAGAGATTTTTGTATGCCTGAGTTGCCTGAAGTCGAAACCGTGCGGCGACAGCTTGCGAAACGATTGGAGGAAGCGATACTTGTCGAGATAGAGATTTGGAGAAGTGGACGGGAGTTCCCAAGAAGAGAGGAATTTATTGAAGCACTGATTGGTCGTCGTGTTACCGCTATTGAACGCCGGGCGAAGTTGCTCGTGTGGCGTTTTGAGAATGAGAC
>CAZTQP010000005.1:0-3551 GCA_964615825.1 uncultured Gammaproteobacteria bacterium
GCGTCGGCAGACACTTGGAATTTGTACAAGTCCATTTGTTGGCCAGAAGCGAGGGTCGTCGTGCTCAATGCTTGTTGTGTAACCGTTGGCTTGCTCTTACGGATAACGAAGGTGTTGCCTGACAACGTGGTGAGCATCACCGAGCTGGAAGCATACACAAGGTTACCAGAGCCAATACCGACAGCGCGTACGTTCAACTTGTCGAAGTAGTTGCTGTCCCATGCATCGTCACCGGACGTAATGCCGCTAGCGATACCGAGAGAGAATTGGCTACCGGAGAGAGCGACACCAGAGGTTGCTCCGTTCACCGTGGAAGAAGCTTGAACAGCGTCAAGTTTAGCCCAGATGTTGAAGCTTACGGAGGTGTTGCGCATGACGTTGATTGGGCTCGTGGTGATATCAACCGTCTTGTAGCGCATGACACCGCTAGGAAGGATTTCTCCGTCCGCGTTTCCTTTAACAGCACCGTCCATCGCGATTGCGACAGCGCGGAGGTTAGCTGCATCGCCCGTCGAGGATACCGCGATCTTTTCGATGCGGACATCTTCGTTTTGAGCGGTTGCGCGGTATTCTGCGACGTTCTGCCAAGTGTCGTTACCAGCCACCAAGATGGTAGAGGTGCGGAGATTGTTGGTAGAGATCGTGAGCGTACCACCGCTAATGACGTTCTGGTTAACACGAGCTGCACCGGAGACAGCGTATTGCGCTTCAACAGGAGCAGGAATCGAGACCGTTACGGTGTTAGCGTCTACATCTTGAGCCGTAACTGAGCTGATACCAACAGCAATGCGGTAGCCGGAAGTGGACACGGAGGAAACCGTGGAACACTTAGCGACCAACGTCTTGGTGGTACCGCGAGCAATACGGAGGTTCAAGCTCGTGATAGCCATTTCGCCAGTGGTGGCGTCTGGGGAACGAGATTGACCGATTTGCGTGTCTCCGTCGTACAAGCCACAGCCTGTTACAACCTGAGCTGCTTCAGCCAACGTATAGCTTGCACCGTTGCCGTTAATGTCACCAACCGCCTTCAAGGTGATGGAGGTGATGATGTTTTCGGTTTGAGAGCCAGCCGTGAAGGAGAAGCCTGCAACAGGAACGTTGGAGGAGTTCTTCACAACCGTACCAGAGCTTGGGTTGGATACCATCGCAAGGGCAAGGCTGGAAGGTTTGACCGTCATGGTGTTACCCGTGATGGCTGCGTTTGGAACGATCTTCGCAAGCGCTAAGTATTCGCCCGTGTCCGTGATGCGCACATCGGAAGAACCGAAGATCGTACCACCGGAACCGAGGACTACGCGGTACGTGCTCGTACCGTTCGTGAAGAAGTCGCGAGCGTCTTCTGAGTTCGACAAGTCAGCCGTGATAGCAAGATCTAAGATCTGGCCCATGGCGATATTGAAGGAATCAGACAACGTGATCGTGCCCGTATCGGTTGCTCCAGAAGCGACTCCAGATGGGATAGAGGTTGGGCCCATAAGGGTTTGGCCGGTTGCCATGTTCTTCACCTTGATGTCGGTGAAGTAATCCGTGGCACTGCGGCCGCGGACTGGAGCGCTGTTTGCGCTTGCAATGTTGAAGCGCAAGTTGCGGATTTCAAGATTGCTTTCTGGGGACGCAAGGGAGAAGCGGTACAAGACCACATCTTGTGCGCCACGAGAAATGTTCTGAGCCGTTGGACCGTTGAAGGTCACCGTGAGCTGCCCACCTTGGGTCGTTACACAGCTTTCCTGAACGCCAGCGGTTTCACAAGCAGCCGCGCTTCCGAGATCACCGTCATAAGACGCGATGGAAACAGCAGCACCCGTGTTGTAGGTGCGATCGATTGCGTAGACGTCCGTTGAGTATTCAACGTAGGTACGAATCGTGCGAGCGGAGCGACCTGCAACTTTGGCCTTCAAGGTGAAGATACGGCTGGTGCCGTTCGTGATCACGTAAGGAGGAACAAAGTTAAGGACGATCTTGTCACCCGACATCGTAGCAGCCGTAGCGACTAAGGTTGTGCCTTGGTAAAGTTTGAAGTCGGAGAGATCCGAGTTCGAAACGGAACCAGCGGACAACAACGTTACACGACGAACTTCGAGGTCGTGCAAGCTAGCCGTAAGTCTGAAGCTGGAGATTTCGGCTTCAGCGGCACCGATGTTTGGGTTGGAAAGCGTGTTGCCACGTTCAACCGTGATCGTACCAGCAGAAGACGTACCAACCGTGAAGACATTGCCACGGACAGGGAAGGAACCGGCGACTGTGGAGCCACCTGTTACAACCACCGAAGCGGCGTCAACCAATTCGAAGGAGTGTTGACCACCCGTCGAAGCTGGGCTGGAAAGGTCGGCCACAAGCACAACGGACATGGTCTGACCAGCCGCGACATTCAAGTTCAACGAGTTGAACTCAACGTTGTTGGTGGTGGAGTTGACCGTGCGGCCCGTCGTCAAACGGTTGCCGTTACCATCGTACAAGTAGACGTTAGAAAGATCCGTGGTAGCACCGATGCCAACACGGTGGAAGCGCAAGCCGGTTACCGTTACTGCGCCAGATCCAGCCATGAGGTTGAATTTAGCGAGTTGAGCACTAGCTGCGTTCTTTGGCAAGGTCATGCCAGCTGGCGTGTCCGAAGCCAAGGAAACCATAAGCGTACCGCCAACGACAGGACCCGTAACCGAGCCTGGGTTAACCGTGTTCGCCAATGCGCCTTCGCGACCCGTTACATCCATGCCCATTGGGTAGGAAGCCGTGGTTACGATGACGTCGCTCATCTGATAGCCGTTCATCATGAAAGCATCGCCAACAAGCTTGCGCTTCTGGCCGCCCCATACAACGAACATGTCAGAGGAACCTGCGTACATGATGACCGTGCCGTCTGGATGAACAGCGGAGGACACCGAAGCGCCGACCGTGTAGTTCACGAAGTAGCCGTCTGGTACATCAACAACGCGTTGAGCCCAAGCAGATCCGTACAAAGCGATAGCAATCGCTTCGGTTTCAATCCAGCGAAGCGTTCCGTTTGGAGCGACCGCGTAGACTTTAGGATCAGTGGTGATTTTTACCAACTTGGTACCAGGACGAATGGTTACGTTGGCGCCGAGTGGGAGGGCAGCTAATTCTTCGCCAGTGATCGTTTTGACACCGGAGAAGTCAGCGTACCAGGATTTGTAGGTCTTTTCGTTTGGGAACACGTAGCGCTTACCGTCAGCGGCGTAGTAATACACGTCTGAAGCGGTAGGAGATTTCACAAGGTCGCCTGCGACAATCGTTGCGGCAGAAGCGGCTCCTGGAAGGGCGAGCAAGCCACCACCAACCGACCACAAGATGGTCGTGACGGAAGCGATGCCCGAAAGGGTTTTCTTAAGAAGTTGACTCATAATGAACCTAGTTTGGTTCTCGTTACTCCCGATAAAATCTGGGAGGAAGATGAGTGAATAAGAATGGCGGACCATATTGGTTATTACCCAATATTCGACCTTTCTAGGGTCCACCGGAATGCAGACGGAACACAAGCGAGCAAAGCGATTCGACGGTTCGTCGAGCCGTTCTCCACTCGTCCTTTAGGCGTA
>CAZTQP010000005.1:3651-31650 GCA_964615825.1 uncultured Gammaproteobacteria bacterium
GTTTGAGCTTTTCTGTTTTTGATTTTGTGAGGATGAGCTGCGCTTGTTCTTGGACTAATTTAATTGGGTAGAAAAAATCTCCTGGTAGGGATTGCTCGGCGGCGGACACACTCACGATGGAGCCACCCGCGATAATCACGATCACGGATAGGGCGGCCAGCACCGGGCCGCGCAAGACCTCCATCCATTGAGCGGGAATAAAGCGCTGATAGAACTCACGGACACGGGCCACAACCGGAGCCGGTTCAGAGGAAACCGTGTTAGCAACTTGCATGAGCAAGGTCTTCCGCGTACGTGAAATCCAGGCTGGATCTGGCTTGATCCCGCGTTCGATGGTTTGGATAGATTGCAGCTTGCGCTGAAATTCACGTAAATTCATGGAGGGCTTCTTGTCTTACTCGCTCCCTTTACTCATGAGCGCGTCTAGAGCCTTGAGAGCTCGATGGAACATGACGCGGGCATTACCCGAGGTCTTACCTAACACGCTGCCAATGTCTGAAAAACTTAGGTCGTCGATCAAGCGCAGGGTGAGGACATCTTGGAAATCTTCTTTTAAGCGAGAAATATGCTCTAAAATCAGGGCAATATCTGCACGCGCTTCTATCATGAGACGTCCTGCTTCATTATCACCGGGATCCCCTTCATCTACATGAGACGTTTCGAGCGCGGAAAACGTTACAGACACCTCTCTCCCCTCCTGTTTACGATAGTGGTCGGCGATCAGGTTACGCGCGATTTTGTATAGGAGCGCGCGGACATTCTCGATTTGCTCTGCACGCTGAATATATTGCCAAGCGCGTAAAAATGTTTCGGATGCCACATCTTCTGCGGCCTCTTTTGAGGGCAACTTCAAATAGACGAACCGGTAGATGGCCGTCACATAGCGATCGTATAAGCGGGCAAAGGCTTCTGGGTCCCGCTTGGCACGAATGCGATATAAAAGATACTGGTCAACAAGTTGGTTCATTGGGAGAACCGAACACAAACCTCACAAATGCAGTGACGGCAGCGTACACGATTCCTTTCAACTTGGCAACCATTTATCGGCTCTTTTTTACTCAACACAGCCAAAAAGTAGCCCACAAGGGCTACTTTTTATTATGGACGTAACAGGTGTTCGGCTAGAGGAAGAGGTGTTGTGAGCGTCCCTTGCCCGTGCAGAACTTCACGATAGACACGAATCATTTCATCTACGCGATCGGTGAAGTTATATTGGGTTTTTACATGGGCGGCGAATCCTTGCCCAAGGTAGCGACGTTCCGAACCCGTCATGCTTGCCGCTTGGATCAAGGCTTGGACCAGAGCCTCTTCATCCCCTACCGGGATAAATAAGGCACTCCCTCCACTTGCCTCACGGTTGGCGGGGATGTCACTCATAATGGCTAAGCGTCCGTATCCGCCGGCTTCAAGGGTGGTAAAGGCTAAGCCTTCACTACGACTTGGAAAGACATGGGCAAGAGCGAGGGCCTGCAAAGACGCTAAGGAAGCCCCTGTCTGCTCACCAAGGAGTTGAACGCCGGGCGTGGTGGCCGCTAATGCTTCTAATTGTCGCACGTAGCCATCTGTCCAGGACCCTGAACCAACGATTATTAAGGGGATATTGGCGAATAAGTCCGGAAATCGCTGCAACGCTTCACGATAGGCCGCAATCAACAGATGGGGCTGCTTGTGAGCCACGAGACGAGAAACAGAGAGGAGGTAGCGCTCGGGAGTTAATTTGAAGGAGTTCACAATCTCTTCTGCTTGCAACGGAGCGCTTGGAAGAGTGAACGGATGCGCAATATATTCTGTTTGAACATTATAGGATCGTAAACAATACCGGGTCAGGGCTTCGGAAACCGTAATCACGCGATCCGAATGACGCCCCATGAGCCACTCACCTAACCGAAAGGCGAAGCGGGCGACTACACCCCATTTTGCATGCTCCCAATCAATACAATGGAAGGTGGTGATGATTTTGGCATGAGGATGCAATAGACGCGCTAAGGGCAGCAACAGCGCAGTACCCGCGCCGTGGATATGCAAAATATCGGGATTCAACTGACGAGCATCCCACAAAGCCGTACAGCCATGGGTAATGGCATCCAGGTGTTTCGTCGTGAGACCCTTAGAAAAACGCTGTTCAAGATTCCCTTCTTGTTTTACCCCTTCCTTGGCATACCATTGTCGACCATAGACAACCACGCGGTGGCCACGCGCCGCCAAACCTGAAGATAGCAACGAGACATGGCGCTCGATGCCGCCTGAGCGGGCGGGGAGACCCTTTTGGCCTAGCATGACAATAGTCATAGGGATAGATAAAGTAACATGTATTTATACCAAAAAATCCTCCTTTTGTCAAGAGGGGGAGGAAGCATTTTTGGCTTTGTTGTGCGAAAAAGACTTTAAACCCCTTGAATCCACTCAATCTGGAGCGGTTTTTCTGATTCAAGGAGCGAAATGGCTACCACATCAAACTGATAACGATTAGGAATAACAAACTGTTGTCTTAGCCAAATCTCTGCAGCCGCCTGTAAGTGAGACAGTTTTTTACGAGTCACGGAAGCCTCTGGATACCCAAATGAGTGAGTTTTACGGAATTTTACCTCAACAAAGCGAATTTCTTGGGCTTTTTTGACAATGAGATCAATCTCTCCCAATCGGCAACGCCAATTTTTAGCGATAATGCTAAATCCTTGAGCCAGGAGAAATGCGGTCGCCTCCTCTTCCCCAAGACGACCCGCCTCTATACGACGTCGGTCCTTTGGCTTATTTTTTGGCTTTTGGGAGCCACTTTTCATAGGCGCGGCGGCTTTCTTCTGCTTCCCGGGCAGCGGGAATGAGTTTACGCGCAGAGACATAGAGCCAGATCCCCCAAGCAAGGTGTGAAACGAACCAGAGCGGCCACCAGGCACGCATGCCGAGGATCGGAACGGCTTGCCAGGTCATGAAATAGATCGTAAGCCCGATGATGCTAGCGGATGTAAGACAGGCGAGGGCTCCACCCCAAATGCGTTTAAGGAGCTTATCTTTCAAGGTGCGACGATAGATATAGACCGCGACGGACGCTGCGCACAGCAATAAGAGCACGCTCCCTACGAGCATATGCGCCCAAGGAGTAAATGGTTGGACGTTATAACTTATCCAAAAAGAGGGACGGACCAGCGGGGCAAATAAAGATAACATACGCGTTAAGAAGGATGGGAAAGTGATTCAACCTGTGTATCTTCAAAATGAGCGGGGCGGCGGAAAAGACACCCAAAATGGTGGTCTCCGACATCAATGTCTTCTTCGAGCTGCCAGTTTCTGGCACAGATGAAGTCGCGCAACTCGTCGGGATGTAGGCGCATCTCTTGGGCAGGTCCAAGTGGAGCTGCCTCGGGGCGCCAATCAATGACCATCAATTGACCCTCTGGACGAGTGATTCGCCACGCTTCTTCAATCCAACGGGCACGCTCGCGAGCAAGATAAAGGGTATTCACGATGAGCGTCAAGTCAACGGAGCTAGGCGGGACCGAGGTTGAATTAGGCGCCTCGATATCTGCCCAGATAGGGCGGATGTGCCAGGCTTGATGGTCGCGCACGTCGTGTTCTAGGCGCGTGATCGCGTGGCGCTGTACGTCAACGGCGTATACGCGGCCCTCTGCGCCAACGAGAGTGGCTGCCGGAAAAACAAAATGTCCGAGTGAACCGCACCCTAAATCGGCGACCGTCCAACCGGGCTCGACTCCTAACTGCTCGAGGAGAAAAAAAGGATCGATGAGGGCAAGGCCAGTGGGTCGCATATGGTATTTTATTTTCCTAACCCGGGCATGAATGAGCTAAAGGCACCAAACAAAAACTTTTCCCACAAATTTGTCGCCACCAAAAAACCGATGAACACAACAAACAACCCTACACATTTATAAAATAAATTAGTTCCCCCTCCGCCTAATTTTGCCTCGGCCCATTCGACCGCTCCGAAAAAATCAATCACGATGGAGGTTCTGATGACCATGAAGGCTCCTGCCGCCGCAATTGCCAGCCCTAACAAAAGATGAAAGATGAACGACATGCTACGGAGTATACTATGCGGTCCTAAGAAGGAAAACTCTTGTGAAAAGAAGAGGCGACCTGTTAGGATGAGCTTGATTCTATGTATTCTTCTCGACCTGCGCGTGTGAACCGACCTACACATGCCCCAACGAGCTCTTCTTCATCCCATAAAACGAGCTGGGAAGGGGTTTCGGATTGGTATGCGGATTACCTAGCCAAACCCGGCACGATACAAGCCGAGGTGGTCTTTCCGGGGGTCGCGAGGTTGCTCGCGTGTAAAGCGCAGAGCGAGCATTTAGACATCGCGTGCGGAGAGGGCAGTTTCGCGCATTATTTTTTGCGAAAAACTCCTCTCACATTTACCGGACTTGATGCCTCCCGTTCCCTGATTGAACGAGCGCGAGCGCGTCGTTTACCGCACTCGACTTTTTCCGTGGGAGATGCGACGAATTTTGCGGCGTCATTTGCCGGACGTCGCTTTGACAGCTTGAGCTGTATTTTAGCGCTACAGAATATTGAGTCACTCGTGGATGTTTTTCTAGAAGCCTCTCAAGTACTCAAGCCTCAAGCTCCATTCGTCTTTGTCTTAAACCACCCTTGCTTTCGTCAGCCACGGCAGAGCGGGTGGGGATGGGATGAAGCGAGAAAACTCCAGTATCGTCGCGTTGATCGCTATTTAGAAGCGTATGAGATGCCGATCATTGCTCATCCTGGTTCTGCCCCAGAAGTAAAAACCTATTCTTACCACCGATCATTGGAATATTATATTACTACTCTTGCACAGGCGGGATTTGTGGTGGATGCGATGGAAGAATGGACATCTCCAAAAGTGAGTACTTCTGGACCGCGTGCGAAGGCGGAAAATATTGCGCGTCAAGAAATTCCTCTGTTCTTAGTGATTCGGGCAAGAAAAATTTAATCGTTCTTATCGATCGTTACCCGTGCATAATCCACCGGCAAGTCACTAAAGCGCTTACTTACGCTCGCGACTTGGTGAGGATCGCCCGTAGTAAAACATGTGACCGATGAAGAACCACCATCCTTTAACGAAGGGTGACGCGTAAGATACTCCGATAACGATTTGGCAACAATTTGCGCTTGAGAAAATATGCGCGTTTGAGCCTCTAGTTCTTCACGAAATAATGGCTCGACGAGAGCATAGTGTGTACATCCGAGGAGAACAGCTTCTGGCATGCCTCCCATTTTTTCTCTTCCTTCCTGGATATACTGCTGGATTTTTTCTTTGATCCGCGCAGGCTCACTCCCCTCTTCGATCATAGAGACGAGATCGGGACAAGCTTGCGATACAACGCGTGCATTCAGTAGGCGTTTTTTTATTTCACGTTCATAGGCGCCAGAGGCAACGGTACTAGGCGTTGCAAATACGAGGATGGATTGAGTATGATCGTTAGTATTCTCTTGAAGCCAATCCATGCCCGTGATCGCTTCCACGGTCGGCACGAGGATGCCAAGGACATGAGCGTGCGGAGCATGCTCCGGAAGCCATTCTTGCTGAATCGTTCTTAGGGCATTGGCAGACGCGGTGTTACAAGCCAATACAACCAAAGAGCACCCTTGATCGATTAGCCACTTTACTCCTTGTGTGGTAAACAATTGCACTTCTTCGCGTGAGCGGGAGCCATAGGGGGCACGGGCATTATCGCCTAAATATAAAAATTGTCCTGGGATGGATTTCACCACCTCACGTAAAATCGTTAATCCACCGAGACCTGAGTCGAAAAAACCGATCATATGTTTATAACCCCAATTCTTTGGCATCTTGCTTACTCATCCTGATTCTCCTCCACAAAAAATACCCCAGAAAAAGAATTAAACCACACATCATGATATTCGCAATAAATATCTCCTCGTGCCAACTACCCGCATAAGCACTTACCTTTGAACCCCGCGCCCAAGCGAAGGGTAAACCCACTTTCCAACCCGGTTCATAGCACAGTCCCTCTGGCCCATCGCACACATTTCCGGCTATGCGTTCATAAGGATATTCAACAAACTGAACACCGATTGCTAATAGCGCCAATCCCAAGAAAGGCAGACCTTGTTTCAAAACTGCCTTCAAGCGAGAAGAACGAAAAGCCATAGATACTTACGCACCATGGCACTTCTTGAACTTTTTTCCACTGCCGCAAGGGCAAACATCGTTGCGTCCTACATCTTTTAATTTGAAGTCGGGCGTGCTTGGCGAGCTGACCGAAGAGGAGGAAGGAGCCTGAGGAACGGCTGGCTCATTGGAGAGGAAATTTTGGTCACCTTCTTTTGAGGGGCCGGAGAGTTGGATATTTTGCGTAGGAATAATTTGTTGCTGGGCGACTTCACGGGTGATTTGGACTTTGAAGATCGTACGTGTGACGCGTTCGTTGATGCGTGCGAGGAATTCGTGGAACAAGCGATAGGCTTCCTTTTTATATTCTACGAGTGGATCGCGCTGACCGTAGCCTTGAAGGCCGACGCCTTTGCGCAAATGATCCATTGTTTCGAGGTGCTCAATCCAAAGGTCGTCGATGGAACGAAGCATAACCGTTTTTTCAATGTCGGCCATGAGGACACTGTCCCCTACGGATTCTTCGACTTTGGCATACGCTTCTTTCACGACTTCCAAGGCATGCGTCACGAGCTCGGTGCGCATGGCTACCAGGTCTTCTTTTCCTTCGATGGATTGGCGGGCGACGTGTAGACGCTCGGATACAGGCACCGTGTCCGGTACCATGGTCTTGATTAATTGTTCTAACTTATCCAATTCCCAGGTGCCTGGATCCTCCGCAGAGGTGTGATACGCGACCAGAGTTTCAATTTCCGATTGCACGATTTCGTTGATCTTGGCCTTAGAGACACGCTCCCCCTCATGCGTGGGCTGAGCGATAAGCTCAAGTAATTCGCGGCGCTTCTTGTAGATGACGGTGCGATGTTTGTTCAAAATATCATCATATTCCAACAAATGCTTACGAATATCGAAGTTGTGCCCTTCCACTTTACGCTGGGCGGATTCGAGGGAGCTCGTGAGCATCCGATTTTCGATAGCCTCGTTATCGGGCAAGCCTAAACGATCCATGGCGGTCTTCATGCGATCAGATCCAAAGATGCGCATAAGGTCATCTTCCATGGAGACGTAGAACTGGGTTGTGCCTGGATCTCCTTGGCGTCCGGAACGGCCACGTAACTGGTTATCGATACGGCGTGACTCGTGGCGCTCGGTACCGAGCACATGGAGACCACCAAGAGCGCGGACTTCTTCCGCTTCTTTTACCTCCGGAGGGTTACCGCCCAGGATGATATCTACCCCACGTCCAGCCATATTTGTCGCGACAGTGACGGCACCTTTGCGGCCGGCTTGCGCGATGAATTCTGCTTCGCGCTCGTGGTTTTTGGCGTTTAAGATGTTGTGAGGAACGCCAGCTTGCTTAAGCAATTCACTCATCAGCTCGTTCTTTTCGATGCTGACCGTACCAATCAAGATTGGCTGCCCTTGCTCGTGACGAAGCTTCACTTCTTGTACGACCGCTTGGTATTTTCCTAATTCCGTCTTATACACACGGTCGGTGAGATCCTTACGCTTGTTATCCCGATTCGTGGGAATACTCAAAACCTCTAATTTATAGATTTTATGAAATTCTTCTGCTTCCGTAGCTGCAGTTCCTGTCATACCAGAGAGTTTGACGTAAAGACGGAAGAGGTTCTGGAAGGTAATCGTCGCGAGTGTCAATGACTCACGTTGAATTGGCACCCGTTCTTTGGCTTCGATGGCTTGGTGCAACCCCTCTGAATAGCGCCGACCCACCATTAAACGGCCCGTAAATTCATCCACGATCACGACTTCGCCTTCGCGTACGACGTAGTCCTTATCTTTCTTGTAGAGTGCATGGGCACGCAAGGCCTGCTCAAGGTGATGCACAAGCTTCATTCCGCCCTGGATATACAGGTTTTCGACCCCAAGCCAGCCTTCTATTTTAGCAATACCCGCTTCTGTGAGCGTCGCACTGCGGACTTTTTCATCGACCAGATAATCATCCTTGGCGGCTAAGCGTGGCACAAGTTCGGCAAAGCGATAATAAAGATCGCCTGCTTCTTCCGCGGGAGCGGAGATGATGAGCGGGGTACGTGCTTCGTCAATCAAAATAGAGTCAACTTCATCGATGATGGCAAAGTTCAAGTCGCGCTGAACCATTTCTGATTTTTGCTGAACCATGTTGTCACGCAAATAATCGAAGCCGAATTCGTTATTCGTGCCGTAGGTGATGTCAGCGGCATAAGCCTCTTTGCGAGAGACGGGGCGCAAATAATCGCTATCGACTCGGAAGGAGCCGACCGTGTCGCGCGTTTCATCGTGAGCTGGTTCGCTTTTGAAGGCAGGATCGTACAGAAAACTAGCGGCATGCTGGATGATGCCTACGGATAGACCGAGCGCATTGTGGACCTGACCCATCCAAACGGCGTCACGACGAGCCAAGTAATCATTAACTGTGACAATGTGAACCCCTTTACCAGACAAGGCGTTTAAATAAGCGGGCGCGGTAGACACCAAGGTTTTTCCTTCACCCGTACGCATCTCGGCAATCGTGCCTTTATGCAACGCCATTCCACCAATTAACTGGACGTCGTATTGACGAAGCTTCGTCGTGCGTCGCGATGCTTCGCGGACGGCGGCAAAGGCTTCGGGTAAAAGATCGTCTAAAGACTCACCTTTAGCGAGGCGATCTTTAAACTCCAGGGTTTTGGCCTTAAGACCTTCGTCGGTCAAAGCCTCGTAGGTGGAGGATAATCCATTGATTTTATCAATAACTGGGCGCATTTTTGCGACTTCACGGGCGTTGGGATCTCCAAACAGTTTTTGCAAGAGTTTCATACAGTTCTAGCATCCTAGCCTAACGCAAAAGAAGGGTCTAGCCCTTCTTTTTAGATCGTTTCTTCAGCCCCCTCCTTGCGTTTATCCTTGAGACGTTCTTTATTACGTAAAATCGTCTCTTTGAGCGTGTCCTTTGCGCAGTCGATGGCTTCGTATAAATCTGCGCGCTCTTCTTCTACATGGAGCAATTCGCCCAGATATTCAACATTTACCTTGCAAAAGAAGACGTCGCCTTTTTGATGGTGATGGGTAGTCATGCCAACTTCTACATCCATGAAATCTACATCGACCAGATATTTTTCAAGAGTCTGCATTTTCTCCTCAACATATGCCTTAATCGCGGGGGTTAACTCCAAGCCTTTCTGGATGAGGTTAATGGTCATATGTATCCATCTTAATCAGGTAACGGGTAACACGCAACAGCGTATAAAGCTCAACAAATCTTGCATTAAATAACAAAATATGGAAGGATTGAGCATTATGCAAATACTCGTGGTGAGTTCTCGCATAGTCAGGAGGAAGAATGAGACGCAAAACCCTAATCTTCTGTCGACATGGTGACAATAGGCCGAGCATTGTCGACCTGAACGACGTGGGCAAGGGCCAGATCGACCAGCTGGCAGCAGCCCTCACCCGCTACGCAACTGACCCGTCGCAGTGTAGGATGTTCACCTCGACAGCTTCATGGACGGTTGAGAGCGCCATCAGGCTCTCGGCCAGCCTCAAGCTCAGGGCGCCCGTGCAGCATCCCTACATGTGCTTCGATATGTTCCACGCTCAGCAGGCAGAGGGAGCTGGACAGCTGATTCGTCAGACGCTCGAAAGCGGAGTGGGCACTGTCATCGTCATGACCCACTGCTGCGGGAGTATGATCATCGAGGTGCTTAGTTATTTCTGGGGGCTTATGTGGAAGCTCCACCCTGAAACAGGGCCCCGCTTCAACGCCCATCTCCCGTACGCAAAAGCAGTCGTCTTCACCATCGACCTCGACGACGAGGGCGTACGCGAAGCCGTCGAGATCTGATCGTTCTTTTTCTTCCTTACTCTGGACCGTTATCGACGGTCTTTTAAAATCCCAATAATTGCACCTCTTCTTGTAATTCAATACCGAATGTATCGCGCACCTTCATTTTTACTAGGGAAATAAGTGCTAACACCTCGCTGGCACGGCCCTTGCCTTTATTTATCAAAAAATTACCGTGTTTTTCGCTGACACGGAAATCCCCGACGGCGGTTCCTTTGAGGTTGGCTTGGTCAATGAGCCAACCAGCGGGAATGCGTTTGGTGGTTAGCATCTGTTCAGGTACTTCAACATCACGACGGAGAATGTCGAGTGCGTTTTCGTTTTGATATTCAAAATTCTTGAAGACACACCCAGCACTTGATTCGCCCAAAGGCTGCTTGTCTTTGCGTTCTGAGAGGATCTTGTCCATGAGTGCACTGCTGGTGGCCGGATCTGAAGCTTTTTTCAGACCCAATTCGCATCCAAGGATCAGATGTTTTTCTTGTTTAAAGAGGCTATCGCGATATCCAAAGCGACATTCTTTATTAGTAAGCGTTTTACGCGTCCTACTCGCGACGTGATAGACATCAACGGATACGACCGAGTCGCGCATCTCGGCTCCGTAGCAGCCTGCATCACCATAGACCGCTCCTCCGATCGTGCCCGGAAGACCGATGGCCCATTCAAACCCGGTGAGGCCGGCTTCGACGGTTTTGCGAGCCACGAGGGCGGAGACGAGACCGCTTTCGATACGGACAATGCCGCCGTCAATCGACAACCCTTGATTTGCGGCTTGTATCACAACTCCTTCGAAACCTTCATCTGATACTAAGAGATTCGTTCCTCCTCCGATGACAGCCCAAGGGATATTGAGTTCGATGGCAGCCTCTACAGCCTGTACGAGCAGGTCCGATGAACTCGCTACGACGTATACGCGCGCAGGACCGCCTAAGCGAAAGGTGGTGTGCTTGGACATGGGTTCGTTAAGACGAGCGCCTGGGAAGTGCGCGAGGAAGGCATCAATTGATTTTTGAGAAAGCTGCTCCATGCTTTTCAATAGTTATATCTTATCCGCAATCTTATAGACATCCCCCGCTCCCATGACGATAACGATATCACCTTTGCGTTTGGCGCGTTCGATGAGGGGCAAGGCTTCTTCTGGCGTATGCGCGAATTCTAATGAACGTTGACAGAGACGATCGGCATCATGATGCCGGATAGCATCACAGAGATCTTGCGAAGAGATTTGTTCATCTTGGGCGGTTTTGCGCCCGGGGACGTCATAGATCTCGACTAGAATGAGGACATCCGCGAGGTCAAAAGCGGGGACAAAATCTAAAAAGAGTTGGCGGGTGCGATTGTGTTGATGAGGTTGGAAACACAGCAGGATCCTTCGTCCGGGATAGAAACCACGGGCTGCATCGAGCGTGGCACGGATAGCCGTTGGATGATGGCCATAATCTGAAATGACAAGCACCCCATCCTTATCTGACACCTGTTCAAATCTGCGCCAGATACCGGTAAAACCCTGAACGGCTTTGCGTACGGCTTCGGGAGATGCGCCGAGCGCGAGAGAAAGAGCGGCGGCTCCAACGGCGTTGCAGATATTCATCTTACCTGGGACACGAAGGGTGGCCCGGATGAGGTGCCCAGCTTCATCTTTTATCAAAAATTGCTGTTCCCCAGCTCGTATCGCTTCATCCGAGACGCGGACCATGGCATGGGCGCCATATCCGTAGGTTACGATGCGGATTCCACGCGCTTCTAAGGCGGTACGCTCGCTACCAAGTAGGGTGCTTACATTTCTATCATCCGCATTCGCGACAACGACACCACCGTCACACACTTGATGGAGAAGCTGCCTGAAGGCATCGATCATGTGATCGAGGGTGGGAAAGATGTCGGCATGGTCAAGCTCAATATTATTGATGAGCACGGCCTTAGGATGGAAGGCTAAAAAGTGACGAGCATATTCGTCGCCTTCGATGAGCCAGATCTTCCCCGCTCCTGAGCGGACATTTCCATCAGAAAACGATGGAACCTTGCTTCCGACGATGACAAGCGGATCGAGTTCGGCCTCTACCAGCATCAACCCCGCCAGAGCCGTGGTCGTACTTTTGCCATGTGTACCTGTGACGAGGACGACATCTTGATCTTGCGCCCATTCGGCGAGGAATTCGAAATTCGTGAGTTGACGGAGATTGCGAGCTCGCGCTTCTAGCCGCTCAAGATTGCTTTCTGGGACCGCGGAAGAATAGATAAGGAGATTCGCTTCAGCCGGGAGATGGCTCGTGTCTTGGCCGATGCTGACCGGAATGCCTTTGCGGCTCAGCTCTTCGGTTTGCTCGGAGACGACCACGTCTGAGCCGCTGACCTTGATGCCGCTACGAAGGAGGAGCTTGGCGATGGCGGACATGTTAATCCCTCCAATCCCGACTAGATGTATGTGAGCAGGCATCTCGGACATATTATACGTAAGACTACTTCTTTAAGCGGAAAACGTCTAGAAATGAGGTGATGTAGGCGATGGGCTTGTACCCCAGCTATTTTTTCTCCCTACAGAACTCGCATTCCGCCAAAGCTCTTTGTGGCGGACCGGAGCCACCCCCTGCAGCCGCAAATCGAGAGCAACGGGGGATGTCTCCTTGCTCAGACAGCTGTAGGGAGAAAAAATAGCTGGGGTACAAGCCCTAGATGAGGAGATGGGAGGGGGAACTGAGAGCACAGCTTGTCTCAAGGACGCGAGGGACGTATGATCGCCGTAAATTGATGCGAGATCCCTATGTTGTAATCATGAAAAATAAAGTTATTAGCCTAACACCCCATTTCTAACGCCTAATACCTATTTTATGTTTTCTCATTTACAACATGCTGATCCTGATATTTTAGCTCTGATCGAAGCGGAGGCGGTACGTCAGCAGGAAGGATTGACCCTTATTCCGTCTGAAAACCATACTTCGGCTTCGGTATTGGAAACGCTCTCGACCGTATTGTCAGACAAGTACGCCGAGGGATATCCGGGCAAGCGCTACTATTCAGGCAATCAAGTTGTTGATCAGCTGGAGACATTGGCTCAGGAACGGGCTAAAGCTCTGTTCAAGGTTCCATATGTAAATGTGCAACCCTATTCTGGAAGCCCGGCAAACTTGGCGGTCTATTTTGCTACCTGCAAACCCGGAGAAACCAGCATGGGGTTAAATTTGTTAGACGGTGGACACCTGACGCATGGCTGGAAATCTTCAGCGACGTCTCATTTTTGGAAGAGCGTTCCGTATTACATGACTTCGAAGGGTGAGGTTGATTTTGAACGTTTACGCAAAGATGCTCTTGAACATAAGCCCACGCTCATCTGGTGCGGAGGAACAGCGATGCCACGGACTGTCCCCTTTGCGAAATTTGCGGAGATTGCGGATGAAGTAGGCGCATACTTAGTCGCGGACGTTGCGCACATTGCTGGATTGATTGCGGGGGGTGCGCATGAAAGCCCCGTCCCGTATGCACATATTGTCACTACAACGACCCACAAGACATTACGTGGTCCACGTGGAGCGATGATTATGGTGACAGAAAAAGGTCTCGCGAAAGATCCTGAGCTGGGAGATAAAATCGACTCGGCAATTATCCCTGGACTGCAGGGTGGGCCGCACATGAATACGATTGCCGGTATTGCAGTCGCTTTAAAAGAAGCGGCGGAACCGGCCTTTCAAGACTATGCGCGTCGTGTCGTTGAAAATGCGAAGGCTCTGGCGGATCGATTGCTGGAACACGGGTTTACGCTCGTGTCTGGAGGGACGGACAATCATCTTGTCCTCGTCGACCTGACACCGCAAGGGGCAGGACGCGGGATGTTCTTACACTTAGGATTGGAAGCGATTGGATTATATGCGAATCGCAATATGGTGCCGGGTGACCAAAGCTCTCCATTTTTTCCGAGCGGTTTACGCCTTGGCTCGCCAGCGGCGACGAGCCGTGGGATGGGGGTGAAAGAAATGCACCAAATTGCAGACTTTATCAAACGGGTATCAGACCATATCTTAGAAATCCCCTTTCCGATGGATAAAGAGGAGAGAAAAGTCGCGATGAAAGAGTTTCGTAAGACGCTGAAAACGGATGCGTTTTATGCGGAGGTGAGGCAGGAGGTGAAGGAGATGTGTGAGGCGTTTGGGTTGCCGGCGTTGAAGAAATAGAGCAATCCTTGTCAGAAGCAGTTCATTTGTGTAGCCTTGGGGCACAAATGAACACATAGGGGCGTCGTATAATGGTAGTACAAAGGTCTCCAAAACCTTTAGCGTGGGTTCGATTCCCCCCGCCCCTGCCAAGAGCCGGTTTGGTGCAGAAGACCGCTTTCCCATGGGGAGGTGGACAAGGATTCCGGGTGACCGGATTCCCTGCATACAAGCCGGTTGATGAAAAACCACCATCGAAAGAGGGTGGTTTTTCATATGGTAATTTAAAGCTTGCTAGAATTTAACAATGAAGGTCTCTTAGTAGAAGATAGTGTAAAAGCCAACTCTTAAATAACCGATCCATCGCGAACCGCTTAAGAAAAAATATGATTAAATCTTGGCCAGCAAAAATGTCGATAGCCGTGGTATTGATCACGATTCTTCCATTGTCCTACCCGCTTTATTACTTAAGCAAGATCCCCGTATGTCTGGCAGCGGCTTATTACTGTCATCGCAGTTATCAGAAGGATAAAGCACAAAATTCACATTTTTGGTATTTCTTGTTGATCGCTATTTTGTTTAATCCGGTTCTCCCAGTCCATTTATTCTTCAGCCCCCTCTGGATCATAGCGGATATTGTAGTAGCTATCTATTTTTATAGATATCTGAAGACAATCCATTAGACCCAACTTAATATAGACTAGTTAGCGTAGTATAGTTATACTATAAACCATATGCCAAAAAGCATCTCTACAATCGGTGAAAATCTCAAAAAGCTTCGCTTAAAAGCAGGGCTTTCTCAAGACGTACTCTCAAAAAGAGCAGATCTGGCTTTTCACACAATTTCTAAGATCGAAGCAGGCGCAACGCCTAATCCGACGATTGATACGGTAAAAAAGCTTGCCGATGCACTCGGGGTATCTTTAGACGAAATCATGAAATAATTTATGAAATACTTTGATTTTCTTACGAAGATTAATCCTCTCCTAGCTATAGGAATAGCGACCACTCTTGCAGTAATCATTACATTGACTTATTTCGTTACCAAAAAATCCTTAAAAGGAAAAAACGCCTCATCAGAACTTGATGATTTGTATTTGAAGATCAAGGAAGATATCAAATTCGCAGTTGCTCCAAAGTCTATTGACTTGTCTTTAGGAGTAAACGATCTAGTGGATTTAGCCGTCGAGATTTGGAGAATGGAACAGCGTATACAAAAGTCTATGACTGCGATGCCTGAGAACCAAAGCAAGGGGTTGGAAAATTCTATCCAAAAACTGAAACGATATATTGAGAAATACGACATCGAAATCGTTGACCATAAAAATCAAAAATATAATGATGGCCTGAGCCTTGACGTGCTTTCAGTCGAAAAGGACCCTACCCTATCTGAACCGGTAATCAAGGAAACAATCGAGCCGACGATCTTGTGCAAAGGACAGGTGGTTCGGAAGGCTAAAATCATACTGATCACCAATTAATATTCTATGGCGAACACCAATATACAAATCGGTATCGATCTTGGCACCACAAATTCGGAAATAGCCATTAATAACGGTGGCAAAATCGAAATTGTTAAAAATGTTTTTGGCGACGAATATACTCCGTCTGTGTTTGGTGTAGATAAGGCAAAAAATAAAGTGGTTGGAAAACGTGCGTACGAGCGCTTGTACAAAGATGGCACCATTGACGAGGCCAAGAATAACAAAGCTGAAATCAAGAGGCTGATGGGTACGTCGGAAACAGTCACCTTTGAAAGACCTGGGGTAAAAATGAACGCAGAGGAAATTTCCTCTGAGATCCTAAAAAGCCTTAAGGAAGACGTTTTACGTAAATACCCCGACTTTAATACCGTAAGCGCAGCTATTACCGTCCCAGCTTACTTCTCGGTTTTGCAATCAGAGGCTACCAAGCGAGCCGGTAACTTGGCGGGCTTTAAACATGTAGTTCTTCTTCAAGAGCCTATCGCAGCTGCAATGTCGTATGGGTTCATGAATTCAAAGAATGAGAATTGGTTGATATATGATTTGGGTGGGGGTACCTTCGATGTGGCACTGATTTCATCAAAGGATGGCTCATTATCGGTATTAGCGCATAACGGCGATAACTTTTTAGGAGGCAAAGATTTCGATTGGATCATTGTTGATAAGGTTATCGTTCCAAAAATAATTGAGAAGTACTCACTTCATGATTTTGATCGATCAAACGAAAAATTTCGTGGGGTTTTTGCTAAATTGAAATACGCAGCCGAGACTGCCAAAATTAACTTGTCCCAGTATGCGAAAACTCTAATAGAAATTGATTCAATTGGCGAAGATGAAAAGGGTGAGGAGATGTGTCTGACTATCGATTTTGGTCGAAAGGACTTCGAACAATTGATTCAATCGTTGATCGATAGAACTATTAGCTTATCAAAAGAAGTATTGAAAGAGTCCGGAATAAAAAGCTCTTCGGTGAAAAGGATCATTCTAGTGGGTGGACCGACACAGATTCCCTATATTAGAGAGCGTCTTAAGTCAGAATTAAAGATCGATGTTGACGCATCCGTAGATCCACTTACCGTTGTAGCTCGCGGTGCGTGCGTGTTCGCGCTTGGCCAAAAAATTCCGAAAGAATTTATTGAGGCGGTTGATGAGAAATTAAAAAAAGGGACTCTTAACTTAGTCCTAAATCACGAATCACTGACCGCTGAGACTGAGGAAACAATTAGTGGTATCTTCGAGGACTTGAAAGAGTCAGTGGATGAATATCATGTTCAAATTCAATCAGATAGTGGATTTTATAGTGGTTCAAGAATTAAATTAAAGAATGGAAAATTCTTCGACACAGTTGCTCTAGAATCGAACAAGAGCAACTTATTTTGGATATATTTATTCGATAAAGAAGGAAATCCTGTTCCTGTAAATCCAGATTCTTTTTCCATTACTCACGGCTTGTCGATCTCCGGGCCTCCTCTACCCCACTCCATCGGAATATCCGTTGCGAAACGAGATATAAAAAATAGTTTTACCCTTACCGAAATTTTTGAAAAAATATTTGAAAAAGGATCTGTTCTCCCTTTGAAGAAAACAGAATCCTTCAAAACGGCACGACGTCTTGAAAAAAATGAGAATGATAATCCACTATGGATTAAAGTCGGTGAAGGCGAATCTGAAATTCCGGACAGGAATACCTTTATTTGCGAGGTGGGAATCAAAGGCACTGACCTCCCCCATGATCTACCTGAAGGTACAGACATTGAGATTACGATCGAGATAAATGAATCTCGTGAACTATTCGTAACCGCTTACGTTTCCCTGATTGATCTTACGGTGAATGCACGTTCAACATTTAAAGATGAGTTGATTGACATCAAAGATATTGAATCAGAGCTCCATACTCAGAAAGAACGAGCTAAGGCTGTTATTAATAACTGCTCAGACGATGAGCAGGGGGTCATTGAATCAACAATACAGTCAGTTAATACAAGCATTCAGAACGCCTCCACCGATGAGGACGAAAAAAGAAAAGCTAATAAGCAACTAAAGGACCTAAAAATAACGCTAGACAATTTGGAAAAAGAGAAAGAGATGCCTCAATTAACCAAAGAATTTAATGCGAGTATTGAGAGCGCTGAGAAAACCATAAATGAATACGCTGATCAAAAAGATAAGACCATTAACCTGGATCAATTGAAGGCTATGAAGGCCGAAGGTGAAAAAGCGATTGGGCAGAAGGATAAAACTCTTTTGAGCAGAGTGAATGAACAGATCAGGGAGTTGGAAAGTAAGGCGATATATTCAAATCCTTCAACCTGGGTCTATCTCTTCCAAAAGTTAACACAGAGCGATAAGCGATTCATCAACGAAAAAGAAGCTCAATATTATTCAGAAAAAGGCAAGAGAGCGATTGAACTTAATGACGTCGAAGAATTAAAGCGTTGCATTCATAACCTCCAACTTCTCCTGCCTTCTGATGTCCAAGAAGAAATTAGAGGTAACATTTCTGGCATAACCCACTAATTAGTATGACACATACTTTATCAAATAACGCCTTCCATATTCTCGGTCTTGATACGTCCTCAAGCCAGAAGGATGTATCAAAACGAGCAAAGGAGATAATCAATCGTTTAAAAATCGACGATAAGCCCGTTTATGAAACAGATATTGATGTTTCAGACGTGCTTCGAACCGAATCTTCCGTTAAGGAAGCCTCAGAGAGGCTACAACTCCCCAAGAAAAGGATCAAAGAATACTTCTTCTGGTTCCAGATTGCTGATGACATTGATGAACGGGCCGTGGGTTTTATAAGAGGTAATAAATATGATCAGGCTCTTGCGATTTGGCAAAAAGCTTCAGATTCAGATACCGCTAAAGCATTGTTCTACAAAAAGAATCTCGCTTTACTTTATTGTCACCTCCTGGGCAAAGAAGATAATAAACGCTATCTTCAAGATTCCTTGCAAGCTTGGTCTGACGTGATCAACAGCGACAAATTTTGGTCAGCTTTTTCGAAGCTATACAAGTTACACGATGACCAAACTTCAAACCAAGAAATCATTGATGATTTTCGTGGTCAAACAGTTGCATTTTTGTCTGATATATTCACTGAGCTCAACCACACGCACAAAGACGATAACTATATCAATGAGTTCCAAAAAGTATTCTCTAGCAAGGGCGGAAAGATGGAAAAGACGGTTTTAAATCCAATTTATGCAACGATCAATGATGCTGTTGAGTCTTTGGAGAAGATGAAGATCAGTGAAGATGGCATTTTTGATAAAGATGAAGCGGATCTGGTGAAGAAGTCAGTGGGCGCAATCCAGTCCGAACTCAATCGATTGATCGATTTAGGTCTCTACGATGATAGTCAGTCCAAGCTCATGAGAGATAGAGCGGCGAGCGCCTTAAGGAGTATCGTCTTAGATCTTCATAATAACTTAAACGAGTATACAAGATCTAAAAAGCTGCTAGAAGTCGCAATGGAAATTTGTGGCACTGAGAGTTTGAAAAATAAACTTAAAGATGAACTTGAACAAATCCAAAAAAACATCGCAGACGATGTAGAGAATTCTTTAGTCTTCGATATACCGGGATATACAAACCGGGTTATAGCTATCAAGAATAATTATATTCAAGATGTTAATAAGGAGGTTTTCAATAAGAAAATCTTTTTTAAAGACGTTACAAGTATCTCGTACCATTCAACAAAACATACTACATCGGTGTACGGTCTCAATGTTTCAACGTCGTATGAGTATCACCTGACAATTGTTTCTGCGAGTGAGAATATCACATTGTCCTTGTCTGCCGGTCATGATGACAGCAACGAAAAAACTACTTGGTTAAAAGTAGTAGGGCCGGTAGATAGCCTTGTGGGGCCGTTTATCGTAAAGAGATTTGTTGATCAGATTTTTGATCGAGGAGAAACGGTGAAGATAGGAGCTGTTGAATTTGATAAAGAGGGCTACTTCTTTATGAGAACGAAATTTTTTGGAGGCAAGGTTAAAGAGTCTGTACCTTTTGATGATAACCTCTACGTCCCAAAATTCGACTCGGGTGATGTGATTCTGTTCAAACATGCAGATGGCAAATCTGCTCAATTCACGCGAATCTCCATGTCCACGGACAATGCGGTCGTCCTGCCGGAATTAATTAAGGCCTGTGCTCAAATATACTTCTCCAAAAAATAATATGAGCGACAACAAACACATTCAAGTTGACCTAGAATTCTTGGATAAGGACGAACCCGTACAGGCCAAACCCCCTGCTGAGCCAAGCAAGCGCCCGCCCTCTAGTCCAAGAAAATATAATTGGAAGGGTATCCTTATTGGGATTGGCGTCGTGATGATAATAGGTATAATTTCAGATAGTAATTCAGACACTTCAACGCCTTCATCGGCATCTTCTTCATCTGAAAATGTGATCGTTGGTCATTACAGGTGCACAAGCTATGATTCAAATGCGGCTCGTAGACTCGATCCGGATCAGGACAATGCTAAAGCAAACGCTCTCGATCGAAGAAAAAATGCCCTGCTGATTACTAGCAATGAGCTAGACGCTGAAAAGGCTCGGTTAGATGCAGAAGATGTTGATACGTCCAACCAAATTGCCCTCGATAATTATAATGAGCGTATCGATACTTACAATACCGAGCTTCAAAAATTCAAAACCGATTCTCAAATCTTCTCGAACGACGTTGATGCATACAATGCGAGCGAAAAAGCACACGATGACTACTTAGCTCAGCACTGCACTCCAAAATAGAAAACCTTATGGCAACTTCTACCAAACCCATACTATTCCCCGGCTTTAAGGTCAGCGGCGACATCACGATAAAAAATCGTATTGAAAGGATATTCTTTACGGAAATTTACCTGCTCTCAGATAATCGTTTTCTCTATCTTTTCACGAACCTGAAAGTAGACGAAGTCGTTGATAGAGACAAGGAATACGATCTCGTAATCATCAACCATGAGGGCAAAAACTATCTTGGAGTTCTCATGAATGAGTACTCCAATGAAAAAATAACCGAGGTAATTGATGACCTGACGGTATTACGAGGTTTTGATTGCGTGGCTGGTATGCATGATTTGAAAATCTTGCTAATAAATGATGTCATCGGACCATTGAAAAACCCTGAAAAGTACAAAAGATTCAAACTCTCAATCCCCAACGGCATACTCTTATATGGGCCACCAGGCTGCGGCAAGACATTTATCGTTAAGAAACTAGCTGAGGAGCTTGGTTACAATTTTGTTGAACTCAACCCGTCCTCTGTCTCAACTTCGTTTGTACATGGATCAGTTGGAAATATCGGAAAGGTATTCGAAATGGCTAAGTTGCAGGCTCCTTCAATTGTGTTTATTGATGAGATTGAAGGACTCGTCCCAAAGAGAGAGGAGCTATCCTCTACCTCAGACACTAAAAAAGAAGAAATCAATGAATTCTTAATTCAGCTTAACAATGCTGGTGAAAATAAAATCTTGGTAGTCGGCGCGACGAATAGACCTCACATGATAGATTCGGCGATCATGCGCTCTGGAAGAATGGATAAAAGAATTTATATTGCACCTCCAGATTTTGAAGCTCGAAGGGACATGTTTCGAATCTGTTTGACTGGCAGGCCTTACGATAAAGAAATTGATTTCGAAAAATTGTCAAAAATGACAGAGAACTATGTGGGTTCAGATATTGAACTTATTGTTACCGAGTCTGCGCGGACAGCCGTCGCTCGAGATGCAAGTCTCATTGATGAAGGCATCCTGATCGAATCAATTCAGAAATTTACCCCCTCCATCACTCCAAAGGAGATTGAATATTACGAGCAATTCCGTGATTTAGCGAGGTCCTGATCCCAACCATGATCTCTATTCTAGCAGAGGAGATGTTGGTCTAGGGCCTAAGCATCAGGTCTCTAGGAGAAGTTAGAGAATTTTTAAAACGCGATCCTGAATCACGATCGCGTTTTGTAAATATTCAAGAATTTCTCGGCCTTCTTCGCGCGTTCCATGCGTAAGAATATGTTTAGCGAATTTGCGTATGCTGATTTCTTTCTGTTTTGGCTTCACGATCTTCTCTTCTAGGACATCTTCAGCAAAGGCCTTGTATCGCTCTAGCTCATCCTCGATGCGTTTTCTCGCGCCTATTTGATCAATATCTATCTCATCTATCATCTTGAGCAACTGATCCAATATGTCTTTCTCCCTCATCGGCGGCTCCTGGCAGCTCCTATCTTTTGCCTGCGTACATCGATAGTAAACATAGCGATGAACATATCCGTTCCCTTTATTACGCTTTATCTTCTCCTCCGCCGTTATCCCCGACCCGCATCCTCCGCATTTAAACATCCGGGTGAACTGGAATTCTTTTTGCCCGTACTGCGGTCTGTCCGGCATATTCAACTGCTCCTGCACCCTGTCAAAGAGCTCTTTGGTAATCAGTGGCTCGTGAGCTCCTTTATACCACTTGCCGCTTCCTCGCGGAGCCTCAAATGCTCCGTGATAAAAAGAGTTCTTAAGGATCTTATAGATACTGCTGAGCGTCACAAACTTATCTGTTCGAGTCTTGAAATTCATCTCACGCAAATACGTGTAGATTGCTCGACCCGTCATCTGCTGATATGCAACCATCTCAAACATCCGTTTTATGGTTGGCGCACGCTCCGGATCAACGAAGATTCTATTCTGCCCCCTATTAATCGACCGTTCGTTCATGTACCCCAGCGGAGGCAGCCCCGGCCTCCATCCCATCTCCACTTTATTCTTGAGCCCTCTCTTCACGTTGATTCCCCTGTTGTCGTTTTCGAGTTTCGCCTGGCTACAAAGGATCATCAGCAAGAACTTCTCGTTTGGGGAATTCGTAAACTTTTGTGAATGCGTACGAATCTCTTGTAGACATCCTTTATCCATCAGATCGACCAAACTTCCCAAGTCACCCGCGTTTCTGCTGAGGCGATCCGGGGCCCAAGTAAGGACGGCATCGAATACGCCTTTCCCGATATCTTCCATCAATCGGTTGAATTCAGGCCGTTCCCCCGAAGCCTTAGCCGAATGACTCTCACGTCGTGTTTCAACAATGTGCATCCCTTCTCTCTTTGCAAGATCCATCATCTCGTTGATCTGTGAATCGATGGAAAGCGCTTGACGTTCATCGTCTTCGGATGATTTTCTCGCGTATAGGCAGTACCGCCAAATCCCTTTCTTTTCTTGTTGGTAGGGGTTATTTGCCCTGTTTTCGGCCAGAAGGCTCGGGGTTGATAGAGGCTGGTTCATAGATGGATTGACCGTCGTCCCATGGGACTCTCCCATCAATGCCGCCACCCCTGGAGGAAGTCCAGGCGAGCTGTAGGTAACCTGGAGGTAACTACCCTTTACAATAGCTTCACTTTTAGAGACTTCTAAGTTACATTGTGGGTGTCTCTACCCAAGCCGAACAGGCCATCTTTTTGGCTATTTCCGGATCGCGCGCGATAAGCGGCATCCGGTTAAAACAAACCTTGCACGATCCGTGCTGGGCTTGGGTAGAGACACCACCGGGTGTCGCTTTTGTTATATAAGCGACATTCTGGGTCTAATTATTCTCCCCTCTTAGCCCCCTATGTACGGACTCTTCCAAGCCTTCTTTGGATTCCTCTTCCTCGTTTCAGTTATCGCCCTCATCAAACCCTCCCTCTTCCACCGTTTCTATAAAGACCTGTCGCGCAAACATGCAGGGATCGCGCTCGTCGCCACACTCATCATCGTGAACAGCGGCATCGGCAAACTCATCGACAAAGGCGCAACCAAAGAAACGCAGGAGACAAATCAAGTAGCATCTGAGCAACAAGCCGCACGCCAAGCCGAAGCCGAGCAAGAGCGCTTAGCCCGTGAACAGAAAGAAATAGAGGAGGCCGCGAAACAAGCTGTACTCGCTAAAATCACAATCACCCCGTCTGTCGGAAAGAACATCATCAGCGTCACGGAGCTCAGCGCCGACATCAAGAATGGCACGGACAAGACCATCGACGGCATCGAATTTTTCGCATACTTCACCAACAACTTCGGCGAACCCGTCGGCGAATGGGGAAAGAAGTCAGAAGACCCTTTGAAAGCTCGCTCGCAAGAAGTCATCCAACCAGGGAAAACCGCTCGCGAACTCACTTGGACAGCCCTTGGATACGACGCCGCGACCAAAGTCAGCAAGATTGTCATCGATCGCGTCCACTTCACCGACGGGACGACCATCGAAGGAAACGAGTAACCATTAAGGCGCTAGACCAGGGAAAACGCTCCTGATGGAATAATGGGAGCGTCCCGTGTCGATCGGCACGACCATGAACGTATTGATCTTCTTGTCTTTCGCGTAGGTAGCGCAGGCCACGAAGGCATCCGCCAAGTCATCGTGCTTCTCGACGCCAAAGTTCACGATCTGATTAATGAGATCCTTCGCGCCCTCGCGAGGAAAGAGGATGTCCCCGTTCTTGATGTATTCGCTCAACAGCGAAAGCCTCGTTCGCTTGTCCTGGCCGTGAATTTCAAATGGCTTCGCGTTATACCCCTGACGCTTGAGTTCCTGCCAGAGCGCGGCCTGGTACGCGACATTCTCGACCATGATCGTTGTACTCTTCGGCCTCGGATGCGCGTCGTAGACATTCTTGACCGTCTGAACTGTCTCAGGGAACGACAGGCGCTGATTGATTGACCTCGGCAAGATATAGATCTTTCTCTTCTTATCGAGATTGAAAACTGCCGCCGATACCATAGCCGTATAATCGGCCGAAGTACGCTGTGAAATGGCAAGATCGACCCCAATGACACCGAAGGAATAGCTCTTTTGGATCGGTGGGAGCTCGTCATAGTACTTGATCCAATTCCGGTCGATCACCCTGTCCGCATCGGCAATAATGTGGAGCAAGCATTCGCGTTGCCAAGCGATCTCGTCCCCGATCCTCGCCTTGAAAGTGTCGATATCTCTTTGATCCTCGTACCGTTCAGGCCAAAGGCATTCTTCATCCTCGTCGAGAAGTGGATACGCCTTAAATACGCCCGCCCGATCTCCGTCATCGATCCCATCGCGAAGGCGAGCAAGGAGGCCATCTTCATGGACCAAGTTACCTAATACGACAACCTTTGTTCGCTCATCTCCGGCCGGAAGAACCTCTCCCGCAAACCATTGGAAGATCTTGTCCCTGCCCTCCTTCGTCTTTGCGGATGCCAAGTCCTCAACGTCATCACAGATGATGAGGTCCGGTCGATACGAGCCGTGACGGATGCCGCGGATGCTCTGCTCGCTTGATGCAACCATAATACGAGCACCATACTTCGGAAGGACGATTGATCTTGACCCCCACTCACCATCTTCCGTGCTGAACGGCCCAAGATCACGCTTGAGAAGGCTGTTGCTCTGAAGTTCGGCTTTCAGGTTCTCGAAATGCTGTTTTGCCTGAGACTGAGTTTGACTCAGGATGATCACGAACTTCCGTTCCGATCTCCCGAGAACTGACCAAATAGAATATGCGGTATTAAGGACGCTGGATTTCCCAGAATTTCTGAACGCCATAACGACCATGAGCTTGGTTGCATCATCTTCCGCGAGCGAAAACATCTCGTAGTGGAACTTGGCGAAAGGATATGTAGCGTACTGCGCGAGATAGATCTGGAAGAAGAGGCCGAGGCTCTCCCGCGTGATCGCACGTCGTACCTTCGCGCTCTTCATGATCTTCTCTTGCGTATCTTGGTCTAACTGAATGGGATAGTTCATACGTTATTTTCAAGCACCCGCCGAACAAGAGCTTCTTCCTCAGGAGTAAGCTCTTCTTGGTTAATAGTTAGATTTCCCAATAACTCGATCTTCTGGCTGTACTTTGGGTGATGATGACGGAGCCAAAAGATGATGGCCGTTAAGTTACGGTCACGGATGGCAGCCATGAGTTGCGATTCCGCCATATCGTTCACGAGATCGCTTCCGTGCCGGATCGCTAGGTCCGCCGCTTCCGAGAACTCCGTATCTTCTTTTCGCCAACGGTAATAGCTCGCGCGCGAGACGCTCGCTTTCTCACACGCGATTTGGACAATAGGCGTCTTCTTGAGCTGTTCGAGCAAGACCGACTTTTCACCTGCCTTACGTGCGGCGATCGTAGCGGCTCGCCCGTCTTCAATCGTTTCCATAGATCTTTACCGCCTTTTTACCAGTTGTATTTTCCCAACGCTTTTTGATGACTTCCGCATAAACGGGAGACTTTTCCATAAGGAAGCAGCGTCGCTTCATTTTCGTTGAGGCGATGAGCGTTGAACCGCTACCACCAAACGGTTCGAGCACAATATCATCGCGTTTCGTGAGGACTTTGATGTAGGGAATAAGGATCTCAATTGGTTTCGTTCCGAAGATGATCCCCTGCCCCGAATGTTTTTCGTCCGAAGCTCGAAACTCAACGAAATCCGTTGGGCAGTTTTTATTTCCTTTTTGATATGGCTCCCACTGCGGCTTTCCACTGATGGCAAAGAGCGCCGTTTCATACGTCTCCTGCAATCCATCCCGCTCTTCTTCGTGGTTAAACTCAACATCCGAGTTCGGAGACGCTCCGACCATCGCGATATCGTGCTTGGAAAAAAACTTATATTTGGCGGCGAAGTTCTGATGCCGATTCTCGAGATGCCAGACGATCATATTTTTTACTTTCCAATGCTTTTCCATCTCGTTCCAGATCGTACGAAGGTTCTTCCAGTTTTCATAGACAAGAATGGAGAAGCTCTCGTGTTGGATCTTGCTTACGTTCGCCATCCACTTTTCCGTAAAATCATCTGGCAGCGAATCGGTCTCAAGATACCGGCGATCACGCTTATACCCGAATCCTGTCACCGCCTCACCGTTTTTCTTCTTGCCGTGTAGATAATCGAGAATATAAGGAGGGTCGGTACAGCACATATTGATTTTATGACCGTCCGCTAACTTCAACATATCGGCCTCGATCGTCGAATCGCCGCACATGAGCCGCGATCCATCGAGATCGTATACATCCCCTTTCTTCACATCGATCTTAGTGATATCGAGCTTCTCGAGCTCCTTCTCAAGGTCGAACTGCTCAGGGGTTACATCATCTAGATCAAAGACGCGATCAAGCTCTTCGCTCGAAAAACCAACGTCCTTGAGAAAATCTTCACTGAACTTCGCAAGCAAATCCCAATCGAACTCGCCCGTGTTCTTATTGAGACGGATACAAAGCTCTTTTTCCCGCTCCAGATCGGGAATGCGGATATAAACCACCGGAACTGTTTCGATACCCAGCTCTTTCGCGATCTCCACGCGAAAGTGACCACCGATGATCGTGTTCTCCCGACCCGGTGCGTCATTACAAAGAATAGGATCTACGAAGCCAAATCGCTTGATGCTTTCGCGGAGCGCATCCTTCGCCTCTTTAGACCAGGTACGTGGGTTATAGGGCGCTGGCTTAAGTGAATTGATATCGACATACTTGATAAGAAGCTGTCTTCCGTCCGACATCACAAGACCTTGAGACATAATGGAAGGGTAAAGAGTAAACTCGCACTCCAATTACCTCATACTCATTGCTACAGCGGACATATGCCCGTGCTACAGCAGCCGGTGGAATCTGCACCTAAAAAACAGCTTATTCTAAAGCCGTTTTTAGGAGTTATCCACTGTAGCTATTTATCGATCTAACCAACTGGTTCTGACCACTGTTTTTTAATACGCACACAACGTGTTAAACGATACCCATCCCCACCTTCACCAAGCGTGATGGCAACAGGTAACTTGAGGGCAGAAAATCCAAATCTATTGAGCTTGTGCAGCGCCCTACGCGTAGATTCGTCGTTTTTATACTTACTTTTCTGGGTTAGTACCGGAGTCATGACATAACTCTGCTTTAAAGCGCTAACCAAAACCCTCATTTGATATGAAAGCTTTTTCTGAGCACCCGGGACATCCTCGTTCTTTAGATAGCCGTTAGCTGTAAGGGTCAAACTTATGACAGGTAACCCCTCTTCTTGAAGCCTTGTTACGCTTTCCTCCAGCGCATTACTCGCCTCACTTGCGGCGTTATTAATAATAGTTTTGTTTTCTTTTGCCTCTTTTTCTAGACGTGCTTTAGTAGATACATTCTCTGGTCCATTTGCGGCAGCAGACTCCATTATTGAAACTTCATTATGTAAATTGGCAACAAATGCCGGTTCAGGGTCAATCAACTGAAGCACATGCGACCAATGTTCAGCGTGATCTTTTTGTATGCGTGAAAAGATTTCCGCTTTTTCTGCGGCAATACGCATAGCAGCCTGAAGACCGGAAGAAGTAGCCATTGATCTCGCAGCCTTGATGGCTGGAGCCATCTGTTCCGCAACTTGTGCGGCTAACTTATCCATCTTGTCCTTCATTAGAAGGATTTCTTCATACGAATTCTTATGCATATGCACCATATTAAGCGAAATCGCAAAACTCTGTCGATCCCCTATTTCCTTCCACTCCAACTATAGATGTTCA
>CAZTQP010000006.1:0-25615 GCA_964615825.1 uncultured Gammaproteobacteria bacterium
CGGACTCCATCTCTGCGGTTATTGCTGAGGAGCTTGGATTCGTCATCATGGTCGCTCTGTTGCTCGTCTTTGCAGGCTTAATTTGGCGCTGCTTTACCATTTCGCGTGAAGCACGTGATCCATTCGGTCGCTATATTGCTGCGGGCGTCGGAGTTTGGATCGCTGTCCAGTTATTTTTGAACGTCGGTTCTATGACGGGGGTCATGCCGATGACGGGGGTGACACTCCCTCTCATTTCGCACGGCGGATCTGCGATGGTTTCCCTCCTGGCAGCCTTAGGGCTCTTGGCCGGGATTCCACGGAGTAATACCGCACGAACACGATAACGACGACTATGCATATTGTGTTTGTCGGCGGAGGAAGTTTGGGGCCTGTCACGCCTTTGCTTGCGGTTGCTCAAGCGCTTAAGCGTCAAACGTCACGATCGCTCGTCTGTAGTTGGATTGGAACGCCGGATGGGCCGGAGCGAGCTTTGGTAGAAGCAGAAGGGATGAAGTTCTTTCCCTTGGCTGTCGCGAAGTGGCCACGCTATCCTTCTATAAGTTGGGCTACCTTTCCTTGGCAATGGGTGCGGGCCCGTAAAACAGCAAAGCAATTAGTCCAGATGCTGAAGCCGGACGCGGTGATAACCGTAGGGGGATTCACTGCCGTTCCTGTGATACAAGCCGCGGCCGCCGACCATATCCTCTGTTTTGCGCATCAATTAGATGTCGAACCGGGCCTGACGAACCGTTTGATCGCCCGCCACTGTGTGAGCGTCACAACTTCTTTTGAATATGAAAAACGGCCCTTTGGTGAACGGGTAAATGATGAGCCATTAATAACGCCGATGAGATATGCGCACGCTGCCTTGTCTGCACGGGAAATGGCGGCTCAGGCCTTTGGACTTGATCCCCATCAGTCTATTGTCTGTATATATGGAGGAGGACAGGGAGCACATACCCTGAATCTATTCGTGGAACGAACCCTCGATACCTGGTTGCGTTTTACGCAGATTATTCACCTAACTGGTCAAGGCAAGGATGTTCACCTACAGCACCGACAACGTAAGGGATATGTTGTTCGTCCCTTGTTGACGGGGGAAGAGATGAGGCAGGCGCACGCGGCGGCAGACCTAGAAATAACGCGTGCCGGTATCGGAACCCTGTCAGAAATAGCCGGCTTAAAAAAAGCTGCTTTCATTATTCCTATTCCTGATACGCATCAAGAAGCGAATGCTCGTGCTTTTGAAGAGCGGGGAGCCGCGATTGTCTTCGACCAAGCTTCTTCCAGCTTTGACGAGGACGTGGTAAGTAGTGCCAAGCTTCTCTTGCATGACCGCTCAGAACGGCAAGCCATGGGTGAACGAGCGAATACGTTTTTCCCAACAGATGACGGGACTGCCTTTGCGAAACGCATCCTCCATCATCTCGCCTCACGGGTATGAATATCCAAACATTTAAGCAACAATTTGACCCCATTTTCTTACACGAAATGCGTCGGCAAGTGGAAGCGTTTTCTGGCTTGTCAGAAGATCCGTTCCTTACCAAGACGTCGCACCATGTCTTGACGTTAGCGTCATCGGGCGGAAAACGTGTACGGCCATATGTCGCAACTCTCGGATATAAGATGGTGGGCGGTGTTATTACGGAGGATATCTTGCGCTACGTCGCCGCCTTAGAATGTTTTCATCTCTTCGCACTGGTTCATGATGACATTATCGATCATGGGACAGAGCGTCATGGGGTCCCGACGCTTCACCGCTTTGCACAAGAGGTATTGAAACAAGAAAAACGTTTTGGAGATCTGGAGCATATCGGCTGCGGCCATGCCATTCTTTTAGGAGATTTATTGCATGCGGCGGCTAACCGTATGTTGCGTCATGGGGTACCGGGTCATTCACAAAAACGTCTACGTGCAGCATTGGAAGAATACGACGTCATGGTACAAGAGGTGATGATTGGAGAAATGGTGGATATCGATTCAGCGGCACGTGCAACGGTTGAAACAGGTTTAATTGATATTAAAATGCTCCTTAAAACGGCGAGCTACACATTCGTCCGCCCACTTCGGATTGGAGCGGTGTTAGCAGGCGCCTCAAAAAAAGTCTTATCAGGGTGCGATGCCTTTGGAACGGCCATTGGCCTCGCCTTTCAAATCCAAGACGACTATCTCGATCTCACGCAAAGCGCAAAACACACCGGGAAAGCGGTTCTTACAGATTTACGAGAGCGTCAACATACCGTCTTTACGCAACACGTCATTAAACACGGAACAGAGGAGCAAAAGCAGACATTACAGGGCTATCTCGGCAAAGAGCTCACGGAAGCCGACCGCCCCGCCGTTCAAGCCTTATTTGAAGACTCCGGAGCGTTTGTCGCGGGTCAAACACGGATGAATGTCTTATTCGAGAATGCCCTACAAGCCCTCACCGGTCTGAAAAAACAACGCGTCCAAACCGAAGAGCTAGAGGGGTTGGTGCAATTCATCCGCCAGCGTACACATTAATAATGAATTATTCTGATGCGGTAGAAACTTGTCGCCGTATTCATCATGAGTACGGCACGAGTTATTATTGGGCGACCCGGCTCTTTCCACGCGATATCCGTGAAGCCACGCATATTTTGTATGCGTTTTTTCGTGTACCAGATGAGATGGTAGATACAGCCACGGGAGCGGAGCATTTGCGCAAACAGTATCAGGTCGCGCAAATGACGGAGGGCCTTTCCTCGCTCGAATCATTACGTGTGTGGCAAGCGGCCTGGCAAGCATCAGATAGGAGCGGAGGAGGAGATCCGGTCCTCTCTGCCGCGCGCGAATTATTCCAGCGCTGTCAGATCCCCGAGCAATATGCGACAGACTTTTTGCTTGCCATGCAGCAAGATCTGACCTCTTCGCGCTATGAATCCTATGAGAATCTTACGCGCTACATGTATGGGTCGGCGGCTGTCGTTGGTCTCATGATGACACATGTAATTGGTTTCACGAGCCAAGAGGCACTCCCGTACGCAGAAAAACTTGGATATGCGATGCAACTCACAAATTTCTTGAGAGACATTCGTGAAGATTTCGAGGAAAGAGGTCGTATCTATTTGCCTCAAGATGAATTGAAACAGTTTGGATTATCTGAGGAGGACATTAAAAATCATATCGTCAACGAGCGATTTAAGGCCTGGATGAAATTCCAGATCGCTCGAGCGGACGCGCTTTATGAGGAGGCGAATCAAGGAATCAAGCTTCTTCATCCACGCGGACGACGTGGTGTACGCGCGGGGAGTGATCTGTATCGTTTGATCCTACGCAAGATTGAGGAACAGGGATATGACATCTATCGGCAACGTGCACGAACGAGTATGCTCGAGAAAATAAGAACTATTTTTCTATGAAATCCGTCATTATTATCGGTTCAGGCATCGGAGGCTTAGCGACTGCCTGTTTACTGGGAAAACAAGGCTACGCCGTCCAAGTCTTCGAGAAGAACGAGCAATTCGGTGGACGCGCCAGCATCTTTGAGGCGGAAGGCTTTCGCTTTGATATGGGACCATCGTGGTATCTCATGCCCGATATTTTTGAGCATTTTTTTGAACTGATGGGGGAGCGGGTCGAAGATCACCTCGATCTCGTTCGTCTTGGGCCTTCGTATCGTATCTTTTTTAAAGATGAAGGGAAGCAAGTCGATATCTACTCAGATATTGAGCGCGACCGCGCTACGCTCGAAGCGCTTGAGCCAGGGTCGTACGAAAAATTAAAAGATTATCTGAAGCGAGCGGGTGAGGCCTACACGCTCTCCAAGCGTTCGTTCATGTATAAAAATTACGATACGCTCCGTGATCTCTTTACGTGGGAGGCATTAAAGAACGGAAGACGTTTATCCGTTTTTTCTAACATGCATAGCTACATCTCACGTTTCTTTAAGAGTGAGGCCATGCAAAAGATCTTAGAGTACCAACTCGTCTTCTTAGGAAGTTCTCCGTATGCGACGCCCGCTCTCTACAGCATCATGAATTATATAGACTTCAAAATGGGGGTCTATTATCCCAGAAAAGGCATTTACGAAATCATTCATGCTCTCGTTGGCCTCGCAAAAAAGCATGGCGTCAAACTCCAAACTGAAACACCTGTCGAAAAGATTCTGGTAGAGAATGGTCAAGCTGTAGGAGTCCGTCTGGCTAATGGCCAAGAAATACGCGCAGATATCGTCATTTCAAATGCAGATATTCACTACACGGATACACAGCTTCTCTCTTCAGACGTTCGCCAATATAGTGAAAAATATTGGAAATCGCGCGTCTTAGCGCCTTCTGCTCTCATTCTCTACCTTGGAGTTAAAGGACGAATCCCGTCACTTACACATCATAATTTATTATTCTCAAAAGACTGGAGGCAGAATTTTGCCGAAACCTTTGACACCCCTCGCTGGCCGACAGACCCGTCGATCTACGTCTGTGCTCCTTCGGTGACCGATTCGACCGTTGCTCCACCAGGCCACGAAAACCTGTTTATTTTAGTCCCTATCGCCTCGGGGTTAGAGTATACTGAAGAATTGCTCAAACAAAAGACCGAGAAAATCTTAGACACGTTATCTGAATCAATGGATATTCCTGAGTTACATTCGAGAATTGTGTATCAAAAGACCTTTTGCGTGAAAGACTTTGTTGGGCGTTATAACAGCTTTCAAGGCACCGCCCTCGGATTAGCGCATACCCTTAAACAAACCGCGACCTTCCGGCCAAACAATATCAACCCCAAGGTGAAAAACCTCTATTATGTAGGGGCGAACACCAATCCAGGGATTGGGATGCCTATTTGTTTAATTAGTGCAGAATTGGTCGTGAAACGTTTGATGGGGGATAAGAGTGGGGCTCCCTTATTGTCGTTATAACCCTTCTCAATGCTCTCAAATAAATGATTTGAGAAAATAGTCGAAGAAGAGAAGCGCGACAAGAATGTCGGTTCTCAAGCAGGGTGGAAGGAGCGTTCAGAAACGGCGTGTCTGGATGAGATGTACCAGGTACACAGGCTTGTGGGTGTCGGTATCCTCCTCGCCGATGATTAATAGGTCGTCGTGCAGTGGGGTATAGCCGCCCGCGACTCCGCAAACCCCCGCTTGTTTAGCCAGGTAGCTGTTTGCGGTGTAGCGGTCACGCGCATAGATGTTCTCAGGAGCGATCTCTTGCCGCGCGAGGAAAGCGGACAGCTCATCTGCGTTCATCGCACGGACTTGCACCGTCGTGGAGCTCATTGCGGTCGCTTCGAGCTGTAGTTTGTACATGGCTCTTCCGAGAGACACGCTCGCGGGATCACTGTAGAACCACGCACATTGTGGTCTATGAGGCATGGCCGATCTCCTTCTTGCTCACATATCCGTCGGAATCTCAGGATTGCAGCGTCTATTTATTATATTATTTATCTGAATTTGTCAAGGGAGGAGAGCGAGGACAAGAGACAAAAACATCCCGTATAATGGGATGTTTTTGTCTCAATTTTAGGTCTTAGAACACGAGGGGAACTGTCTGTTTCACGCCATCCGCTCCTACGTATACCGCTTCTGCTTTCGTTCCACTTACCCATTTAACAGATTCCCAATGTGCCGTGGCGCGTCCAATCCCCGTATCACCCGTTGGTTGTCCTTCATTCCAGTCCGCCTTGAGTGTTGTAAGTGTTTTGATGGTGTTGGTGTTGAGGTTGAGGCCGCGGATCGCTTGAGGATTGTCACAGCCTGCTCCACCACACGTAAGATCTAAAAGGATCGCGCGTCTGTCTCCACCCCAGAATACGCTCTGGCGGTCACCGACGGGCGTAATGGCAGAGGAGCGATCATCATCTACGCTATAAATAAACGTGACGCGTGCCGTTGGCTGTCCGGCTCCACAATTCCCTGTGCTCGAGCAAGCATCCGCATCAAAACTAATGAGGACATCCTGTTTGCCATTCGCGAACTTTTGCGCGACCGCGGAAAATAAGAACGGAGCAAGAGAGTGTCCATCCTCGTCTGTTGGCAACACACGTGCTGGCAAAATCATACGTTCTTTGCCCGTAGCATCCACGAGGAGAAGGCGATTCGTTCCAAAACACACGGTGCCTTTATAGCTCGCGCCATCAAAAGAAACCGCTTCTGGCACCTGGTTACATTCATGGCGAATTTGGATCGCGCCCTTCTTGGTCCCTACGGACAAAGAATTAACGCTGTACCATTTTTCTTCTGGAGCCGCCGCAGGAGGTGTAGGCGCTGCTTCAAGCTCGGTCGGTGCCGCCGGAACAGGTGCGGGAGGGAGGGGAGCTATCGGGGCGTTGGCCTGAGGTATGCGTGCCTCCATCGCGAGCCGATCAAAGCGCTGTCCCATGTGCCATAACCCGCCTAACACGAGGAGGAGCGTAAGAACGGCGATATTGAGAGCGATCTTGCCGGATCTGTCTTGAGGGGCAGGAGCTGAAGTTGGGGAAGGAGCAGGTGAGCGAACGGGTTGGTCCATAGGGGATTAACCAAGAAGAAGAGCAAAGAAGAGGATCGTACCCACCAACGTATTCACAAGCGGAAAACGTTTATAGATAGGCATGAGATCGTCTATGCGTGTGAGTGAGATATGCATAAGTATAACATAGGTGACCCCCAAGAGCAGAAAGATAAATCGTAATAGCGCAGACGGAACAGCTGTACAGGCCAAGACCGCGGCCGTGATATAGAGCAGGGAACAAAGAAGGATTGTCTTATACGCCCCTAATTGCGTGGCGATTGTTTTAAGCTTGGCTTGTGTATCTGCCTTGATATCTGGAACGGCACTATACGCGTGCATAGCCATGCACCAACACACAGCGGCCAAGACAGGAAGTAGAGGAAAAGAGAAGATGCCGTCAACAGGTTGAATAAACATGCACACAAAAAGGTAACTCACGAGTGCTGGAAGGAGGTATAAAATATTAAAAACGCTATCCAAAAACGGTCGTGCTTTTGCGCGGATCGGTGGAGCAGAATAAAAAATGGAAAAAAACAAAAAAGCGACAAACGCAAGAAGGGATGGGGTGAGATAAGAAGGGCTAAAGATAAGGCTAACAACCGCGACAAAAAGCCAAGGTAATTGTGCGAGGATGATATAGACGAGGAGTCGTCGTTGCCGGCTGGCGGATAAACGAGATTCGTACACATCTTTTTTTGGATTTAAGGCATCCGTTTCTATATCAAAAAGATCATTTATCCCGTATACCAGTAAGTTGGCTGGGAATAAAAAATATCCTAGCGCTAAGATGGTTGTTCCAATTAAAATAAGGAGTGCACCGGGACTCTCGGCTAGCAAGTTCCTGATGAGAAGGGGTATAGCCGCAACGACTTCATTGACAGAATTGTTAAGAGTATTTACTCGCGTAAGGGTATCAAGTCGTGTCCAGTGAGGATTAAGACGCATTGCCGCCACAATCCCAATCAAAAAAGGACCAAATAAATACAACCAAAACCGAGGACGACTTACGCGCACGACCCAGCGGATTTCTTGCCAAAGAGATGTAAGAAAAGTGTTCATGATGCTATCCTAATCCCGAAAAGCCTTTATGCATAGGATATTCCTCTGGATTCTCGTGATATTAGGATCAGGATTTGGCGGCTGGATGGCCTCTGATTGGCGACAGGCGCCCATATTTTCCGTATGCGCGCTCCTCTTCCTCTTGCTTGGCGGGATCGTATCAATATATTTGACGATAACATCCTATGGTCTTCGCACCGCGCTCAAAGCGCTCCTGACCCTTTCTCTCTTCGCGTACGCCATTGAAGGGATCGGGGCTAACACAGGATTCCCCTACGGAGCTTTTTTCTATCTCGATGGTCTTGGTCCTCTGCGTATGGGTGTGCCGTTACTGCTTCCCTTGGCGTGGGTTCCGCTTATGCTGGGCGCGTGGCAACTTGCAAGACGCGTAACGAAAAATACGAGTTCGATCATCATTCTTTCTGCATGGGTATTGCTCGCGATTGATCTGGTTCTCGATCCGGGGGCTGTATCCTTAGGACTATGGAAATATGTCGTAAACGGTGCCTATTACCATGTTCCATGGACCAATTTTGCGGGTTGGCTCCTGTCAGGTTCTGTCGGTGCATGGCTCACGACACGCGCTCTCCCTATCGCAAAAGGATCGTTGGTTTACTGGTGCCTGCCGCTTGCCTCGAGCCTAGCATTTTGGTCGATGGTAAATGCGCGTACCGGTTCAATCACGCCCGCCTTGTTAGGAGGTATGCTCATGGTAGGTCTCGCGGTGTTTGTCTGGCGTGACGAAAATGTACGTATTTGCTAGAGTTGAAGCATTCCTATGCTTTCTTCCACCATCGCAAAATCCATGATCGAGCGCATGGCGCTGCTCGATAAGAGTCGCCGTGAATTACAGCAAGTCTCGTCTGAAGCCCTGGCAGCTAGTAAGCGAGCAATTTTTGCCTATCATCGTGATGACGAAGCGGCAGCGCATGAACAGTTACGCGTGGCACAAGAGCGCTTGCGCACGGGCGCAGGTATTGTAAAAAAAGTTACCAAACTCGCTCAAGAAGGAAGTTTCCGTGCAGCCCAAGAAGAATACGCCGAAGCCGACCTGTTGCGGCAATATTTAGAGCGTGGACAGTTAGGGAAGGTAGACGGCATCTCCGATGATGCCGAGATCTATCTTGGTGGCCTGTCTGACATGACGGGCGAGCTCGTGCGCCGTTCCGTGCTGCATGCAACCGAAGGTGATCACGAAACCGTCGAACGTATTTTTGAAGATGTACGACGCGTTGTTGAGCTCTTAATGGAAATGGACCTGACGGGTGCTTTACGGACAAAGCTTGATCAAGCCAAACAAAACCTCCGTAAACTCGAAGAAATCCGCTACGATCTTTCCCTGCGTGGAGAGTAGGATCGAGTCCCTTGATCGACTATGAATGTCCTGATCCTTGGTCTAGGCCAATATCCTCATGGAAGCGGAATAGAGGCCGCGGTTTTTTTTGCGGAGCAAGGGGCGAGTCTCATCGTGACCGATCTCAAAACAAAAGAAGACTTGAAGGACAATGTTCAACGTTTGTCCAAGTATAAAAACGTCCAATTCATTTTAGGCGAACATCGTCTCAAGGATATCGCCTGGGCCGATGTTATCGTTCCAAATCCACGCGTGCGACCTGATAGTCGATTCTTTCAAGAAGCCGTTCGTCTAGGAAAAAGAATTGAGTCAGATATTTCATTATTTTTAGAACAGTGTCCCGCTCCCGTTATCGGGGTCACAGGCACGCGAGGAAAGAGCACGACCTCAACCCTGATTGCGGAAATGCTCAAGATGGATGGTCGCTCCGTCCATCTCGGTGGGAATATTTTAATCTCGCCGCTTGCGTTTTTGCCTGAGGTAAAAAAAACTGATTGGGTCGTGTTAGAGCTAAGTAGTTGGCAGCTTGAGCTTACGGGTCGCAAAGGAATATCTCCTGCATACGCCGTGTGGACCAATCTCATGCGTGACCATCTCAATACCTATAGCGGGATGGAAGAGTACGGTGAAGCAAAAGCGCAGATCTTCCGTCATCAAACCGGCGACGGACTTGTCCTTTTGCCTGCTGACAAAGCGTTTACCCCTTATGCTCAAAGCGCTCCCGGAGAAGTTATCCGCGTCGGCGGTTCTAAGGATGAGGCGACTAAGCTTGTTGAGCAGGTAGAGTTGCGTTTGCCGGGTGAGCATAATCGTCGAAACGCCGCCTTTGCCGTCGCCCTCTGTCTCCACTTGGGTGTAAAAAAGACTGCCATAAAAAACGTTTTGACAACATTTGCGGGATTACCCAACAGACTAGAGGAGGTCGCAACCATAAAAGGAGTGAAGTATATAAATGACACAACCTCCACGACACCGGATGCGACGATGGCGGCTTTACATGCCTTCACCCCTTCTTTTAAAGAGTCCCGGTCTGCCCTACATCTTATTTTTGGCGGTGCAGATAAAGAATTAGAATTTGCTGAAATCGCTTCTCTTATCAAGCAAAAAAAGCCGCTCGTCTACCTCTTACCGGGGACGGCCCATGAAAAAATCGTGACCGCTTTCAAAAAAGCACGCGTACCGTATCTTGAGACGAAAGATCTGGCACAGGCCTTTGAAGGGATAGATCGAGTCAAGCAAAAAGGGGACATCGTCCTCCTTTCTCCGGGTTGTGCGAGTTTTGGTTTATTTAAAAACGAGTTTGATCGTGGAGAAACATTTGTTCGCCTCGTGCGAGCCCTCACCTAAGTCCCATGCTTCTCTTTGTCCTTGTTTCGGCTATCCTCTCGTTCTGCGCCGCCATGCTCACGCGTCGTCTGGCCTTTAAGGTTCAAGCTGTCGACGCCGTGCAAGGAGGAAGAAAGATTCATACGAAACCGACCCCTTTGTTAGGAGGAGTCGGAATCGGCGCGACCATCATCGTGATCGCAGCCGCTGTCATGGCTGTGCATACGGGCGCCTTCGATGAGGTCTTTCTCGTACGGATCGGCGGATTTCTCGTCGGCGTCCTCATCCTTCTCGTCGGGGGAGCGTTGGATGATCGATATAACCTCAGGCCTTGGATGCAGATCTGCTTTCCCGTTGCCGCTGCTCTGTGTGTCATGCTGAGCGGAACAAGCATCCTAGAGATTTCTAGTTTAGCCGGGAAGGGGATATGGAGTTTAGATTGGTGGCATGCAAGCACGACGCTCTTCGGTCACGCGCTGCGCTTCGTGTTTCCTGCGGATTTGCTGACGCTCGCTTGGCTCCTCGGGGTAACCTATGCCACGAAGACCATGGATGGAATCGACGGACTTGTCACTGGGCAAACCATCATCGGAATATTATTGATCATTCTACTCGCTCTTAGCCCACGGTTTTATCAACCAGAGATTGTTATTATCGCCGCCATCATCCTGGGGGCGTTTGCTGGATTCTTGCCGTGGAATATTTTCCCCGCCCGTCAGTTTCTTGGAGAGTCGGGAAGTACCTTGGCCGGCTTTAGCTTAGGTTTCTTAGCAATCGTCTCTGGAGCAAAGGTGGCGACGGCTTTCATGGCCCTTGGCATTCCGCTCGTAGATTTTTTAAGAGTTATTCTCCGACGAATACAAACCGGCCGCTCACCGTTTCAGGCGGACGACACCCATCTGCATTTTCAACTTCTTCAGCTTCAATTCACCCCTCGCCAAGTTGCCGCGTTCTTTTGGATGCTTACGCTGATCTTTGGCTTGTCTGCGCTTGGATTACAGACGCGTGGCAAAACATTCTTGATCATCGGTCTCGTCGCAGTTACCCTCATCTTGGCGCTCGGAGCCGCACGTGTACGTTCATCTATTTCTCTGGTATGGCGTAAGCGTTTCTTGCTCCTCATGGCGCTCATCACTATAGTCGTAGGTACCTGGTCCATCTGGGGATTGTGGCGCGAATACGCACGAAGTTCCGATGCATATACCGTCCAATTACAAAATAAACCTCTTTTTCTTGAAATAGCGGATACCCCGCAAGAACGTCAGCAAGGACTCAGTGATCGCGCCTCCATGCGCACCGACCACGGCATGCTTTTTGTCTTTCCCAAGCCAGACCTCTATACGTTTTGGATGCCGCGCATGCAATTTGATCTAGACATTATCTGGCTAAATGGCTCACGTGTCGTGGATGTCATTCGTTTACCGGCGCCAACCTCTGCACAAGAAGTGCCCGCTCGCCACACGCCAGCAGAGCCGGCAGATCGAGTTCTGGAGCTTGTCGCAGGTCAAGCGGCCGTTCATGGCTTCATAAAAGGAGCGATCATTCCACAGCTTGAAATTGGTACGGCAAAAGATCAATAATAGGCTGTGTTATCGCAAAAAACCTCTTACTACCTTCCTTGTTGGTAGGGGAGATGTATCCTTCTCTGGAAGCCATTGACAAGTTCGCCCTATTCCTCTATTATTTGCCCATATTTTCAAGCCATTGGCTAACTTTACTATGATTGCCGTGATTCACACCGGAGGAAAACAATATCTCGTTAAACAGGGCGATATTGTTAAAATCGAGAAACTTGACGCCAAGGTCGGCGACAAAGTCATGTTTGAGACGCTTATGTCCGCCGAAGGCGAAACCGTGAAGCTTGGCACCCCTTCCTTGGGCCAAAACGTCACCGCCGAAGTCTTGGAACAAGGCCGCGACGCCAAAATCGAGGTCGTGAAATACAAAGCCAAGTCCCGCTACACCCGCCGCACCGGACACCGCCAATCCTTCACCAAAGTGAAGATCTCCCAAATCGCGTAAAAACAGTGAAACCCCTCGGACACGTCCGGGGGGTTTTAAGTTTAAGGGAGGGGAAGGAAAGATGGATCAGGGTTTTGCCCGTTTGGCTTCAGGTGTGGTGGGGGTATCTATAGTTATTTCTTCTTGATGAGCTGGATCATTCCGTAGCCTGTGGAGCTTTACCTCTATATCAGCCAGAGCTGCGGAGAGGGTCTCACGGCTCTCAAGCGGTCTAGCACGAGAAAAAGTAATTTTGAGACGATCCCAGTTGACGGAGCTAAGTTGCTCCAGGAGAAATATCACGAGGAATAGGAACGGCCCTATCGGGCCTATAAGGCTGGTAAATATTCCTATCAGGCCTGCTGTTGCAAGGCCGCTTATAATGCTTGCTATCTCTGATGCTCGGGTATAGAGCGCCTCACATCTGGTTTTGGGCAACGGTTCCAGATTCTTTTCCAGGCTATGGGAAATATACCCGGCTACTCCATGCATAAATGCAAAGCAAGCCATACAGAGGAAGAGAGGAATGGGAACCCAGCTATAAGAGAGACAGAGAGTGCCAAACCACAGGAAGCACATGAAGACCCAGAGGAATTTGCGGATAGAAATGCTTTCCCGCATAACTCTCTCGTCCACAAAGTCGTGCTCGAGACGCTGCTCTACAAGAGCTTTTTCTTTTCGGAGCTTGCCCGCCTGCTCTTGCAAAGCGAAGACACGAGGGTCAACGCCCCGGAACGGGGAAATCGTAGAGTGTTCGTCACAACCCTCATCAGGAACCCGCACGTACGTAAGCTCGTCATCTGTCTTAGTTGTCATGGTGCACCTCGCCAGCATTTAAGAGGTATTTTATGAAAAAAGTCAATCCTCGCTTAAAAAGCAGAATCCCTCGGGGGAGGGTCCGAGGGGTTAGGTTAAGAGAAGAAGGAGTAGGGGAGAAGGTTCAGCGCTTGCCTCTCTTTGGGTCTTCGACACCTGAGGCGTCGAGGAGAGCTTCTGTTGAAGCAGGCGGTTCGGTCTCGCCATGTCCGAGCAGAGCCGCCAGCTCTCTCCTGACGGTCGCGAGATCTTCTTCTATCGCCTTACGCTGCTTTCCGATCTTGAGTGCTTTGTGTGCCCAGAGAGCCCGTGGCCAATTGGTGAGGGCGGTCTGTGACAGGCAAAAGGCAGCGGCAGAGATAAACTCAAAAGTTTTAAACAGGGGCATCCAGAAATACCAACGGACAACGAAGGCCATGAGCATCACAGTTGCTATGTAGTATGCAGCCTCCGAGTGAAGCATCCGACGCTGCTTCTTGGGATCTGAAGAGCTGATCGGGAGTTTATATCCTTTTACGAATGAATAGAGGGAGAGTCCGCTGTATAGCGCGAAGAAAAGTGTGAGTCAGGTAAGCCACGGCGCACCATGCGTGAAGAGCAGGATCGTTCCCAGAACGATGGTTGTCAGGGGCGTAAGCCACGAACGAATGGCGATAGTGCGCTTGGCGTGTTTGACGTCTCCTGCTGACTGCTCGAGGAGGCTGGAGTCTAGGTCTTCCAGAGCTCTTTCTAGCACCTCTACTCTTTCCTGAAGTTCGTGGACGCGAGGGTCGACACCACGGAACGCGGAGTCTCCGAGAACAGGAGGGGCTTCAGCGGAACCACTATCGACGGCGCGTACGTATGTCGGATCGTCCTTCTTGATCGGCATTGTGCACCTCGCCAGTATTTAGTGAGTATTTTATGAAAAAAGTCAATCCCTACACCTAAAAAGCAGAATCCCTCCAACTGGGTAGTAAGAGGGATTTAAGAAAGGGAGAAAGGATCAGGGTTTGGCTCGTGCTATGTTAGGAGCGGTAGCAGCGACTTCGGCTTCAGCTAGGTCCTCTTCAGGATGTTCGATGCGCTGCAGGCGCATGGTCTTTTGGAATATCTGTTCCTGCAGCGCATCGATCGTGTCTAGTTCCTGGAGAGCCTCGATAACCTCTCGTCGTCTTTCCCAATTGATCCCGATAAAGATTTGCAGGGCAGGAAACAGAAAAAGGAGAATACCCCAAGGTATAGGCAGGGCGACACCAAGAACAAGGCTAAGAAGGCACGACGCGATCATGGCTCTTATATAAGCGGTTTCCGAACTTCGGATGCGGGTGAGATACTGTCTGAAGGTCTTCTGGTTAGGCTTATTCGTGCAGTAAACGATTGACCGAAGGCCTGCTACGACGTATGCCGCTGACAGCATAAAGATCAGCGTAAGAGTCCCGATTCCAAAAAAGCTGATGACGGCCGGGATCGCTGCGGTAAAAATAATAAGTCCTGCAAACCAGACAGTGCCCACGAGCAGAACGTTGTTTCTACCTATCGGACGACTCCGCACCTTGAGATGTCGCACGCCGACTTCTTCTGCGAGCATCCCCATCTCAGCGTACAGATGAACTGTTTCGTCAGAGGGGTCGCGAAATGGAGCGGCGCGTACCCTTGTTTTATCATCTTCAGTTGTCATGGTGCACCTCGCCAGTATTTAGTGAGTATTTTATGAAAAAAGTCAATCCCTACACCTAAAAAGCAGAATCCCTCGGATGGGGGTCCGAGGGATTGGGGGAAGAGAAGGAAGGATCAGGGTTTTTTGCCAGTGGCGAGAGTTGCTGGTGCTTGGTCGCGCTCAGCTTCATCAGCTTCATCAGCGGTTACACCGACTCGTACAGGGAGATCTTGTCCCAATGCTTTCAGCTCGGCTTGTACGGCGGCAATGTCTTTTTCGAGGGCAGTACGTTTCTGATTATTCTCGAGCCCTTTTTTGGCATGCAGAAGGCGGTGCCAGTTAACCATGCCGAGGGAACATACCCAAAGGGCGAGAAGGGGCAGAAATGTTCCCAGTTCAAAATTCGGCAAAGACAGACGGGAAACGATGGTGAAAGCTAAGTACGTAAGCAGAATGACAGCATACGTAAGTTCAGATCGAATGATCCTGGATTGAATAGGAGACTGTCTTGAGGTGAGAGGAAGTTTTCTTTCTCTTAGGTAAAAGACCACCGAGGATCCAATGTAAAAAGAGCAGATAGCGGAAAGAACGAGCATGTGAAGGTCTGTCACCATTCTGAACAGATAAAGCAGATTCACGATAATCAATACGCCTACGATGATCGGAATAATCATTCGAATCACTGAGAAGATTTTGCCCCGATCAATATTAGGATTGGGCACTTCGTTCAGCTTAGCCGTGGTCTGACTAAGGTCCTGTTGGAGTCGGTCTAGCTCCGCGTGTAGCGCGAATACGGCGGAAGAGGGGTTGCGATAAGCTGTGCCCTGATCTACGCGTACCTTTGGAGCGTCCTTCTTAATTGTCATGGCGCACCTCGACCAGTATTTAGAGGGTATTTTATGAAAAAAGTCAATCGTCTACGATTCCTTCCGATTCACGAGCGCATCCGCCAGCGTATGCGCATCCGCGTATTCAAGGGCCGCGCCCGTGGGAAGTCCACGGGCTAAGCGTGTCACCTTGACCCCTAAGGGGGAAAGTTGTTTGCGTAAATAGAGCGCGGTCGTGTCACCAGGGAGGTCAGCATCCAACGCCAAAATAACCTCGCGGATAGGGGAAGAGGGTTCGCGTAAACGGGTTAAGAGCGAGGCGATCGTGAGTGTGTCTGGCGTGCGTCCCTCAATCGGGTCTAATGTTCCACCTAGTACGTGATAGTGTCCCTTAAAGACCCCTGTCTCTTCTACGGATTGTACATCTTGGCTCGTGGCTAACACGCACAACATCGCTTGGTCACGAGAAGAATTGCTGCAAATGGAACATGGCGAACGATCCGCCCATTGATGACAAATCGAACAGTGCGCAATCGAGCTCGCAAGTTTTTGTACGCTACGCGCGAAGCGTTCAATACTTTCGCGGGGTTGTGTCACGAGCCAATAGGCATAGCGCAAAGCCGCCCTTGGTCCCACGCCGGGGAGACTATCAAAGGCCGCCGCTGCGTCATGGATGGGCTCAGGGAGGGGCATAAGGAAGTCTTACGACTTCATCGCATCACCAAACTCTTGGGCGAGATCGAGGCCGCCAATATCTTTTAATTTGCTAGCCATCACGCGTTGGATTTTGCCGATCGCATCGTTCGTCGCTTCCACGATCAATTCTTGCAATTTTGTCTTGTCTGACATGGCACCATCCTCAATTGTGACAGACAGCACTTGTTGGTTGCCATTGATGACGACTTTCACTTTGCCCCAACCAGAAGCACCTTCTGCTGTTTCTTGGGAGAGCGCACTCTGAATTTCTTTAGCGCGGTCTTTTAAATCTTTGAATTGTTTCAATTTAGAGAACATGGACATAGATGATATAGAGAGTAGTGAGTAGGAGTAGCCGTATTAGAATGGATTTCCCGACCCTATCATGGAGCCTGCGCCGGAGGGTGGCAAGGGGGGTTTATTCATGCCGGATGGCATACCCATCGGGGATTTTTGGAGCGAACGGAAGCTCGTGCGAGCTGCATCAAAGTACAGTTTCACGACGCCGACCGGACCATTACGATGCTTAGCGATGTGGATTTCTGCCAGGTTTTGTTCTTCTGGCGATAAATCCTCCGGACGATAGTTCCTATCTGCCGCCTTACGGTAGATAAACATCACGATATCTGCATCCTGTTCAATGGAACCCGACTCACGCAAGTGAGCCAGGCGAGGGATGGCCGGTTTTTGCAGTTCCACACTCCGGGATAACTGGGAAAGAGCGATGACCGGCACATTGAGCTCACGAGCGATGGATTTTAAGCCGCGCGTAATTTCGGCCACTTCTTGGGTACGGTTTGACTCGCCTCCGCTTTTATTCCGGCTTTCCATGAGCTGTAAGTAGTCAATCACGATGAGTCCAAGGCCATGCTCCATCTGCAAGCGTCGGCACTTCGTCCGAATCTCCATGATATTGGCATTGGCCGTATCATCAATATAGATAGGCGCTTCCGACAAGATACCTAAGGCATGGCCAATCCTCGGAAAATCATCATTTCCAGGATCTTCTGAAAGTTTACCGGTACGCATCTTCCACAAGTCAACATTCGCCTCCGCACAAATCATACGGTCAACCAACTGTTCCTTGGACATTTCCAAAGAAAACAGTCCAACCGCTACTTTGCTTTTCACCGCCGCATGACGAACGAGGTCCAAAGCAAACGAACTCTTCCCACAGGCCGGACGCGCCGCCAAAATGATCAAGTCACTTTTTTGCAATCCGCCTAACAACTGGTCAAGATCAGGATAGCCGGTTGAGATACCGCGCAACTTGCCCTTTTCACGATGCAGTTCATCGATACGATCAAATGCATCTGCTAAAACATCACGGATGGCGGTAAAGGAGCGCTTTAAGAATCGTTGTGAAACATCAAACAAGGTTCGTTCTGCTTGATCCAAAAGGTGCTCAACATCTTCCACTTCTTCATATCCAAGAGCGGTAATCTCACCTGCGGCTTGTAAGAGTCGACGCAGAGTAGCCTTCTTCTGGATGATCTCTCCATAATGAACGACGTGGCTGGAAGTAGGGACTCCGTTGGCAAGCGCGATTAACTCGGCGCGTCCACCAATTTGCTCAAGCTCCCCGCGTTCCGTTAAGCGGTTGCCAAGCGAAAGCAAATCAATCGGTTCATTGCGTCGATAGAGGTCGAGCATGGCCTCGTAAATACGACGATGTTTATCGGCATAAAAATCCTCAGGGCCAAGCAGGTCGGCCACCTTAATCATCGCATCCTTATCTAGCAGTAAAGAGCCTAAAAACGACTGTTCTGCTTCCAGATTCTGGGGAGTGAGTCGTTCGAGATTAGCCATATAGGCGCATCTTAGGGGGCAGGGCAGAAGGAGGCAAGAGACCAAGCTGGGGGCAGGGTGTGGGGTTCATGTGGGGAAGTTAAAAGGAGACAACAAAGACGGGTTATGCACAGCGTCACTCGTGAGCACGGGCGAGATCTGCTATACTGTCCGCATATCGTTTTTTCGAACCTTCTATGAAGATTATTGTCTACTCAACTCCTACCTGTCCGTATTGTAAGCTCGTCAAAGATTACCTGCGCGAGAAGCAAATGCCCTTTGAAGAAATTGACGTCGCTGCCAACGGCGAAGCGGCAAAAGAAATGGTCAAGATTTCTGGCCAGATGGGCGTGCCCGTCGTAGATATTAACGGTCAAATTATTGTCGGATGGAATAAGCAAGCCTTGGAAGATGTGCTCACGCATCAAAAGCACGCCTTAGCAGCTTAATAAAAAAGATCTTTGTTATAAAAGGAATTCAAAAGACCTGTCTTGTCGACAGGTCTTTTGTGTGATAGTGAACTCTATTTATTTGAGCAAGCCGCGATACAGCTCGTTTCGTCCACCTGGCATTGTTGCAGGGCTTTAGACGTCTGTGCCATTTTCATGCACACGATGCGAGTGCGTGAGCATTCATTCGTGCACTCTTCATTCGAAATCGTTTTCGAGGGAGCAGGAGGAGTTACAGGCGGTGGGATGAACGTTTCCTGTGGGGAAGGGTTGTTTTGTACAGGAGGCGTCATCGGGATGAAGGTGTTTTGAGGAGTTTGGTTATTAACCAAGTTCTGCGTACGAAGTGCTGTCGAAAGAGTCTGTACTTCTGCGCGTAATGAGTCAATCGAGCGTTCTAGATCGATCGTGCGTTGATAGAGGGAGTGGTTACGTGCCGCTTCGCTGTGAGGAGCCGTATCATCAATCACAGAGTTTGCTTGCCCTACCCCAACGGCGGCCGTCAAATTTTTGACCTTGCAATCAAGTAAACTAATGTTCAAGAAGGCAGCGTAGACTGCGCGTCCGACTTGTCCAAGCGTAAATTGGCGAGCCGTCAGTTGCGCGCTTGTGCTAGGAAGGTCGCTCGCACCATACACATTGGAACAGGGGAAGATGGCCGTCGGTACGCGGATACCTTCAAAGGGGTTTACTACTGGAGCAAACACCTGGGCCTGACTAGGAAGAGCTGTACTCACGAGAGCAAATAAAGCTAGGAGGGGAATCGCGTATGCTTTAGACATAGCAGGAAGGAAAGAGGTAGTGATCAAGATGGATAGCGTAGCGTTCAAGAGGGAAGAGTACTAGGCTTTGCCCAACGTTTTCTCTCCCGGCGTCCATTCCATAGGACAGAGGTCGCCGCTTTGGAGCGCTTTGACGACGCGCAAGACTTCTTTGACCGACCGACCAACGGATCCAGAGCTAATCAAGGAATATTTCACCTTGCCTTCTGGGTCGATAATGAAGAGACCGCGTTCTGCTAATCCATCCTGTTCGTTGAAGACTTGGTAGTCGCGAGAAATAGCGTGGGTCGTATCCGCAAGAATTGGGTAGGTCACGTCCGCAAGATCGCGTTCAAACCAGGCTTTATGACTCCATTCTGAGTCAGTAGAGGCGGACAGGACTTTGCAGTTAAGCTCATTGAATTCTGCTTCGTGTTGCGAGAAGCCTTTTAATTCGGTAGGACAAATGAAGGTAAAGTCACGTGGGTAAAAGAAGAAGACGAGCCATTTCCCTCTATAATCAGACAAGCTGATTTTGGTAAAATCGTTGTTGTCCTTGTTGCTTCCTTTTTGGTAGGCGGTGATGTTGGAAAAATCTGGAGCTTTGGTGTCGACGCAGATCATAAGAGAAAAAGTTGGGAGTTAGCGTTTTGCACTCGTAAATAATTCGCTGGCCTTGTTCCAGTCGAGGTGTTTCCACCATTCGGCAATGTAGGCTTTGCGGTCAGAGCCGTAGTCAATGAAGTACGCGTGTTCGTAGACATCGAGAACGAGGACGGGCATGCAGCCCCAGATACCTCCTTGGTTGTGGCTGTCCGCCGTGTAGACACGAAGTGCTTGTTCATGCGTGTCCCAGCATAGGACGACCCACCCACGTGCAGCCATCCCACAGGCAGAGAAGTACGCAGTGAAGTTCTCAAGAGAGCCATATTGTTGGGTGAGAGCATCAACGAGTGCGCCGGTTGGTTTGCCGTCTCCACCGAGAACATCAAAGTACCATTCGTGAAGGTAAACGCCATTCACGGCAAAGGTTTCGCCATCCTTAAGGCTACGGAGTTCTGAATAGGATTGGTTCGCACTCGATACATCGCCGCCGTGCGATAAAACCGCTAACTTTTCTTGGATCTCTTTTTTCTTCGCTACATATCCCGCGTATAATTTATCGTGATGGACCGTAAGGGTCTTTTCGGAGATCCCATCAAGCCCACCGGAAAACGGTAAAGGTTTTGGTTCATTGGTCATAATAACGTCCATTAAATACTCAGCATTCCATATATGGAGGGCTGAAACAGCCAAAAGCCGTCTCTTTCTCTATACGCTACAAACCAGTGTCTGTCTACGGGTTTAAAGGATATTCCTAGGTATTTGCCGTGTTTAGTCTTCTCACGTGCTGCACGTATCATATATACTATGGGCTATCTATGTTTACACGTTTGATGTGGTTGGGAGTCGCGGGTATTTGCCTGATCACGATGGGAGGAGGGTGTACGCCCTCTATGCCGAATACGGGAGGCACTCCAGAGGCTGTTGTCTCATCTGAGGTAGCCACGCAACAACTCGTGTTTCGTACTGGCGACACCTTTGAGGTGAGACAATCATTTTTCGGCCTTGGTGACCTTCCATCCATCCTGTGGAAGGCAAAAGAATTAGGTCGTACGGTTAAAATCGAAGCCTTTGAGCCTAAACAAGCCGCACGATTGTCGTGGCTCGCAGAGACCGAGCAAGAGACGCAGGAATCTGCTCGCGCTCGCGCGGACTACGAAGCACGGATGGCGCAACGCAAAAAAGGGGATGAGTATCCACCCCCACCAGCGGTTCGCAATGAAACGGTCACTGCTCGCGGCAATGTCGAGTCCATCGATTTATTAAATAGCCAAACGTTGTCTCTTCCTACGTATTGGACGCCCGGCATTATTGATGAAGGAGGAACGCGGAGCGGAATCTGGCTCTCACAAAATAGTTACCGTGAACTCGAAAAAAGCAGTTCAACCCTTGTCTACTTTGACGTCACTAGTGATGCCGCCGCTCAACTTCTCAAATCGTCGAAGGAATGGGTTGAGGCGGTCACACGCTTACGGACTCAGACCGCTCGTCTCCCAGATACGCAAGAGCCTGCTCGTTTGCGCCTCGAGGGAGGTCTGCTCGACTGGCCGATCGTGATCAACGGTCAACGTCAAACCGTAAAGGCCTGGAAGGCAAAAAACGGATTCGGTGAATTGGTCATTCTCGCGAACCAAGACAACCCCCTTATCTTAAAAACGACGGTAAACCCTGTTTTTCCCGGCATTGGACGCGCTGCTCAAGGTAGTACGGACCTAAACGCCCTCTTCGGCTACGAAATCACGAACATGACACTTCCTAGATAACAATTGCTCCCTAGCTTCTATGCAACCTTCACATATTAAATTATTGCTTCTCATCCTGCTCATGTTGGGCGTCGGTGGATATGTGCTTTATTCCACCACCCCTGCGGCTGTACCAGCGAAAAAAGCCGAACAACCGCTCGCCGCGACTTCAACCGCTCCTTCGGCAAACGTCACGAATGTCCATATCGAGAAAAATGGTTCTGCCTTGGTCGTAACGGGACAAGCGAAAAGCGAGATCGAAGCTTCGTTAACAGGGCTCGAAGTCGAAATAAAAACGGCCTCTGAAACAATCCATGGTACGTTCGAGCGTGTCACGGCGGACCTGCTCGTAGAGAATCGTGCCATGCGGGCTGGAACGATCGTCGTCGACCTTAAGAGTCTAAATACAGGCGTAGCTGCTACTAATCAGCGTCTCCTTAGTGCCTTTGGCGCCCGTGCGAGCCAAGATGAATTCACGAAGGCGACCTACGTCATCACACGAATTGATAAAGGGGAGGAACGCGGAGCGATCGCAGTCGGGATGCTCACGCTGAACCAAGTAACCAAAGAAGTCTCCATTCCATTCGTCCGTGAAGGCGGGGGATTGAGAGGCGGTGCCATGGTAGATCTTTCCCAGTTTGGATTGCAGATTCCTGGTGCGCAAAGTGTGAATCTGAAATTTTTATTAGGTGTCAAATAAAGAAGGTAAAAAAAAGATCCGCCTCTGTTCGAGAGCGGATCTTTTTTTATTGCATTTGCCGTGTCACGCGCATCATCCATTTAGGATCTACGGATACTTGTAAATCAAGGTAGAGACGACGGTTGGTAGAAGCTTGCCATTCTTTACGGACGTCGCTGCCAATGGTTTTGAGCATACTGCCTCCTGCTCCAATGATCATGCGCTTGTAGCGTTCATCAGAAGTGAAAATCATCGCCGCAGCGTACATAAGTTCCGGATTCCGTTCTTCTAATTGCTGCACTTCAACATGGATTGAGTACGGAACTTCTTCCCGCAGGTGAAGAAAGCATTTCTCACGAATAAGTTCGGCTAACCAACGAGGGTGAGTGAGATCCGTGCGTTGCTCAGTTGGATAGTGCGCTTCACCATCAGGAACGAGCGCGAACAAAGCATCAACCAAACGATTCACATCTGTTCCCCGCAAGGCAGAAATTTCTAAGGTGCTCAGTTGTCCGACATTAATATCACGAGCTGCGCTCAAGAAGGGACGTTGTGCTTCAGTCAAGTCGCTCTTATTAATGACCATGACAATAGGGGTCGTGAGTGCACGTAGTTTTTGTTGGATCATCTCTTCTTCTGGCCCAGGTTCGCGTCCTGGATCCACGACGTAGACGATGGTATCGATGCCCTCTAATTGCGTATCGACGACCGTATTTAAATGTTTTGATAAAACATCGTTTTTGCCTAAAAAGACTCCTGGAGTATCCACGAACACAAGCTGCCCACGTTTTTCACTAAAAATACCACGCACAGGTTCGCGTGTGGTTTGAGGACGGGGGGTGACGATCGCCACTTTTGTGCCGATGAGGGCATTTAACAAGGTAGATTTTCCAACATTCGAGCGACCAACGAGGGTAACGAATCCAGATTTTTTTGAGGTGGTCATATAATGAGGTGAGCAGTCATTCTGAGCGTAGCCGGTGAAACGACATCGTTCAGAATGACAAGATAATTAAGATAGGTTGACTATAGCAGGTTAGGCGATACGTACAAGTTTTGCTACGACTTCTACATGCGGGGTTTGCGGAAAAAGGTCGAGCGCCTCGATCGCTTGCACACGATACAGGGTCTTGAATTGCTTCAATTCTTCCACCAAACGACGATAGCTACACGAAACATAGACGATGGTCGGCGGCTTCTTTTCGAGTAACATCTCCAGCGCACGTGGATGTAAGCCAGAACGAGGCGGATCAATAATCACGGCATCAGGGTTAAGGACGTTCCAGTCCAAGTCTTCCGCTGGCCCTGCGCCGAAGGTGGCTTGTTCCGCAACACTATTGTTAATGGCATTCTTTTGAGCGAGTTCGATCGCAGGAGCATCCAGTTCATGTCCGTATACTTTTGCACCCACCTTCGCACAGGCAATCCCGAAGAATCCTGATCCACAATATAAATCCATGATGAAGGGGCAAGGGGAGGGGAGAGCGGTTCGATCAAGTCCTAAAAAACGCAACACGGTTGTTTGTAAGGTGGCGGCCATCTCGGTATTGGTTTGAAAGAAGGAATTTGGATGCACGAGATACCGAAGTCCATTCACTTCTTCGCTCAGATATTCTTTACCGTGCAATAACGTCAGCGTCTTCGCGAGAGACAGGTCTGTAATCTCCGGGTTCTCACCGAGGTAGAGTGTCGTTGTGAGAGGAGCGAGTCGATCTACGAGTCCTTTACGAGCGAGCTCAGAAATCGCTGCAGCATCTTTAACGATAATCGTCACCATCCGCTCATTCGTGTTTCTGCCTAAACGAATGACACAATACCGAATCAACCCCGTATGCCGACGCGCATCCCACGCAGAAAGCGCCTGTTCCTTCATCCAGTCACGCACGTGTTGCAAGATAATCGGTGTCGCATCATCTAAAAGGAGGCATGTCTGTAAATCCAAATAGCGATTCCAAGAACCATATTCTTTGAGCCCAACCGTCCCTTGCCACCCCACGACATAATCCATCCGATTGCGGTAGTGCAGGGTATTCGTAGAAGGGACAACCTCTTTAATGCGCTCTTCATGGCCAGCACGTTCCAAAGCTTGGTTGATTTGCGTGCGCTTCAACTCAAGCTGCGCCGGATAGCTCATGTGTTGCCACAAGCAACCGCCACAGACGCCCGCATGTGGGCAAGGAGCCGTGACACGGTCTGGAGACGCATGAGTAACTTCTTTAAGATTCGCGATCCAATTCCCTTGGTCGCGTTTCATAAAGGTCGCATCTATCTCATCCCCCGTGGTCGTAAAGGGCACAGCAACTTGCCGCGTCCCATCTGCGGCATGCGGCATTTGATAGGTAAAAACGCCACGCCCTTTTTCATCCATGCGCTCAATCCGTCCTTGCAAGTCATCACCAAATTTCATGCCCGGAGCGTAGCGGGAAACGGCTTATTCGTCTAGCGGGCTAGGGAAAACTTGTATTTATAGATAGGGCTAGATAAGGTACAGGTGTTCTCAAGGAAGGAGGGCGAGGATGAGCGAGTGGTCGGTTCTCTGGGTCGATCCTGACAAGATGAGCTTGACTCATTATGAAGATGCTCTAATTGAGTGGGGTGTCGATCTGTGTTTTACGAGGGATGTAGATGAATTCATGCGTATAGCTCGGGATCGTAGTCGAGCATGGAATCTTTTCATCACGGAAATGAGTATGCCGCCCGGCACCGCTTTCAATATCCATGACCCTGATTTGAGGGGAGGGCTGGCTACGGGCAGGGCAGTAATCGATGAGCTGGAGCGTATGTATCCTAATATACCGCGCCTCCTTTTTACACACTGGCGAAACCTTATTCCTGAGTGGAACGATAACGATAGGGGGTTGTATGCCCTCGCAAAGAGTGATTATCGCGGTCCTCGACGTTTTGTAGAGATGGTAGGAAGAATGATTAAATGACACCTCTGCTTCGCATCCTTATTGAGAGGCCGGTTTCTCCGGCTATCTCACCGGGTGCTCTTTTTTTGTTTTAGGTAAAGACGTTTTGTTCGATTTAGGTTGACGGATAAGGATAGTCCTGATAAAAAAGAAGTCGAAAGTGAGGTGTGTCATGTCGGGTGAAAACGAAAACGCTCTTCCTGGTCCTTGCACTGAGAGTCCACCAGCGGGTAGCGCAACGGTGAGGCAGCAGACTGTCCCTTCAGCGCCAATGGCTACGACGAGCCGTACTCCTCAGTACGGCCCGTACGAAGACCATGGGCGTCCTGAGCACGGCTGCGGTCCCTATCCCGCCTACTACGATTCGCGAGCTGACTAGTCTCTCCTTTTTCTCTTCCTTGCCTTGGGTTCTCCCGAGGTCGTATTTTTTTCAGACAGATGTGTATGCGTGAACTCCATCTTATTGCTCATGACCTTCGCTCACGAGAAAACGTTGGTTCGCTGTTTCGTACCGCGGATTCATTAGGAG
>CAZTQP010000006.1:25715-29791 GCA_964615825.1 uncultured Gammaproteobacteria bacterium
CTTCGCTCACGAGAAAACGTTGGTTCGCTGTTTCGTACCGCGGATTCATTAGGAGTATCCAAGCTTTGGCTTACGGGCTACACCCCTGCCCCACCGGATGAGAAAATCAGCAAAGTGGCGTTAGGGGCAGAGCGCTCGATCGTATGGGAACAATGCACAGATGTAGAAAAAGTGATCGCGACGTTCAAAAAAGCGGGTGTTCCTATCTATGCGTTGGAACTAACTCCAGAGGCCGTTAATCTCAAAGATTTTGCCGCACCTGATCGTCTTGCGCTTCTTCTCGGAACAGAGGTAACGGGTATCCCGCCCTCATTGCTCTCGGCATGTAATGGAGGAGTGATTAAAATCACGCAACAAGGAGTGAAAGAATCGATGAACGTCGCTGTGGCTGCAGGGATCGCGAGTTGGTCTATCCTAAGCCAATAAAAGAATATCCAGAATGAGGTATCGACGATCATGGGATAAGATGATGTACTGGCGTTGATATGCGTATCCTTCTCGCTGTCCAAGGAACTGGAAATGGCCACATCAGCCGCGCGCGCGATGTGTTTAAGTGTCTTAAAGATTATGACCAACAGGTAGATACGCTCGTAAGCGGTCTTCACTCTGAAGTGAGTCTGGGCGAACCTTGGACATATAAGCTCGACGGCCTGGGTTTCTTTTTTGGAAAAAATGGCGGCATTGACTACACGCGCACGATTAAAGAGTTACATCTCGCCAGTTTTATAAAAAACCTACGCTCATTTCCAATCAAGAATTATGATCTGGTGATCAGCGACTTTGAGCCAATTAGCGCTTGGACCGCGCAGCTCCACCATGTGCCCTGTGTTGCCATGAGTAACCAAGCGGCATTCTTATCACCAAAAACCCCACGTCCTTCTGATGGTCCAAGTGTATCAGAGCTCGTCATGCGCTATTTTGCACCCGGCACAGAAACGATCGGATTCCATTTTCAGCGATATGACACGTTCATCCATACACCTATTATTCGCAACGAGGTTCGTCGTCTCACGCCCGTCGAACGACCTCAGGTGACGGTGTATCTACCTGCGCATGATGATCGTATGCTCGCGCGAGAGCTGCAGCGCATACGAGGTATTGAATGGAAGATTTTTTCTAAACACATCAAAGAGCCGTATGAGCAGGGGAATGTGAGCGTGTCTCCGGTGAATGCAGAACAATTTCTAACGTGTCTAGAAACCTGTGCAGGCGTGATCACTGCTGGAGGATTTGAAACAGCTGCCGAAGCACTTTTTTTAGGGAAAAAATTGCTCGTCATTCCCATGAAGGGGCAGTACGAGCAGCTGTGCAATGCCGAAGCCTTACGACGGATGGGGATTGCCACCATGGAAGATATCGGTACGGATTTTGTGGAGCGAGTAGAGTCGTGGCTTACGAGCGATGTGCGAGTCCCGGTCGACTATCCAGATGAAACGGCAATGATTGTTGCTGATATTTTACGTCGCCATAAAAAATAATGTAATAAAATCTCTATGGCGATTACGCGTAAACTGCCTGTAGCACGGCTCAACGAAATTCCTCTGGGACGCACCAAGGCGTTTCGGTTTGGACTCGCCCAAGGGATTGCGTATAATGACGGCGGCACGATTAAGGCCTTTATCAATAAGTGCACGCACATGGGGGGACCTGTGGAGCTGACTCAAGCCCAAGGGAAGCCCGTCTTACGCTGTCGCTGGCATGAAGCAGAATTTGACCCGGCCAGCGGAGAAGCTCTGAGTGGCCAAGCGCCGAGTGGCACCATGCTTACCCCCATTCCCCTCACGCTCGAAGGGGACCAACTATTCGCAACCCTCGAACTCCCGCCTGACCCTTTCGCCTTTTAATTTTGCATGTTGCGTTTTCTCCCGCGTCTCTTTCATCGCCAAACCAGCCATGTAACCTCAGCGGCGATCCTCTTAGGGGGAGCCTCGCTTGTTTCGCGTGGGATCGGCCTTATGCGTGATCGTTTACTCGCATCACACTTTGGGGCCGGAGCATCACTAGATGCTTATTATGCCGCTTTTCGTTGGCCGGACGCTCTGTATAATTTATTAATTGTTGGTGCGCTGACAGCCGGCTTTATTCCTGTATTGGCAGAGTGTCGTGCGCAAGAAGGGGAGAAGGCAGCCGCACAATTCGCGGGACGTATCCTGACATTGGTAGCAGCGGTGATGGCCTTCGTCTCGCTGGCGCTCATCCTGCTTGCCCATTGGATCGTGCCAGCCACTGTCGTTGGATTCTCGTCAGAACAGATCACGGACACCATCACGCTCACTCGTCTCATGGCGTTGTCCCCCTTTTTATTGGGGATGTCTGCCGTTATGGGCGGCGTGTTACAAGCCACCAAACGGTTTATCGCCTTTGCCACCGCACCCATTTTTTATAATCTCGGCATTATCGTTGGAATCAGCTGCCTTGCCCCTTCGTGGGGAATTCGTGGCGTGGCCCTCGGCGTGGTGATCGGAGCGGCACTCCATGCCTTGGTTCAAGCGTGGCCCGTCTTACGCGCGCAAACACTTATCCTGGATTGGCCAAACTTCCGCGATGTCCGTTTGCGACGCGTCCTGAGCCTCATGGGGCCTCGAACGATCGGGCTCGGGATCACACAGTTAAATCTTGTCATCTTATTGGCGCTTGCCTCTTCACTGGAGAACGGATCCGTTTCCGTTCTTTCCTTCGCGAATAACGTGCAAAGTGTTCCCTTGGGTCTCATCGGAATCTCCTTCGCCGTCGCAGCGTTGCCAGCGTTAGCAGAAGCGGCTGCCAAAAAAGATCGTGCGCAAACCACGCAACTCGTGACCTCCATCACTCGCCAGGTCTTGTTTCTCGTCATCCCGTTAGCAGCATGGCTTATCCTCCTGCGCATCCAAGCCGTGCGCTTGCTCCTAGGTCAAGGAGCGTTCGATTGGAATGATACGCGCCAAACCGCTCTTCTGGTTGGTTGGTTCGCCGTTTCTTTGCCTGCCCAAGCCCTTATCCCGTTATTCGCCCGCGTCTGGTATGCCCATCAACAAGCACGTATCCCATTGCTTATTGGAATTGTTGCTGAGGTCGTAAATATTGCGAGTGCATTCTTGCTACGAAAGTACCTAGGCGTCGCTGGTCTTGCGATCGCTTTCTCTCTCGCAGCTTTCGTCCAGGTCATCGGGCTCCGCTGGCTCTTACGCAGACAAGGGTTGGTGGACAAGCAAGCGCCATGGAAAGATGTTTGGAAATTAGCTTTAGCGCTTGGATTAAGCTTAGTAGCTGGCTATGGCATGCGACAATTGGTGGGGACGATCGTTCCATTGCGTTATGTATGGCAAGTGCTTTGGCAAGCAGGAGCATCCGGGATAGGGTGTCTCGTTACCTATGGGCTCGTGGCTCATCTGACGCGCATCCCAGAATGGCAAGAGCTCGTTCAGCTCATTCGCCAACGTATATGGAAAAAAACCAACTCCTTAAAAGAAATAGATGCAACAGATTCGCAAGCTTCCGCCTCGCAATAACATAAGGGTGTAACTTTTTCAGGAGAAAATGGTATATATCCTTGCAAGCTTTCACGCGTTCGTTCATCATGTTATCTATATGAAAAAATCCTTTATTTCCTTCTTATCTGTAGGCGTAGTCGCCACCCATCTCTTGTCTCCTGTCCTTGTTTTAGCAGAGTCGAGCACATCCTCTTCTACGATCATGGCACCCGTCAGTTGTACGGATCGGGTAGCAAGTCTAGAAGCTCGGCTGGAACGCACCCGCATCGATGCTGATGCAAAGCTCTTGGCTACTCGCGCGACGGCTGACGAACGGATTGCTAAGACGCAAGCCGATGTTGATACAAAGTTAGAGACTCGCCGCGCTGAAGCAGATGCGGCGCGCATGCAGCGTGAAGTAAAACAAGATGAACGCGTAGCAAAGAATGATGCCCAAAAACGCGTTGTCGAAAATTATCGCACCGCCATGAGCATCGCGATCCAAAACCGCCGCGACAAATTAGATATTGCTTTACAAGATTTCCGCAAAACTCAGACCCAGGCTCTTGCCATCCGCCGCACGGCCCATGACCAAGCGATCAACGTTCGTCGCAATGCGGTCAATGC
>CAZTQP010000007.1:0-10508 GCA_964615825.1 uncultured Gammaproteobacteria bacterium
AACCTGGTTCCTATCACGTAACATATACCCTGCTAAGATCAAACCCATAGGCAGAACAAACATTCCTACTACCGTTTTCGTATTTGCATTCATACACTTTGATCATACGCGCCTACCCCTCTCACCACAACGAGATAGGTAGATAACGTACCATAGACGGCCTCCTCCCGCGTGATACACTATAAAAACTATGAAAACTCTTGAGGGAAACTGCGAAAGCTGTCTCATGCCATTTCAAAAAGACCCATTGGGCGTTAGCCGTGAACACGAAAAATACTGCTCCTACTGTTTTAGGGATGGAGCCCTTTGCTATCCGGGAACAGACGTCCATGAATTTAAAAAAGCCATGGAACAAGCGATTCTGGCTCGCGGTGAACCCGCCTATAAAGCCTGGTTCTTTACCTTTATGGCTGGCTTCGCACCTCGTTGGAAAAAATAGTATGAAACGAAAAACCATTGGACTCGCTCTCGGCAGTGGGGGGATTCGTGGTCTCGCCCATGTCGGTGTGATCAAAACCCTTCTTAAACACAACATTCCTATCGATTTTATTGCAGGATCAAGCATTGGAGCTTGGGTTGGAGCCCACTATGCCCTGTTTCAAGATCTTGAACGCCTAGAAGAATTCACCGTCAACCGCAAGGAAGAAAAATTGCGCACCTTTCTAGAACCCTCTTTAAAAGGCGGGTTGATCGCCGGTGTACGCACTAAGGCACTTTTAAGTGAATGGCTTAACCATGCCACCTTCGAGGACACAAAAATCCCTCTCTCAATCGTAGCCACGGATCTACATACGAGAGAAGCTGTTATCTTTTCTCAAGGTGACCTCACGCCCGCCGTACAAGCAAGTATGGCCATCCCGGGCATGTTTCGACCCATTTCCTACCAAGAAAAAACCTTGGTCGATGGCGGCGTTACCAAGCCCGTCCCAACAGACGTAGTAAAACACATGGGAGCGGATATCGTGATCGCGGTAAACCTCTATCGCCTCCCCCCTGATCCAGAAGATCACAAATCCGGCATGAACTTCTTCGCCGTCGCCAGCCGCACCATGGAAATCATGCGTTACCAACTTTCAAATACAAATCTACATCTCGCCGATATTCTTATCGAACCTCTCTTAGGCTCACATGCGAGCTGGGCAAATTATTTCCGCACCGATGCCGGACCAGAAATTGTTGCCATCGGGGAGGAAGAAACGGAAAAGCAAATAGACTTCATTAAAGCTCTTTTAGAACAGGAAGAAAAAACCTCAATTAAGAACAACTTCACTTCACGGATGAAATAATCTAGGGCAACGACAAGACAGACGAGCTACCAACCACCCCCAGTATGTCTCCCCCAGCACGACTCCTCGCCTCAGCTCGCCGGCTCTTGTTTGCATTTCTTTTTATTGGCCTTGCTCAACCCATGGTCGGTACATTCACCACCATCTTTTTGTGGCGCCAAGGAAAAAGCTTCCCTGTACTCGTACTTTATACTCTAGCACTACATCTCTTTCTTCCTTTGGGATTTTTCCTCAGCTACAGACTAGTAGGACGCGTAACCCACAAATTCCTCTTCCTGCTTGGAACGATTGGCGCAGGAACAATACCTCTCCTTCTCATCTTCTCTCCAACATTCCTTCCGGTTGTTATCGTCTTATTCGGAGCCCTTTTTGGTATCGCTCAAGGCTTCCTGTGGTCAACCAGAAATTATCTCACGTTAAAAGCTACTACCAAAGAATCCCGTTTACATTTCAGCTCCATCGAATCCCTTATCGGGACAGTGTGCGGGATCATCATCCCATTCCTAATTGGATGGGGACTGGAAATAGGAACAAAGATGCATTGGTTCACGATTCTCCAGGGATATCGCTGGATGGGAGTCATGGGCTGCCTCTTGTTGGGGATTGGGGGAATGCTGGTATACGACCGCTATGAACCACTCCCCAAACCAACCACCCTCAAGCTTCTTCCGCCCACTCCGCAATGGAACCTGCTACGAAGCATGGATTTTATCCAAGGAATAGCCAACGGGATTGCCACCATCCTTCCCCTCATCCTCACAATTACCTTTGTCGGTGTGGAAGGAGCCGTGGGTACATTGAGCTCAATTGGAACAGGGCTGACTGGCATCGTCATCTTCATCGCTGGACGCTACGCGACACATCGTCACCATCTAAAAATACTGCCCATCCCACTCATCATCGATCTCTTCGCCGCCGCGATCGCCATTCTGACACCACCACACATCGGGATCATTCTTTTTTTAGTCACTACTATCGCAACAGGAGCACTACGCTGGTGGGTTACCGTAGCAACCATGTATCACGCCGTGGAAACGGAAAAAAAGCTAACAGGATCAAGCAGCGAAGGACTCCTTCTAGATCGAGAATTCATCCTAGATATCGGAAGAGTCGTAGGATTAGGCTTGTTTTTACTCACCTACCACCTCACTCCCACCCAAGCACCGTTCATCGCGATTGCATTCATGGCACTGATCCAGCTCACGATTTATCCCATCTGCAGAGCGCTCGAAAAGAAGCAAACCGCCTGATCCTCTCTTCTCAACGCCTCCCCAACTCTTGCTGATTTGTATATCCCAGCTCCTTCTGGAACACATCACACTCTTCTTTCGCCGCAGCGCGTGACGAGGAATAAAAGAATGCAAATATCGTTGCGCCCTGAAACTGAGTGAAAAGGCACACTCCATCTTTTTCCGCACACAACGACCGCGTATCACTAAACCAAAGGGGACGAAATCCCCTCTCTTTTGCGAGCTCCACAACCGCCTTCAAAGACACGACTCCATGCCCACGCAAGCTGCAATCCAACCAGAAATCCATTCTCGATAGCAACGATTTTTTCCATACGCGCCGAAAAAGAAACACCTCAAATGAATCCGCTAGAGTCTCAACGACCACATCAAGGTCATTCACGACAACACGCGGCTCAGCTTGCCCCTCTCGATACAAGAATGATCTCCCCAAACTCACTCCCTCATTCGTGAAACGAAACGCATTAAGCGGTTGGATGGCTGTAGATTTCGCTTCATAGCTCTTGCGATAGCTCAGCACCTTCGACACAGAACAGGAACAATCATCCCCCAACTCCAATGGCCCGTCATGCTCGCCAAATACTCTCAAATAATCTAGGTACAACCGCGGGAGCGGACGATCTGCATACGCAATAAGCTTCACAATATCTTCTTGAGCAGCCCCTCTACACAACTCCAAGCGCGGATCACCCAAAAACCGCTCTCGCAGATACGCTTCAAATTCTAGAATCGTATGAGACATATCATTCACCCTACATCTTAAAACATAAAACCGCATCCGACGAACATCGTCGTAGATGCGGCAAGAAAATAAGAGGGTAAAGAGCTACGTAGCTCTAAGGGACAAAACAATGTCTGCGATCTGGGCGTGCAGCGCCGCACCCGTTTGAGTAGTATCGACAGAAAAATCGACCTTAACTGGCCGGAGCTGCCACTCGCCTGTAGCTGCCAGCTTATAATGGATGAGAAGCCTCCGCCTCATCTCGGAAGCTTTCACTTCAGCCGAAGATACCTGCTTACCCTTCCCTGACAGCTTACGTGCTGCGGAAATATAAAACTCATTATCCGAGTAGTCAGCGGAAAGAACGCGTGTAAGAGCGACCTCGAGACGGCAGTGGGTACGGATAAAGACCACCTTCGCCCGCAGGGCACGAGCCTTTGCCAGGATGCTGGCGCGCTTTGCCGAGTCAATAAAATCTGAATCGAGAACCACGCACCCAGACCCACAGGACAGGAATTCGATCGCCAAGTCCTCAGCAATCATACGCACTTTATCATATCCTGCCCCCTGCTTACTCAGCTCAACACGAATCATGTCCGCTTCAATAATGGTAGCTTCCATCGCCTCAGCAATACACCGAGCCACGAAAGACTTCCCAGAAGCCACCAAGCCAACCATACAAACAATAAGCGGAGGACAAGTAGCAGAACCACGCACGAGCCGCAGACGCATGGCCCCTTGCGCAGCACACTCCGCCTCCGTCAGGGTTTCAGACATATGAAGGGCGGGCATAAGATAGGAAAGAACAGATGTCCATACATCCCTGACCATTCGAAGCCTCCTTCTTTCAAACCCAGAACCATAGAGACAAGGTTCCAGTTTGATAGGACAATTTGGCAAAGATCGTTCGCCGCGTCAAGCCTCGCAGATACGCAAGACAAGGATACAAATTCAAAGATTTTTCACGCTAAAATCGCTCACCATGTGTTACCTTGTGCCGTTGCTCAAACACCTTCCCCACCTGTATTCCAATCACCGCCCCAATCAGGACCCCTGCCACCGCTTCCGAAAGCCAGTGAATACCAACCGTCGCCACCCCAATCCCAATATAGAACGCATAGATGGCAGCTGGAATCACAACGCGCGGATGCTTTCTGTACAACCAAGCAAGGGTAAACGCCATCGCAAAGGCAATCGTCGTGTGTGAAGAAGGCCAGCCCCAAAAGATTCCACCACGAAAAATCCCAAAACGAAACGTATTACTGATATCTGTCACGATATCTGTCACGTCAGGCTGTAAACGCCCCGTAAAAAACTTATAGGAAGAAGAAATCGTCCACCCCAACAAGACCGACTGTCCCAACGCCCACGCCGTATTTTTAAGCTGGGTATTTTTATAGGCATGCCCAACCAAGAGCACCGCTAACGATCCCAATACAGGCAACAATCCTCCGATCACCAAGGCAGGAAAGAAAAAAGCACGCAACCCAGGAGAACGCGTAATAAGAAAATACCGCCAATCAAGCCCCGTATTCACAATCACACAGGTAAGAAAAAAGGCCAATAGCTGAATCACCAAAGGCCAGCCTGTAAAACAGGCACGCACCGTCGTCGGCAAACGGAAAAAGAGGGTTCTCATATCTCAACTTTAATCTACGCACCGCATTTTGTCCCCTTATCTACGCTATATCACTTAATACCACGTCTTTACTCCCCCATGATGACTACATGTCCCACGCCGTGTCCGGCTAAAGCTAAACGTCCCATCCCCACATCTTGCGGAAGCACCCACGGGAATAGAGGGCGCAACATACGGACGCAACACCTTTGTGCCTGCGGTATTTGTATAATAGCCATTCGTTTTTGGGAGAGGTACCGGAACCGCCTTAACCGGCATGACGTTAACGACAGGCGCAGCGACCTTCGAGGCGGACTTACCCATCGTTGTGGCCGCCTGAACACTAAAGGAAGAAAAAACAAAACTCAGGGACAAACAAGACACTAGCAACGCTCGGAACTTAGGAAAAATAGACATATTAGTAATGAATGTGATGGACTTTACTCTAAAAGAGATAAAATGGTTCTAAAAAGAAAATATAGCGATGTTTGTAGGGTTTTTCTCTAACCATCAAAACTTCCATAGAGGGATTGTAAGACTAGCTCGAGAGATACCGGCATGTTTAAATAGAGAAGCTATACATTTATGGAAAATCCCGCTCCCTCCCCCGAACAATCAAAGATCGCTCTCGTAGAACATCCGTCCCTCATAAACTGGGAAAGGCTTGAGAAAAAAATTCTCCGTTCATTTGGGACAGAAGAGCGATGGCCGGAGCACGTTCTTGTCGTTACGTCCGAATTCAATGTGGAAGGGTATGAAGAAGTGGAAGCAGAGGCAGCAAAATCCTCAAAAAACAGTGTCGGGATGCGTCTTAGAGATTTTTTATTATATAAACATGGACTACCAGCTCTTATACAAGATTTAAAAGAGGAGCATGACGCCATACATGATCCATCAGAAACACCGGATCCAATAATGACATCGATCCTGGAAGACATACAACGTCGCATAACATTTTTTGAAAGTACAGCTATAGAACCATCGCATGGAGTTGTCTTTGTCGTAACAGCCAAGGAAATACCCGAATGCATGAGAGCGATGGCCGAGCTAGAACAGATAACTCCGTATAAGTTCGCTGTTCTTGTAAGCGACCCTCCTCACCTCTGGAAAGAGGTATACCCCCCATCCAGCAACTGCGAACTCATTGAGCTAGAAGACCGAGAGATCCCTGGCATAGAAATAATCGGGGACGCACCACGAAGAAAATCTGTCGAAAAAATATTGGACACGCTCGCTCCGCTCGTAGCCGTCCAAATACCCCTCATTACCGATCCACTTATTCGATCATTACGACAAGAGCTGTTTCCAGAAACAGATGTAGGAATTGAACGCGCAACCATTAAAGAACTACATACGACGGGAGAGACGCGTAGACACTTAGCCGATTCCGCCTCTGAGCGTGAAGCACGCTGGAAAGTGTTCGAGCCAGAAAAACGACAAAAGAGCGCGGAACGAATCGAATTTTTTCTTCGTCCAAAAACATCTTCTGACGAATGTCCACCTCTCACACACGCCCAAATTGTTTTACGTTTAGCCACGTTAGACCCAGATTGCTTACCCGTCGATACAATAGCAGCCGCAAAAAACATGTTTAGCTCAGAAGCTCAAAGATTAGTAGGAAATCTCCATCGTGCTAGTGATAAGCCCGCCAGCACCATCACAGACACAGTCGTCTTACGTATAGCAAAGAGCCTCTTGCTTGATCCAAGATTTAATGACGCCTACGCACCTTTACTAGGGTATGCAGCGGAAGCAGCCGTAGATCGTCTCTCTGAAGAAGCAGATCTCTCAAAGAACCCCGTGGAAGAAGCCGAGAGACGAATAAAACGTGCAAAAGAAGCAGGGTACGATACAAGCGCGCTAGAAAAAAGGTTAGCCACAATATCGACTCAAGGAACTCACATAGACACAGCGCTCGCCCTCAAAAAATAATAAAACCACTAATAAATACCAAAACCCCCAAGCACGAGGTTTAGGGGTTGTTTGTTACACTTTCTTTGGTTCCGTTCCGGCAGGAGCTGCTGGAGGGGTCGTAGGAGCAGGAGCTTGGCCGTCTTTCTTTTGTTCATCTTGTGTAGACATAGTGGGTGTTGAAGTTAGCCGTAAACCCCACAAGCTGCGGCCGCAACTTATAGCTATACAGTTGTAATAAGCCCTACAATGACTATGGACCCCTTCGGCAACCCTGTCAATCTTTTGGTCAAATCCTCAGCATTGCTAAAGAACTCGACACAGAGGCAAAAAACAAGTACTCTTCTGCCCTAGCCACCCACAAACTATATGACAAAAAATAAGAACATCTTAATCGTCGCTCTGGTAGCGCTCGTAAACATGCTCGGCTACGGAATCATCATCCCGATCCTGTACACCTACTCGAAAAAGTACGGCTTATCCGATTTCCAGAATGGCCTCCTCTTTGCGCTATATTCAATTTGCCAATTCATCTCGACCCCCATCATCGGACGCTTGTCTGACAAATACGGCCGCCGCCCCATGCTTCTCATCTCGATCATTGGCACCGCCGCCTCTTTCTTTCTCATGGCCATTGCACCTAACGCCCTCTTCCTCTTTCTCTCTCGCGCGTTAGATGGGCTCACCGCCGGGAATATCCCTGTCGTCTTTGCGGTCGTCTCAGACTCAACCAAACCCGAAGAACGCGCCGGCGCATTTGGCTTTATCGGCTCAGCGTTCAATTTCGGATTCGTTTTTGGTCCAGCCATCGCGGCATTAACCTTAGGCATTCACAGCGCCCTCCCCTTTATCATCGCGGGCAGTGTAACTATCGTCGCCGCGATTTTAACCGCTCTCTATCTCCCTGAAACTAACCAACACATGGGCGAGGTCAAAAACAGCAAACTCTTTGATTTCAAAAAAATGTGGCACACCCTCTTTGACCCTGGGGTCGGCGTAACCTTTATCATTACTCTCATATTTTTTCTCGCCTTTGCCTGCGCGATCATCTATGGATTCCAACCATATACCTTAAACGTGCTCCATATCACCGAAACACAAAATGCATTGCTATTCACCCTCTTCGGAGCCATGGGTCTTATCTCCCAAACATTCCTCGTGGGACGCATTTCCAAAAAATTCGGTACAAAAAAATCCTTCTCAAGCTCCATCCTTCTTACCGCGGCCGTCTTCCTTGTCATGTTCTTGTCACACTCTCTCGCTGCCTTCGTCGGAGCTATGCTCGTACTGGCGCTTGCCAATAGCATTGTCCAAACCCTCATTCCAACCATCCTATCCCAAGAAACAGATGAGAAATCCCAAGGCTCTATCATGGGGCTCAACGCCTCCTACCAAAGTATTGGCATGATCTTCGGTCCGATTATGGGTGGAGCGATCGCGACAATCTCGATCCCAATGACATTTTTAACGGCTTCTCTCTTAGTCCTGGGCTGTTTCTTCCTCTCTTTCTACGCCATCCGCACCACGAAGAAAAAAGAATCCGTGTTTTAAACAAATTTGAGGCACCGCTCGGCTTCAATACAAATATATATGAAAACACTCTCTGAAAAAGAAAGGCAGGGTTTAGCTACTCTCGTCGAAGCTATTTGTGATACGGGCTTCTGGAGCTATTGGTCAGCACATAAAAACGTTATCTTCCAAGCAGAATTTGAAGGCGTGCAACTCTGGAATTCTAGCCTAGAAGATCCAACAAAAAAACCAAGTAGCCGCGTGGCGATACGCTTCGAAGAGATACAGTCCATTGAATTCCTCCTCTTTACTCAACCGACTGCAAATGTCCCTTTAGATTGGCCAACCTTAATGAGCCAAGACAAGCTTGCTCTTACACAAAACATCATCGCCATCTTTAATGAGAAAGAAGCCATCGAGGAGGCGTCATCCGAAGCAATACATCGTTCATCGCCATTTAAAACTGACTTAGAAAAAAGCGTGGGATTTTATGATACACGCTTTCAAGGCTTCGTAAGGAGCGGGGGCATAGGATTTCGCATCTCCTTTAACACAATGGGGTGGCTAACCAACCCAGACGAAAATCTCACCTTGGAAGAAGTACCCGCTTTCCATGAAAAATGGTGGAGCTACTGGAAACGCTATTGGGCACAAAAAAACACGGACCAACCCCTCCCCTATGATCCTACCTGTGAAATAACAATTCCAATAAAATAAGCTTTACCTATATTTTTATTCTTCACCCCTCCGTTTCGTCATCCATACACCAAACACCCCCAAGATAAACCCACTCACCGTTACAGCTAGCGACGTTCGTAGGGTAAAAACCGCGGGGGATCCAGGCTGTAAAAACGACATCGCGATATAAATAAGCCCAAGAAAAAAGACTAAGAGCCCGATCAGCAGACAAATAAAACCTACACGTTCTTTTCCATCGGAATTATTCATAGTTCAGACAAAGCACTACAGAGTGAAAAAACCCACGTTTAAATAGATTATAACAGAGAATCAGTAACCTTGTCGTTTAACGCCTAGGCAAAATCGGTATTTTCTGATAATATATAAGTCTCTAACATATTATTGTTGAATTATGAACGATATCTATCAATTCACTTTACCAGGGATGGTAAAAAGCTTATCCGCGCTCGATACGATCCTCACCAAAGCCGAAGCGTTTGCCAAAGAAAAAGGCTTGGAAGAAAGCACCCTCCTCAATGAACGCTTAGCCCCTGACATGTTTCCTTTAAAAAAACAGGTTCAGGTCGCTTGCGATAACGCCAAAGGCGCTGCCGCTCGCTTGGCTGGGAGTGAAGCACCTTCCTTTCCGGATACAGAAGAAACGTTTGTAGAATTACATGCTCGCATCAAAAAAACCTTGGACTACGTCGCCACCTTCTCTGAAGACAGCTTCTCAGATGCGGCTACACGCCAAATCACCCTCCCCTATTTCCCGGGCAAATACATGACGGGCTTTGATTACGCCCGCGAATACGTGATCCCAAATTTCCTTTTTCACATCGCGATCGCCTATGCCATTCTCCGCAAGGAAGGAATGCCGTTAGGAAAAGTCGACTACTTCGGCAGCATTCCTCTACGAGACCTATAAACCCTAAAACACCGACCCTTTCAGCAATGGGTTGGTGTTTTATCTCCTATTTATCGACCAAACCAGCTTTTTAGGCTAGGCTAGAGGAGATATGAAACGCCTCCCTCTTTTTTCTCTCTTTGGACTCACGCTGAGCATTCTGGGCTCAAACCTCCCAGCGAACGCAGCAACCCAACCATTATCTACTCGTCTGTCTGGTCGCATTCTGCTCCAGGTCGAACAACATGGGGAAGCCTGGTACATCGACCCTGTGAGCAAACAGCGTTTTTATCTCGGCACATCTTCTGACGCGTTTGCGTTATTACGCGCAAAAGGCTTAGGCATTCGTCATTCAGACATCATCCGCTTCACAGCCACAAGCTTCCCGAGCCGCCTCTCCGGACGCATCCTCTTAGACGTCGACGATCGCGGCCAAGCCTATTACATCTCCCCTCTCACCTTACGCGCAACTCGACTCGGGTCCGCCGAAGAAACGTATCAGGCCTTGCGTCAGCACGGTTTAGGTATCCGTGATCGCGACCTCGCAAACATCGCAATCGCCGCTCAATCCATTCCTCAACCACGCCCATCCCCTACACCTCTCCCAATTCAACCAGTACTACCAGCG
>CAZTQP010000007.1:10608-16906 GCA_964615825.1 uncultured Gammaproteobacteria bacterium
TCGACCATGGCCGAAAATGTGGCCGTAAATAGCTACGTAGATCCTGTGACAACCGCCGTGCGTGCTTGGTTAAATAGCAATGGACATCGCGTTAATATTGAAAATCCTGTGTTTACAGAAACTGGCATCGGTATTGTCGAGGGCATTGAAGACGAATACTATCTCACTCAACTCTTCATCAAACGCCGCTAATAACCTATGGCAAATAAATTAAAAGAACGAAATTTCTTCTACTTCTTCCTGCTCGCGATCAGCCTTTTCTGCGCCCTGCTCTTTTGGCCGTTTATCGTCATTATTATCATCAGCGCTTCCTTTGCCATCGTCCTTGATCCCATCTTTCAATGGATCAATACACATATCACACGACAAAGAAAGGGATTAGCCTCAATCCTCACCATCCTTGTCTTTCTGGTGGTAATTGGCGTTCCTCTCGCACTCATTGGAGCGCGGGTATTTTCTGAATCTCAAGATGTCTACTCTTCTTTAAAAAATGGAGGGGCGAGTAAAACGGTAGACACGGTCTCCTCTTTTATTCAAACCTACATTCCAGAAGCCGCAACGTTTGATATTCGTAGCAAATTGAGTGACATCGTCGCCTTCCTCTCGGGCTCTATCGTGACCGTCTTTACGACGACTCTCAATACCATCCTCTCCGGACTGCTTGGACTACTAGCCTTATTTTACTTTTTAAAAGATGGCGAACAGATAAAAACCTATCTTACAGACCTGCTACCCCTCTCCCTTAAGCACGATAAACAGATCCTGAGCCGCCTCTCCAAAGCCATAAACGGGATCATGAAAGGCTATGTTTTGATTGCGTTAGTCCAAGGGATCCTAACAGGACTCGGCCTCTGGGTATTCGGTGTCCCAAGCGCCGCTTTATGGGGCGTCTTAGCCGGGATTGCTTCCATGATCCCTTCTATCGGCACCGCCATGATTTCTCTGCCCGCCATTGCGTATCTTCTATTTACCGGACACTCGCTCGCCGCCCTAGGTCTTGGCATTTGGTCTATTGCCCTCGTGGGCAGTATCGATAATGTTCTTAACCCCATCGTCGTTGGCAAGCAAATCGAACTACACCCTCTTATCATCCTGTTCGCCGTCTTAGGAGGAATCGCTCTCATGGGAGCTGCAGGTATCATCATTGGCCCGCTCGCGGCCAGCCTTCTCTACACCCTGATCCATATCTACCAAGAAGATTTTCAAGAGGCCTAATCGGATGTGTATATGGGCCCTACATCGAAACGGATTTCAACACCCATCCTCTCGATCATTATTCCGACCCTACAAGAAGAACGCTACATTCAGAAGACGTTAGAGCAGTTCAACACCCTAAAAACCATTCCATACGAATGTATTATTTCTGACGGCGGAAGCTCGGATAAAACCCTTGAAATCGCTAAAAAGTTCACCGACGACATTGTCATTCATCAAGGAATATCCCGACAGACAATTGCTCAAGCCAGAAATCTAGGCGCAAGCATCGCCAAAGGACAATACCTCGTCTTCATTGATGCAGATGTAATCATCCCTGACCCTGAAACGTTTTTCAATCTCATCATCAAGGAGTTCAACCAAAATCCAACCCTCTCTGCCGTCACAACCTCCATCCATGTCACAAAAGACAAAGCCCTTCTACGTGATAGGTTGTTATTTGGATTGATCAATACCACATATTATATGGTTAATAATGTTTTAGGATCAGGAGCTGCGACAGGCGAATTTCAAATGATGCGACACCAATCATTTAAAGCAGTCAGAGGCTTCAAAGAAGATCTTGTTGCCTATGAAGACGCAGATATCTTTATCCGCTTAGCAAAAATAGGCAAAACACGTTTTCTTTCTCAACTCACCGTATTCCACAGCGGACGTCGCGTCCACAAGGTTGGTCACCTTAAACTCCTTACTACCTGGATCACCAACGGCATCTGGGCCACCCTCTTCAAAAAAGCTTTTACCAAGGAATGGGAACCCATCCGCTAAATCCCATCCTTCATCTCTAGATCCTGAAAAAATCCCCCCACCTGGATATTCCAAAGTTTTTGATAAATCCCTTCCCGCGCTAACAATTCCGTATGCGTTCCCCTATCTACAATCCGACCTCCGTCCATAATTACAATCCGATCCATCGACATAATCGTAGATAAACGATGCGCAATCACAATCGTGGTCTTACCTTGCATAAGCGTCCGTAGTGCATCTTGAATCAACCCTTCTGACTCTGAATCCAAACTTGACGTCGCTTCATCCAGGACCAAGATGGGGGCGTTTTTTAATATCGCCCGCGCAATCGCCACTCGCTGACGTTCACCTCCAGACAACTTTACTCCACGCTCTCCAACAAACGTATCATATTTCAATGGCAACCGCTGGATAAAGTCATCACAATTTGCAAGCTTTGCCGCCTCAACGACTTCGGCCTCCGTCGCACCCGGTCGTCCATAACGAATATTATCCAACAAACTTCGATGAAAAAGTACGGTCTCTTGCGGCACAAGACCGATGGCAGCGCGCAATGAATCCTGCGTCACCTTATCAATCGCCTGCCCATCAATTGAGATCGTACCTGCGGTCACATCATAAAAACGAAATAATAGCTTGATGACGGTCGATTTACCCGCGCCAGAAGAACCAACTAAGGCAATCTTCTCTCCAGGCTTGATCCTTAGATCAAAACCACGCAACACTCCTTCACTTCCATACGAGAAATCAACATTCTCAAACCCAACTTCTCCAGATGGCACAGACAATATCTTAGCCCCTCGTCGATCCTTAATCGCTTGCGGCTTATCCAAGATCTCAACCATCTCGCTTGCATCCGTAAATGCCGCATACAACGAGCGAATCATGCGAGAAAAGTCTAGGACACGGCTATTCAAGATCGTAAAGTAACTTTGGAACAAGACAACATCTCCGATACTCAAAGCACCCAAACTCCAATATCGAACGGCGATCGTTAAAACGCCGATCTGAAGTCCTAAGAGCACGAATGCCTGGAATCCATAATTAAATTCATGCGTTTTCCAAGCCCGAAAACGCAACGCCTGCAGCTTGTTCGATTCTTCTCGGAACGTATTCGTCTCGCGTTTTCCACCGGTAAACACCTTAATCGTTAAAATATTCGAAATGGCGTCCGACAAAAATCCCGTACACACCGAATCCTGGGCCGCACGCTCCACGTCTTGGCCAACTTTCCAGTTAGTATAGAAGTAGTTATATACAAACATCACCACCAACCACACAAATACCAATGCCCCGATCAAAACATTGCGATGAAAGAGGATGTAAAGAATCCCAATCGAAGACACGAGAATTGGGATCAACTTCTGCTGGACATTATCCGCAATATCTTCAAACGCCCGAGAAATGCGCGAAATACGCCGAACAAGCGAACCACTAAAATTATCTTGGAAGAACTGGTAGGCGTGTCCCAGCATGTACGAAAAACTCGTCTGCTCTAACTCCGCCATCATGCGGGACTGAAAATAAATCGTTGTATATCCCAAACATCGAGACACAATCAATGAAACAACACTCACACCAGCTAGCAGATAAATGGTCTGCATAACCTGAGGCAATCCAGAAGCATCTCGAATAGACATCCCCAATCCATCAAATAAAAGCTTTCCAATATATGGAAGCGCGAGACTTTGCAAGGATTCACTAACGACAGCCGCGAGAGCAATAAACCAAACCAGTCCACGGTATGGCTTGGTATGCTGCCACAAAACACGCAAAACTGGTTTAATCGAGTACAACGGCTTAGAAGACATGGGTTAAGTATAGGCTAAAAGGCCTAGCAGAGGAATTCTCAAAGAAGAACGTTCCTGGTATACAATGAACAAGCTACCTAAACTTTCCTAAAAGAAAAAACAAACATCTATGTACAACTCAATCCTCATCTTCTTAAGCAGCGCCCTCGCTCTCATCTCCCCCTTCATTTACGCGCGCGCCATCTTAAAAGGCGAAGCGAAGCCTCATCGCACAACCCGTTTCGTCCTCTTCATCATTGCCGCTCTATCTACAGCAACGTTATTCGCAAATGGTAATACCTTGGCCGTATGGTTAGCCGGAGCCACCCTTATTCAAGGCGCCATCATTCTAGGGCTAAGCATCAAATACGGCATGGGCGGCTGGGCGAAAATCGATCTCGCATGCTTAGCGATCGCGCTTCTCGGAATTGTCGTATGGCAAACCACCAAAAATCCGGTACTCGGCCTCTACTGTTCCATTCTCGCCGATTTCACGGGTATGGTTCCTGCCTTGATTAAGACCTATCGCTTCCCAAAAACAGAAATCGCGGCCTTCTTCGCCCTCGACATTCTCGCGGCTTTCTTAAGCTTGGCGGCCAGTCAATCCTTCATCCTCGAGAATATCTCATACCCTATTTACATTGCCGCGATAAACGCCATCATGGTCGCCCTCATCCTATGGCCACGCACTAAAACTGTCCTTGAAGGACACGACCGCAGTGCCCAATAACCTTTCTCCAAAGCGGGCGACGTTTCCATTGCTTATACGTGACTAAACGTGAATTCTTTTTATCTTGCTCAAATACGTTCACTTGCTCCGCCGCAAACTTCTTATCCAACACATTCACATTCATTTCATCATTGATACGGAATGAGCGGCCGTCGCAATTCGCCGATCCGATACTCACAAATTCATCATCCACGATAAAAAGCTTTCCATGATGCATGGTAGGTTGATATTCATAAATATTAACCCCCGCCTGCAATAATTTTGCCCAAGAAGAACGCGAAACCTCCTGTAATAAACGCTGGTCTGTCTTATCTCCCGGAACAACAATTTCAACTTTCACCCCACGCCTGGTAGCCGCCTGAATAAGGGCGCGCGACAATGACACGTCCGGAACAAAATAGGCATTCAAGATCCGAATGCTCTTTTTTGCACTCGCGATCCCCAAAAGGAACATGAGGCGCACTGCCTCAATCCCGTCCGCGGAACTTGTAAATAATTGGCCTGACACATTCCCTTTTGGAACCAACGGAGGAAAATAGGCTTCTCCTTCTAATACTCGCGCATGGCTCTTCAACCAATTCTCCATGAATGCGGCCTGCATCCTGGCCACAATTGGCCCTTCAAATCGATAATGAATATCGCGCCACGCGAGCATCCCATCCATTTCATGCATCCATTGGTCAGCAATCCCCGCTCCCCCGGTAAATCCCACTTTTCCATCAACAACGAGAATCTTCCGATGCGAACGATTGTTCAAGCGCGGCAAGTTATACCAATGCGGCTTGCGATACTTAATCACATGAATGCCCGCCTCTTTCATGCAACGATAGTGGTCATCGTGCAAGTCAGTACTCCCCATCCAATCCAAAATGACATGCACAGGCACTCCCGCCTTCGCTCGTTCACTCAAAGCAGCCGTAAAGGAGGAACAAACTCGACCAGAGGAACATACGAAACTCTCCAAATTAATACTCACCTGCGCCTTTTTGATCTCCTCAATCATGGTCGAAAAAATCTGCTCTCCACCCACCAACGTCTGGATTGAGTTCCCCTCACAAAAATCGGCAGACAACACCCCCGCAAGAGAACGAGAAAAGGACTCCTCCCCGATCGTATACGTTGGCTTTACAAAATACCGTTCAATCGCCTCTCTTGTACGAATATTAAACAAAATCAACAACAAGACCGTTGTGACGAACACAGAAATAATCAACAATAAAAACGTTTCCATAGCCTTACGTACCCTAGACCTTAGCGTAAGATAGGTCAATAAAAAAGGACTATTTCTTACACGCAAGCAACCCCCGCGGCGGAGGTCCAAACGTAATAGAGTCAAGTTCCTTAAGAGCCTTAGCGGAAATATCGTATACATCCTGATACGCGGGCTCAATCCCTCCATGAACTTTCCGGGACCAATCAAACCCCAAAAGATCAGACGCCAGATGAATTTCTCGTTCCGAAGCCCCCTCAATCTCTACCAGAGGTAAAATCCAAGGCCACCAATCAATCACGACCTCGCATCCCTTTAACGTCCACGTCTCACGTCGATTCTCTTGAAAAGACGTTTCCACTAGTCCCATCGAGATCAAGAAATCACACGCCCGTGCAAAATCATCTACCTCCACCATCACCTCACTCATCCCTTCCATTGTCTCGGTCGTAATACGTTTATAGCTCATCGTCACTTTATCCCCTTCATCCCGTACCCGCACCCATGCTCCCTTGGCCCGCAAAGATAATTCCAAAAAATCAAACGTTTTCCGTTTCATCACCCGTTCTGGCTGGACAAGCATCGCCCCAGTCTGCTTCAACCGAC
>CAZTQP010000007.1:17006-29598 GCA_964615825.1 uncultured Gammaproteobacteria bacterium
CGTTTCATCACCCGTTCTGGCTGGACAAGCATCGCCCCAGTCTGCTTCAACCGACGAAGAATATCCTCAGGATTAACGCGTAAAAATTTCGCTTCGTACTCATGCGGCATACAGCAAAAAAATGATAGCACAGAGACAACAAAGTGTGCCAGGTAGACCCTTTAGATTGCAAAAACACCTTTTCCTCGGTAAGGTCTCAAAAGGAGCATGTCATGACAACGAGAAGGGAACGAATTAAAGAGCTATTTCGAGAAGAGGAACGGCGGATGGCAATCGCCGAAGCACTCTTCAACAATGCCAGACTCACCAGGGTCCACCACCTTCTACCACGCCCATTACACTGGTCTCCCTGCCGCTCAACTCACCGCTGAGAGGCCCAACAAACACCCGCACCACTCTTCCTCATAAGGGAATCCTCTTCCCTTTTAGATTCAAGTTCATGAATCGTCGTGAACTCGAACCTAAATCCTAACCCTATTCACGATATGACAAAAACTTACAAAGGAGGCTGCCACTGTGGCGCTGTACGGTTCGAGACAACCATTGACCCTTCGAGCCCTATTACGTGCAATTGCTCCATCTGTGGCAAAGCCGGTCATTGGCTTACCTTCACCCCCGCTGATAACTTCAAACTTGAGTCGGGCGAAGACAACCTCATCGACTACCAATTTAACAAGAAGACTATTCATCACCTCTTTTGCAAAACCTGCGGCATCCGCTCATTCGGTCGTGGCAAAGGACCGGATGGAACAGAAATGATCGCCGTAAACGTGCGCTGCCTCGACGATATCAATCTAGATACGATTGAACCAAAAAAGTTTAATGGGAAGGACCTATAGAATCCAAAACAAGAGCAAGGCAAGCACGATCCGATAAGCTCCAAAGATCAAAAAGGTATGACCGCGTACAAACGCGGTCAATGCTTTTACAGAAGCAAGTGCGACCAAGAAAGAAATCACGCATCCAAACACCATGAGCCCAAATTGATCACGAGAGAAGCTTGAGGCATTCTTCAACAAGTCTAAACCAACCGCCGCCCCCATCGTTGGAATCGCGACCAAAAACGAAAACTCCACCGCCGTCTTCCGCTTAAGCCCCAACCACATCCCTCCCAAAATCGTAGAAGCAGAACGCGAAACCCCCGGAATAACCGCGAGCGCTTGGAACAACCCGATTCCAAGCGCTTGTTTATAGCTAATCTCTTCCACTCCTCTCTCTTCCTTCCCCTCTTTCTGATGCAAGAATTCAAATACCATCAACACAATCCCCCCAATCAACAACGACCACAAAATAATCGACGTATTTCCCAGCAAAAATCCTCTGATGAACGGATACAAAACGACTCCGATAATACCCGTGGGAATAAACGCTACTACGACTCGCTGAATAAGCTTCCAATCTTTCAACAGCCGTTTAAACCACAAGCTCACTACCGCTAAAATCGCCCCCAACTGAATCGCAATATCAAAACTCTTCAAAAACTCCGTCTCCGGCAAGCGCAAGAGCTTGCCCGCCAAGATCAAATGCGCCGTCGATGACACGGGTAAAAACTCAGTTATGCCTTCGATAATGGCTAAAATGAGGGCGTGGATGTAGGACATGTCGGCATTATTTCACAAACTCCACCACCTCCTCAAACACCCGTCTCACCTTAGGACGCTTCGCTGCCGAATCCTCTCCCCGATATCCAAACGCAATCATGCTCGTGGCGGCAAGATGTTTCTCTTTTAAGCCAAGCACCTCATCTACTCCGGCCGGCATGAACCCTTCCATGGGCCCGGCATCAATTCCAAGGAGCGCGGCTGTTTCAATCATGATCCCAAGCGGAATATAGGTTTGGCTACGTACCCACGTATCCACCTCCACATCCGTTTTTCCTGCCAACGACCCTTCTACCATCTTTTTAAGGCCATCCAATGCAGATGGATCAACTCCTTGCTGCTTCGCACAACGCTGAATCAATTCCTGCGTGATATGCTCGCGTACATCCGTGCGACGGGCAACAACAACTAAATGAGACGCATCTGTAATCTTCGGCTGACCAAACCCAACTTCACGCAACTTGGCACGCACCTCCGGATTCTCAATCACCAAAAATTTCCATGGTTCAACTCCATACGGACTCGGAGCCAACCGTGCCGCCTCTAAAATCGCCCGCATCTCCTCCGGAGACACGCGCTTTTCCGTATCAAACACCTGTGTCGCATAACGCCAATTTAAGGCGTTAAGAACATCTTGGATCATATAGACATTATTTATTTATAAACACGTTACGCATTCAAACTCGTGTTCTTGCGTCGGTCTTTTATATACTTCGACAACGAAAAATCATCCGCGCCAAACAACGCCAAGGCCAAGGTCGCACCTGCCAACCCAAAATCACGTACACCCACGGCATTCATCCCAAGCTCACGTGCAATCAACAACAAATGACCCCCTAGCACCACCCCCAACAAACGAACAAACAACCCTAAGACCAATAGAACACCCGCCACAATCTCAAACCAACCATTGAGATTGATAATCGTAGCCGCCGTCATGCCAGACATGCCGGTTGCCCAATCTGGCACCATACTCATCCAGATATTAGGACTCGTAAGCTGGGACACACCGAACCAGATATAAACGCCCGCTAACGATAAACGCAATAAGAGAGGCGCGTAACGAGATAACCTATTCATAGACATAACAATAAATAGCAAGGAGAACAAAGAACGCTATCAGCATAGCATGCCAATAGCGTGAATAACACCTCAGGTTTTCGATTTTTTAGGAACCTTAGCCCCCTTCACCTGCGCCTCTGATAACCCAATCGCAATTGCCTGTTTGCGGCTCTTGACCTTCTTTCCACTTTTCCCAGACTTCAACTTCCCTTCTTTATATTCATGCATCACCTTCTTCACTTTATCTTGAGCTTTTTTGCTATAGCGTGGCATAAAGTAGACATGAAGAATGAGTATCCTCTTCCTCAGAGGATACTCATCAAAAAAAGATTGTAAAGAGAAAAGACCCCCTATAAAGGAGGCCTCTAAACTCTTATAGGATTCCTAGGAAGAAAAATTGATAACCATCGAGCTCGATACTTGCGTGGAACCCATCATCATCTTGCCCCATACCTGCACCCGATCTCCCACTTTAAGATTTGTCCACTCCTTTCCATAGTAAGAACTCGTAGCCAAGACAGCCCCAGCAACATTCACGGTATACGTCTTCCCATCCGTGCCACTTAACGTAAGCGTCGTCCCGCTCATCGCAGACACCATGCCATTCAAACGCACCTGCTCTTGTTTAACCGTTACGCGCACTTTATTCGCCGTGATATTGCTATTCGTATTATTCCAAATTCCCTCCACACTCACGGTCGCACCAACGACCACATCGACCAAACTGGCTGCCGAGCCATTTTTCAAGAATTTGGTGCTCGCTGAGGTCAAAACCGTCTGGGTTCCGCGATTCTGACTCTTAAGGACAAAACTATTTCCAGAGACAGATTGGACCGTGCCACTGAAGGTTCCGTTACGCACCTGCAAAGAAAAATCCTCAATCGATTTCGCTTTAATCGACGTTCCAACCAGCGTTCCTTGGACAAAAATCTGGTCATTAAACTGAATATCAGACACCGTCATCGTTCCTCCGTAGCGACGAACCAGCTTCGCTGCAGATGCATCAATCGCATAGCTAGAACCATTATTCCCAAGCACCGTAATCGTCGTTCCAGACAGAGCCGTAACTTTTCCCATCAAGGATACCTGTACATCCGTAGAAACTTTTTTAACATCTTGGCGAACAGCCGCCTTTACCTTTGCGTTGATGGCGAGAGACGATGTTTTTGCAAACCCGCTCGCGGGTACAAGCATCGTTAATACTAATAAGCTGCCAACAGAAAAATACTTAAACATAAAATAGGTAAGAGGAATAAGCAGGAACCAAGCCTCCTTACCTATCTATACCAACCACAATCCAAGATGTTACAGACAAGCCTAAACACGCCGAATTTCGACCAAATTCACCATACCTGATTGTCCGAGCGGCTCCCCTGCTACGACCACAACCTGATCCCCTTTCTTAACCTTATCTTGCTCGACGAGTTGCGCCATGGCCGCCTCAATCAAGGCAGGAACCGTTTTACACGGAGCGATCACGAGCGGAGAAACGGCCCAAGATAGATAGAGCTGACACGCCACGCGTTCACTTGTGGTCGCCACAAAAATAGGCACCGGTGGACGTTCCCGCGACACAAATCGAGCGGCTTGACCCGATAAGGAGGCAACCAATACCGCCTTCGCCCCTGTCGAACTCGCCAAGGCACTCGCAATATTCGTCATCGCCTCTTCCTGACTCCCCGTCGTGCGAATGGGTATGGAGACATCATCATAGATACTCCCTTCGGTTTCACGAATCGCCGCTGACATAGCCTGCACCGCCTCCAAAGGATACTTACCAGTCGTCGTTTCTCCGGACAACATGGTTGCATCTGCGTGGTCAATCACTGCATTCGCAATATCAGAAATTTCCGCACGTGTCGGACGTGGGTTGCGTATCATTGAATCTAACATCTGGGTTGCCACGACGACCGGCTTCGCGGCTCGCAAACAAGCGGCGATAATCCGCTTTTGCATGACAGGTACCTTTTCAAAGGCCATTTCAACCCCCAAGTCTCCACGCGCAACCATGATCCCATCCACCTCCGCAATAATCTCATCCAATTGCTCCATGGCCTCTGCCTTCTCAATCTTCGCCATCACCCGAATCGGTGGTTCATGCAGCAATCCAAGCTCTTCTTCATAGGTATGGATCAACTCCTTCAACTCACGCACGTCTTGTGCCGAACGCACAAAGGAAATCGCGACCCAATCCACGCCTTGCGAGACACCAAATTTCAAATCCTCACGATCCTTCTCGGTCATGGAAGAAATTTTAAGTTTTGTGCTAGGCAAGTTCACCCCTTTACGTGGCAAAAGCATCCCTCCATGCACCACGCGACACGTAATATCTCGGCCATGCACGGATACAACTTCCACCTCTAGCAAACCATCGTCCATTAAAATATGCTCGCCGGGATGGACGCACGCATGCAAATCCAAATAGTCGACATGGATGGAAGAACTTGTTTCATCTGTTGTGAACGCCACCTCTTTCCCATCTTCTAAAATAACCCCCCCTGAAGGGACGTTCTGAACACGAATTTTTGGCCCTTGCAGATCCTGCAAGACGGTCAAAGGCTCTCCTAATTCTTTGGCCAACTCGCGAATCATCTTGATATACCCCGCATGTTCTTCATGCGTCCCATGCGAAAAATTCAAACGACACACGTTTAGCCCTGCCTCAACTAACGATCGCAACATCTCCGGGGTCCCAGACGCAGGACCCATCGTCGCCACAATCTTCGTGCGTTTTTGCATAGATAATTATCCTCCACTATACAGCATCGCACCCAAAATACCTACCCTCTCTTTTGCTTCTTTTTTGTTTTTCCTGTCGTAAGCAAACGCTTTACCTCTGCTTCAAAGGTCTCAACATCTTCAAAAGAACGATAAACGGAGGCAAATCGGATATAGGCAATTTTATCAAACGCTTTTAATTCCTGCATTACAAGCTCGCCTACGTCCGCACTCCGAATCTCCATACTCTTACGTCGCTGGATCGCCCGTTCAATCGCGTGGATAAGCGTACGAAAATCCGTTTCCGTATAAGAACGTTTTTCTAGCGCCTTACGCAATCCTCGTTCAATATTTTCGCGCGCATAGGCCTCACGCCGACCATCACGCTTTACCACCGTTAAATCCAATAACTCCACTTCTTCCGAAGTAGAGAATCGATACTCGCATTGGTCGCATTCACGTCTGCGTCGCACCGACGTCCCATCTGGCGCCAAACGAGAATCCACCACACGCGTATCAGGATGGCTGCAGACAGGACAATGCATACCACTACATCATTTTTTTGCGGATGAAGGCAGGGATTTCTAAATCTTCTTCTTCGTCGCCCGGAGGTGCATACGAGGCTGGAGCAGATGACGCTTTAGGCATCTGAACAGGAGGTTGCACGGAACGAACGGGTGGCGTGTGCATGTAGCTAGGAGGGGTCACGTGGGGCTGGTGAGCCGCAGGCTGCGCAGAGGGCGTTATTGTCGGAGCAGGAGCAACCGGAGCCATGGGGGGCTCTGGTTGGGTCTGCGGAGCATACGTAGGCTGCTGGTAAGACTGTTGATGTTGGACGATAGGCGGCGCCACTGGAGCCGTGTGCTGAGAAGATTGGGAAGCAATAGGACGACTTGGCGCTTGAAAAGACACTCGCTCAAGCGGTTCAGGCGGAGCTGCGTGCGTCACAGGTCGTGGCGCAGGTGACTGCTGCTGGAGAGAACCGGAACTAAAGGCAATTTTTGGTTTAGGAGCTGCTGGCCGTGTATCAAAACCCGTAGCAATGACCGTTACCTTGATCTCATCCTTCATGCCCTCATCAATAATTGCCCCGAAAATCACACGTGCTTGAGGATCTGCTGATTGCGTAATAACCTTTGCCGCCTCAGATACCTCATACATGCCCAAGTTTGAACCACCCGTAATCGTAAACAAGATACCTTTTGCCCCATCGATCGAAACTTCTAAAAGCGGAGAAGCGATCGCGGCCTTGGCTGCGTCTGCCGCACGATTATCACCGTGGCCATGGCCAATACCCATGAGCGCTGAACCACGGTTCGACATAATGGAACGGACATCAGCGAAGTCAACGTTGATAAGACCTGGCACCGTAATCAATTCAGAGATCCCTTGCACACCCTGGCGCAAGACATCATCGACCATTTCAAACGCATCAACTAAAGATGTTTTACGATCAATAATCTGCAAAATACGATCGTTAGGGATCGTGATGATGGTGTCAACCTGAGCCGCTAACTTTTCATAGGCCGCATCCGCAATTCCCTTGCGCTGAGCACCTTCAAACCCAAATGGACGCGTCACGACGGCGACCGTCAAGGCTCCTAAATCCTTTGCCACACTTGCAATAAAGGGAGATGCTCCTGAACCAGTTCCACCTCCAAGACCACACGTAATAAAAACCATGTCCGCTCCTTTGAGCATTTCACGGATTTCGTTCTGTGCCTCTTCCGCTGCTTTTAAGCCCATCTCCGGATCCATCCCAGCTCCAAGTCCACGCGTACTTGCCTTTCCGATATGGAGTTTGTGCTGAGCTTGCGAATAATGCAATGCCTGCACGTCCGTATTCATGGCGATAAATTCCACGCCACGAATCTTGGACGCAATCATGCGGTTCGTTGACGAACCGCCGGATCCTCCTACGCCAATGACCTTAATCTTGGCAAAGGTTTCGATGTCAGGCTTGATCTCCGCCATATATCAGGAAAAATAAAGGAAAACTGAACAAAAAATGTATACGTTACAAGCTCTTATCAAACAAAGGATGACAGCTCATCCTTGCCCTCCCACCATACTGAGCGAACCGCGGGAGGTCAAGAAAAGATCAAGGAAGAAACGACTTAAAAATCTTCTTAAGCGGCGACCCGAGTTTTTTGAACATATCCCCCCCTTTAGCTGCCACTCCTCCAAATCCTCTTCCTCCTAAACGAGGCTCACGTTCACCCTCAAAGCCCCACAGGACAAGACCAACTGCCGTCGAAAAGGCCGGGTCCTGGATAATATCGACAACCTGGCTTTGCACCTGAGAGGCGGCAGCCAGGCTCGCAGGCAAACGCAATGTACGCTTGGCCACTTCTACCATCCCACGCAATTTAACCCCACCGCCCGTCAATAAGGCACCGGCCGGTAACATACCGCTCCGCTGGATCTTTTTAAGTTCTTTTTCTACCCGTTCGAACAATTCTTCCACACGTGCTTGCGCTACATCAGACACAAAGCGTGATCCGACAATCTCACTCTGAGGTGCCCCAAACTCTTGCAAATCAATCATTTCATGTTTAAGGACCTCATCCGCATTCGCAGAAACAACGGTGCGTTTAATCTGCTCCGCGACATCAAGCGAGGTACGCAATCCAATCGCGATATCAGAGGTGATATGGTCAGCCCCAATCGGAATAACCGCTGCATGGATCAACTCCCCCTCCTCATACACCGCCACGGATGTCGTGGAAGCACCGACATTAATGACAACCACCCCTACGTCTTTTTGGCGCGAGCCGGCCACCGCTTGAGCCGAAGCCAAAGGATTAAAGACTAATTCATTGATATCAATCCCTGTACGAAAAACCGCTTTTGTACAATTACGAACATTCGCGGCCTGGCCCTGTACAATCTGTGCGTCCACCTCTAACCGAATACCTTGCATCCCAATTGGATCTTTCACGGCTTGTTGTCCATCAATACTAAAACGTCGTGGCAGAATATGGAGGATTTCAAAATTGGCCGGATTAACTACAGAACGCGCTGATTCCAACACACGTTGCACATCTTCCTCGCGGATCTCGCTTTCTGGACGCGAAACGCCGACCACTCCCTTGGCTAACTGTACCTGAATCAAAGGCCCGCCTAATCCAACATAGGCTTCCGTAACCGGCAATCCGATTTGACGCTCCGCCTGCTCTAAACATGCCGAAATAGAACTCACCGCTTCTTCAAGTGAGTTTACGGAACCTTTAGAAATTCCTTGCGATGGAACCTCAACAGCTCCAAGCATTGTTAATACCTCGCGTTTATCTGCTCCGACCGTAACCTGGCCGGCCACAAGTCGGATAGAGGAACTTCCGAGGTCAATGCCAGCGATGAGATGTTCTTTCATACAGCGCGCAAGGCAAGGAAAATGGAAGGCAAAAAAATCATGAGTCCTATGAGGACCGCAAAGAACGATGACATGAGAACCGCAGCGGCCATGAGGTCTTTAATATCGCGCGCACTCTCATGAAGCTGAGGCTTCACAAGATCTACGAGACGCTCCAGGGAACTGTTCACCAATTCTAGCACGAGCACGATCATCACGACAAACCAAACCACAATCCTCTGCCAAGGTAAAATCGGAAGCGCGAAAGAGGCGGAGATTGCCAACAATCCTGCTGCGACCTGGAAACGAAAATTCCGTTCCGACGCAAAACACGTGCGCATTCCATGCAGCGCATGCGTAAAACTTCGGGGCAGGAACGTAGGCATAGGCAGACTTGTCAAGGAGAAAAAAGAATGGGAAAAATTAAGTCTTTTTAGCGATCAATCGAGATGCGCGCTCCAATACCCGCTCCACTAATCGCTCCTGAAAGCCAAACATCTCCACCTCTTCTTCAATACTTACATGATCATACCCTTGCAAATGGAGAACGCCGTGTACAAGGAGCCGGATCAACTCTTCACGTTCATCGATCCCCCGTCGCTTCGCTTCACGACAGGCGTATGCAGGGCATAAAAAAATATCCCCTAAGTCCGTCGGCAAAGCTTTGGGCGTAGATACACGCAGCTCCTCAGCCGTCGCAAAAGAAAGAACATCCGTAGGACGATCTTTTCCCCGCTGCGCCTGGTTAATTTCCTGCATACGCTTCTCAGACACGAAGGTGAGTGACACAACGCTTGTCGCCGGCATCTTAATCCTCTTTGAGAGCACCTCCGCAAGATCGTCAAGATCAGACTGAGACAATAAACGGGGTATGGAGGAGACAACATCAAAAGACAGCATATTAAGACCGGATAGAAGAAGATGTCGCAGCCGAGGCAGGAGGGACGACAGAGGTCGAGGAAGCACTCTCAACGAGCGGCGCAGAAGAAGAGGTATTAGACAACGGCACAACAGGTGTCGTAGAACTTACGGACGTCATCACAAGAGCGGTCCCCGTCGTCAAAGAACCGGGACCAGTAGCCGCTTCCGAAGGAGCTTCCACAATAGGTACGCCGACGAGCTTCAACGAATTAAGCATCATCTCAAACGTCGTACGATAGTTAATAAACATCTCTCCTCCAAGAATGTATTTGACCGTAAAGACCTTCGTACCCCAAGCAAACAAGGCCTCCAATCTATCTGGCGCGATCACCCCTTGTAGGCCGCCCTTGGTCACAAATGGACGAACAGAAGAGGCGCTCTCACCTGGCACGCGTGCCGCATACCAATCCGCCAAAGACGCGCCCGTCACGTTATTCTCAATCTTAAGGATCATGGTCTCTCCTCGACCTGTCGTCACCGTCGCTTGCGAACCATCAGGGATGTCTAATCCAATAATCCAGGGGGAAGGAACAGAGACAGACCAACCAGCTGGCGCCGAAAACAATTTCACCAGCCCCGAATCCAATAGACGAACAGGAGAACGCGCCGCCGGATTATAGAGATGAAAGACCTCATTCCCATCTAAAAAGCCATCCAGGTCTGCATCCGGGCTACGAGCATCCGTTCCGTATAAAGGCTCTTCTACATCTGTCAATCCATCGGAATCAGAATCTAAGCCACCAGAAGGCAAAACAGGTACCACAGGAGCAGGTGGAGGAAGAGGAATAGCATCAGGGACACGCACCGTCGCTTCATTTGAGGGAGAAGACTCCCCTCCTTCTCCAAAGGCGATCACATGATAAACATACGTACGTGAAGGCTGAGCAGAGACATCTAAAAAGGCCGTACTCCCTGCTGGTAAAACAGTGAGTGGCACATAACTGCCATTTTCTTGCCGTTCAATACGTACTCCTGCCACAACTCCCCCACCATCTACCCATACCAGACTCACTGCCTGTCCCGAAGATGTGGCAGAAAGGTTACTAGGCGCAGAGGGAGCGGGTGCCGCAACCACAGCAGCCGGAGCAACAACCGGAGGAGGAAATAGCAAATCTTTATTCACGTACAAGAAAACCCCAGAAACAATGAGGACAACGGAACCAACTAATACAAGATATGGCCAGATAGGTTTGCGTTCCGCCGGCTTAATCATGACCGGAGGAGCAACAGGCTTAGGTGGCGGCGGAGGAGGCGGAGGCGTATCTCGTTCTGCCTGCGTTTTTCCGTCCATTCCGAGCGCTACTCCATAGAACTTCTCGGGAATCGTCACAATTTCTACTCGACGATTCGCAAAAACGCCCGGTGTTGCCGCCGAAGAGGAAGAAGGAGCAGGCGTTGGCGAAAAAGCCATAGTAGAATAATACCTCCTAACCCTGAATAATCGTGCTTTCCTAATTTTGGCTGTTATTTTAAGTACTAATTTTTGATTTTTTTGTTAAACTGAGCAATCCGACTTCGCACATTTATCTGATCCACGTGGGTTATAGCCATTTTGAACTTCTTTCCCATCAAGAAAACTATCCTTATCTGTATCACGGTCAAGAGGGTTGGTACCGTATTTTAATACCTCATCCCCATCAGACAATTCATCGGCATCCGTATCGCGGTTACGAGGATCGGTTCCTAATTCAAGCTCGCGTGAATCAGATAATCCATCTTCATCGGTATCCACAACCGAGGCAGAAGCTGGTTGCTGAGGGAGAGGAGAAACTTGTTCAGGAAAAGGGATCGTTGTACCTGGTGGAGGCGTCACAACAGGCGTAGGCAACGGTGCAGGGACATCATTAGAGCCCTGTGATGGCAACGTGGGATCTGGAACAACAGTGGGAACAGGATCAGGCACAACGGGAGCAGGTACTGACGGAGAAGTGGGAGGAATGGTTGGTTGCGCAACGGCTGGAACCAACTGTGGAACATTAGCCGCGCGCTCTGCGGCGGGCCGACGGATCGCAAACTCCCAAAACAAGAAGCCAAGCCCACCAAGAACAATCACGACACCGGCAAATAAAAGAATATATTTAGGTGCCGAAGAAGACGTTCGCTGAGGCAACTCCCCTAGGGCCATAGGTCGTACGGGCTGTTTTGGTGATTGGTCTAAACCCGAAAACATATCATCCGCCGCCACGGAAGGAGCTGGCATAGGCGCCGCGGCCGAGGGAGAACGCTCCGACGCCAAAGGAGCCGGAACGTTTGGGCGAGGGGTGGGCGCAGCCGCAGGCGTGGCCGGAGCGTCCGCGCTAAAGCGAGCTAACTCAGCCTCTAATTCTTCGTCGCTGACTTCAAAGGGAACATTTGGTGGAGGAGTAGGCATAAACAAAAAATCAAAGCGTCATGAGACTAGAACACGCAGCCCGTAGTTAAACATTTTCCTGTCCCAACAGGATTATACCCGTTTTCGATTTCTTGCGCATCTGTGTACCCATCCCCATCCGAATCTTTTTTGAGTGGATCGGTCCGATACTTCTTGATTTCATCCCCATCAAACAACGTATCCGCATCTGTATCCGTTACCTTAGGATCCGTAAACGCATTCGCCTCTTGCTCATCCGTAAGGCCGTCTCCATCCGCATCTACGGGCGCGACCGGCGTCGGAGCCGCAGGAGAAGGGACAACACCCGCATTCTGAGCAGGGGTGGGAACCGCGCTCGGATCTAACGTAGGAATTGTAGGCAACTCAGGCAGGAAGAAGACAGGCTCATTTCCCGGAAGAGGCCCTCGCGGTGCAGAGCTCGTGGCCACTCCCTGCTCCCTCCCCGTAGGGGTTGGAGCCGCTACGGGATCAGATGATTGAAGCAAGGGCAGGCTAGCCGAAGAACGCGCCCTTAGCCACCAAATCGTCCCACCAATAAGACCCACGGCCACTATGGCCGCAAGCGCA
>CAZTQP010000008.1:0-7588 GCA_964615825.1 uncultured Gammaproteobacteria bacterium
AGACGCACGAAGTCCTGTATAGTTTTAAGCCGGATCTAGTTCATCCAGCGGCGAGTCTGACAAAATTACCCGCGGCGCTCGCGTTTTTATCTCGGAATATTTCTACCGCGAAGTCTGTACGCTTGGCAGCTGTTGATGAAGTTGGGGGTGGTCGTCTACGTGTGGCGGTTGGGGCGCGCATGACGGTACGTGATTTGGTCTATTCAAGTATCACCGCGAGTGCAAATAACACGGCGACGGCCTTAGGAAGATTGTCTGGACTCACAAAAAGCGCGTTTTTGAAACGCATGAATGAAGAAGCACGCTTGGCAGGCGCGATCCATTCGAAGTTCGTCGATTTTTCTGGGATGGATACGAGGAATGTCACAACGGCCCATGACATGGCCTTGATTGCGGATCGAGCCTTTTCTGAGCCCACCATCCGCCGGGCGGCGACGACGGCGGAGTACTCGTTTAAAGTCTATGAAGGCACGAAAACGATCAATAAAACCATTAAAAATACCAATGATCTTTTGACCAAAGACCCCGATGTTTGGGTCTTAGGTGGGAAGACAGGTTACTTAGAAGAAGCGAAGAATAATCTCGCGGTACGCTTGCGTCGTTTGGATAGCCGTGGTACACCCATCGCCGGAACAGACGTGATCGTGGTAGTGTTTGGGGTGACGGATAAGCAGCAAATGTTTGCCTCTGCCAAACGGTTAGCGAACTGGTCCTGGGAACAGCATGCATTTTGATCAACTTGCCGCCTTTTTGGCGGAACAAAAACAGCCCGCCTATCGACTTGCTCAAGTAAAGCGAGCGTTTTTTGTTGAGTTGCGTGACAAGTGGGAGGATGTGTCGGTGTTTGCGAAGCCGTTGCGTGAAGCCGCGGCAGCTTCTATTCCCTGGAATACGCTTACTCCTTTGCGTGTGCAGGAGAGTAAGGACGGCGATACGGTCAAAACCTTATTTAAATGCGAGGACGGTAAAATCATTGAGGCGGTCCTCATGTGCCATCAGGATGAACGCAACACGGTGTGTGTGTCCTCTCAGGCGGGCTGCGCTATGGCCTGTACGTTTTGTGCCACGGGCACGATGGGGCTTAAGCGTAATTTGACGGGTGATGAGATCGTAGAACAAGTCATCCACTATGCCCGCTATTTGAAGCCGCGTGGTGAAGTAGTGACGAATGTGGTCCTCATGGGAATGGGGGAGCCGCTCCAGAACTACGACAACGTCATGCAAGCGCTTAAGGCCTTGAATGATAAGGACGGGTTTAATTTTGGGGCGCGTCGCATGAGTATTTCTACCTGTGGCGTTGTGCCAGGGATTTTGCGTTTGGCGGATGAGCCGATGCAGGTAAACTTGGCAATTTCTCTCCATGCTGGGACGGATGAGGTTCGTTCTAAGATCATGCCAGTGAATAAGGCGTATCCTCTCGCGAAGCTTATGCAAGCGGTGCGGACGTACATGGAGAAAACGAATCGCAAGGTGATGTTTGAATATTTGTTATTGAAAGGGATTAATGATCGTCCAGAAGATGCAGAGGCGGTGGCGAGATTGTTAGGGTCTGATGTTCGTCTCGTGCATGTAAATGTCATTAAATATCATGATACGTTGTCTTTTCAAGGAACGGAACGCTCGGATCGCGTTGATTTTGTTGACCAATTGCGCGCCTTTCGTATTCCTGCGACCCATCGTGTCACCTTTGGCGAAGATATTGATGCGGCCTGTGGGCAGTTGGCAGTGAATGAAGTAGGCGAAGTTGTCGCACAAGGAGCGCAAGCCATTAAATTGAATAAAAATAAAGCATTGTAGAGATTCTCTCTTCCCGTGAGGAGGGGTTATGCGGGTATCTTTCCATCCTGTATACTCCGAATGATTATCTGTGTATGCACTATCGTTCTTTTTTCTTGGGGTGGGGGACGTTGGTGTTTGGATTGGGCTGTGTGGTGCTTGGGATTGTATTTGTCGTGCGTCCTCGTGTGGGTACGACCGTTGTACCGACCTATGAGGCTCCCGTGAACGTCACAGTCAGTTCTGTTACCTCCACCCTTGCACCCATCGTTCCTCTTGTGGCCTCGACGGGTACGGCCGCTTTGCATGCACCACCGTTGCGGTATTTGAGTTTGGTGAAAGGGGATCCTAAGCTTTTAAAGGATGAGGTGGCCATTCAGGTGCCGGTTCTCATGTATCATCATATACGTAAGATGAAGCCCACCTTTACCAGCAAGGATCGCCAGTATTCGGTTACCCCGGAACATTTTCAAGCGCAAATGGAGGGGCTCGTGCGGGCTGGATATACAACGATTACCCCGCGAGAATTGGAAGAGGCGATTGAGGGAACGGGTATGCTCCCCAAAAAACCAATTTTGCTTACCTTTGACGATGGATACAAGGAGCATTCTACGATCGTCCTTCCGATCTTGAAGCGGCTGAATCTAAAAGCAACCTATTTTATTATTTCGGGCATGACCAAGGTGAACGCCCATATGTCGGCCAAGATGATCCAAGAAGCGGATCAGACGGGTTTGATTACGATTGCGAGTCATACGCGCGAGCACCCTTTTCTTGCTCGTCTATCGAGCGCAGGGCGTGTTCCACAGATTGTTGGTTCAAAGGAAGATCTTGAAAAGATTATTGAGCATCCTATTTACGATTTTGCCTATCCCTTTGGGAGTTGGAATCAAGCGGTGGCGAACGAAGTGGAGGCGGCAGGATATACCTTGGGTTTTGGAATTCGGTTAGGATCAATCCATGGCAATTCTTCTCGCTACCAATTACGTCGTATTCGTGTGTTAGATGGGGAGGATATCGTGCCGATTCTCGATCTTTTTTCTAAATCTTCCCTAGCCACTTCCTCGTCACGTTGAAGGGAGACTCGTGGTCCTAAGAAGAGAGATGATGGTCGCAGAATTGTTCGTGATCGTTTTTCGTCAAGAGGGGTATTGTTGACACTATCCCTTGTAGCGTGCCTAATCTTGTCAGAAAGGAGAGCGATACGATGGTGTGGGGCGTGCTGAGATTCTTACTTAGCCTAACAGCTTTTTTCATGGTGACTGCTTGGATTCGTCTCTGCACTTCGAATGATCCTTCCGAGGGGAATTTTCGCATCGTGGCGGGGTTGTTGTTTCTTTTCATTCTCCTCCTACTCGCCGTATTGTTTATTTCCTGACCTCTCGATCACTGTCTAGTCCCTTCAGCCCGCGCCCCGCCTCTCTATACGCGGGGTCTGTTTTTTCTAAGTATATTGACAATCACCGTCTTTTTCCATATTATATTATTGAGGTGTAATCATGAAGAGAGTTAAACAGATCAGCGCTTCGCTTTTGTTGGCGGCATTTTTTTACCTTTTTCCGCCGGTTGCCTATGCGTTGGATTCGGCCTTTGTTGGAATGCCTATGTGGGTTAGCATCGTTTTGGCAATTGGTTTTGCCGTTATTGTTGTGGGCGCTGTTCTGTTCTTTACCCGTTCTGGATGGCATTGAATGCTTTACCCTTATTTCCCCACAGCAAACTTCTGTGGGGTTTGCTGATTTTATGAGAAGATGTATACTCCGTTCTTCCTAATTCCTCCTTATTTGTTTGCATGGTCTCTTCTTTTCCGATTCGAAAACGTATCCTCGTCGGCATGTCCGGCGGGGTGGATTCGAGTTTGGCGGCGGCACTGTTGCTAAGAGAAGGGCATGAGGTGGTAGGAGGCTTTATTAAGAATTGGTCAGACACGAAAGACCTGTGGACGGGGGAGTGTCAATGGCGTGGAGAGCGGCGTGATGCGTTGCGTGTTGCGGCCAAGCTTGGCATTCCTCTTTTAACGTTTGATTTTGAGTCTTCCTATCGTGAACGCGTCTTGGGGCGGATGTTTACGGAATATGAGCAGGGGATCACCCCGAACCCAGACGTCCTTTGTAATGAAGAGATTAAGTTCGGGTTGTTTTTTGAAGAGGCGATGCGTCTGGGGTTTGATGGTGTGGCTACGGGGCACTATGCGCAAGTGACGCGGACAGACGATGGAGTCGCACATTTACTAAAAGGGGTGGATGGCGATAAAGATCAGTCCTACTTTTTGTATCGTCTGTCTCAAGATGTGCTCCAGAAGGTGTGGTTTCCGGTGGGACATTTATCAAAGCCAGACGTCCGCAAACAGGCGGAGGCCTTTGCGTTGCCAACAGCGCATAAGCCGGATAGCCAAGGTATTTGCTTTATTGGCAAGTTGGATTTTAAAGAATTCTTGCGCAAAAAAATTGAGCCTAAGCCCGGCGAGATTGTGACGATTGAGGGAGAGGTTGTTGGTCATCACGATGGATTGGATGGGTATACCATTGGCCAACGACAGGGGATCCAAGTCTCCAAAGATCAGCGTGCCTGGTATGTTGCGCGTAAAGATCTGGAACGTAACCAGCTCATTATTGTGTCTGACCGTGACCATCCCGCCATGTATACCAAGGAAGCAGCGATCCATGGGGTTAACTGGTGTGCTGGGAACCCCTGTCTTGGAAACGGAGAGGCAGAAGTCGAGGTAGCTATCCGTTACCGTCAAACGCCGATTAAGGCTATCATTAGGCCACAGACCTCAGGGATGAGGTCTCAGTCCGAATACTCGATACTCTTTACCGATCCTGTCTGGGCTCTTGCGCCTGGCCAATCTGCCGTCCTCTATCGTGGTGATGAATGCCTAGGGGGTGGATTTTTGGCCTAGAATCATGTATTCTTGAGGCGATGCAACCGGTTGTTCGTGCGAGTAAGCGCTTAGAGTGGATTTCTCTGGTATATCTACTCTTTTTCGTGCTCACGGTCCTTTCGCCATCGATTTATACGCGTGATTACTTTGGGATTTCGCAGACAACATTAGAAGAAATTACGATTTTTATCTTTGGAATTGCGGGCTTATTGACGTTTTCGCTGTACGAACGCTACATGGAAAAGCGCGAACGGGAGCGTGAACAAGTCCAGATGGATTACCATCGTGCTAAGAAAGAGTTAATGGATTCGTATGCATATATTGGTTCGATTAACCGTAAGATTGAGCTTTTGAAAAACATGGCGCATGACACGTCGACGGTCATGGATGGCAAGCGTCTCCCCAAAGACCTATTTCATTCATTGGCAGCGAATGCGTGTGCCGCGGCTGGAGCACAGTGTGCCTTATTGCGCTTTGTTGAGCTTGATCCACTTAGAACGGAAGGGGAGTTTACCCATGAACAAGAGGGAAAGTTTGCGTTTCGGGTTGCGAATCGAGATTTAAAAGAAGTGCATGATAAGAGTTTGTCGCATGCCTTGTTGGAATCAGAAGATCATAAAAAAATTGCGGTGATTCCTTCCGACCGTTCGGTAGGAAAGTATAAAGCCTACCTGCTTCTCCATGTAGGGGAGTCGTTACCCGAAGACTTTGACGTGTCTCTCCTCAAAATTTTCGTAAACCAAGCCCAAGCCCTCTACCATAATTTTATTACGAATAAGGCGTAATTGCCTTTCTCCCCTCCGTCATCCCGAACGAAGTCTTGCGGAGTGAGGGATCTCGCAGCGGAACAGGTACCCCTTCATCTCTGTAGGTGATTGGATGGTGATATATAGGCGATGGGCTCGCGTGTCATGTTCTTTTTCTCCCGACTGAACTCGCATTCCGCCGGGAGTTCTTCGTTGGCGGACCGGAGCCAATACCTGCAACCGCAAATCGAGAGCAACGGTATTGTCTCCTTGCTCAGACAGCAGTCGGGAGAAAAAGAACATGAAACGCGAGCCCTAGATGAGGGTGGAGGGGAAGGGGAGGCGGAGGTTGTCATTTACTCGTATTTTCGTTATTCTTCGGACATTATGACGATCCATGAGATCCGGAAGGCATATTTAGATTTTTTTGCAGAAAAGAGGCATGCGATTTTGCCTTCGGCTTCGGTGTTGCCGGAGAATGATCCGACGACCTTGTTTACGGGCTCGGGGATGCAGCCGATGATCCCGTTTTTGCTTGGAGAGCCCCATGCGCAGGGGACGCGTCTTACTGATAGCCAAAAGTGTATTCGCTCTCAAGATATTGAAGAGGTGGGTGATAATCGTCATCTCACGTTTTTTGAAATGCTGGGAAATTGGTCTTTAGGAGATTATTTTAAACAAGAGCAGATCGTTTGGATGTTTGAGTTTTTGACGAAGAAAGTCGGACTCAATCCTAAGAATTTATATATCACCGCCTTTCGAGGAAATGATACGCTTGGCATCCCTCGTGATGACGAAGCCGTGTCTTTGTGGCAAGCCCAATTCGCTACGGTCGGAATGGAGGCCAAGGCAGTTGATTTTGCCGATCGTGATGGGATGCAAGGGGGAAGAATATTTTATTACGATGAGAAAAAGAATTGGTGGTCACGTTCTGGTGTACCTGGGAAAATGCCTGTCGGTGAGCCGGGTGGGCCTGATACAGAAATGTTTTGGGATTTTGCTCCTCAGTTGAACGGACATTTGAATGGTGAGTCTGACAAGGCTTTGTTTGGTGAACATTGCCATGTGAATTGTGATTGCGGACGGTTTCTTGAGATTGGGAACAACGTCTTCATGGAGTATCAGAAAACAGAAGCTGGCTTCGTAAAACTAAAACAGCGAAATGTTGATTTTGGTGGTGGGTTGGAGCGTATTGCCGCCGCCTTGACGGGTAACCCAGACACGTTTTTGACGGATGCATTTGCTCCGGTTGTTTTTCAGCTTGAAACAATGTCTGGTAAAAAATATCCCTTGGAAGGGGAGGGAGAGTTTACAGATGTTCGTGGAATTACGCGTGGTGATTTAACTCCCATCTCTGAACTTGGAACATGGAGCGGGATGACTCCGGCCGCTCTTCGCCGTTCCTTCCGTATCATCGCTGACCATATTCGTGCCGCGACTTTTATTATTGGTGATCCTCGCGGCGTCTTACCCTCGAACGTAGGGGCGGGCTATGTTGTCCGTCGGTTGCTTCGTCGTGCTATTCGCGAAGGACGTCGCTTGGGAATCCAAGGATCATTTTTGCCTGCGATTGGTCAGTCCGTGATTGAAGCCTTTGGTGATCATTACACTGAGCTACGAGCCAACCAAGAAAAAATTCAAACGGAGCTTGCGAAGGAAGAAGAGAAATTTGGGAAGACGTTAGAGAAGGGTCTTAAAGAGCTTGAGAAGATGGCGGGACATGGGAATGTCTCCGGTGAACAGGCCTTTACGCTATTCTCCACGTACGGTTTTCCTTTGGAATTAACAGAGGAGCTTTTGTTGGAGCGAGGTATGAAGGTGGCTCGGGACGTGTTTGAAACGGAGTTTAAGAAGCATCAAGACTTATCCCGGACCTCTTCTGCGGGAGCCTTTAAAGGGGGGCTGGCTGACCAATCGGTTGAGACAACACGCTTGCATACGGCGACGCATTTGCTCCATCAAGCCCTTCGGACGGTGCTTGGGACACATGTTGAGCAGCGTGGTTCAAATATTACGGCAGAGCGGTTACGTTTTGATTTTTCACATGCGCAGAAAGTTACGCCAGAAGAGCTCGCGAAGGTAGAGGAGCTTGTGAACGACGCCATTCGTCAGAATTTTGCGATTAAGATGGAAGAGATGACGGTTGAGGAAGCGAAGTCGCGCGGAGTGATTGGCTTGTTTG
>CAZTQP010000008.1:7688-9735 GCA_964615825.1 uncultured Gammaproteobacteria bacterium
ATGGAAGAGATGACGGTTGAGGAAGCGAAGTCGCGCGGAGTGATTGGCTTGTTTGAAGATAAATACGCCCTTGTTGGCAACAAAATCAAAGTCTATTTCATGGGCGACTTCTCCAAAGAAATTTGTGGAGGGCCGCATGTGAGTGAAACAGGGGAGTTGGGATCCTTTAAGATCCAGAAAGAGGAGGCGGTGTCTGCGGGTGTGCGTCGCATCAAGGCAATGGTGACGGGGAGGTAGGGTTATTGACTTATATTATTTTTTGGTGTGACGTTTTAACCAGCTTCGCCGTTCGTGAAGCAGGAGGATGGATACGTGGTTGGTTTCATCGCTGCCCTGACGTTCCTGGCCTACGGTCTCCTCGCCGCGCTTCTTGGTCCTGCCTGGGCCAGATTTAGGTGGGACTCTTGGCTCGCCTGGGACATCGGTCTTCCTTCCGCCGCGGTGACCGAGAGGGTGGGTCGGCATCCGTTCTGGCTTCGGCTCAGGATGGGGCTCCTCTGGCCCTTCTTCTTTGATCTATTCGCTTCCGGGGGTCTCCTGTACGCGGCGGAGGTACGCAAGCGTCCAGACGAGTTTCATGGTCTGGCCTCTGCCTATCGGGATAAGGACGAGACCAAGAAGTACCGGGCGTATCAGCGCTATGAACGCCTTACCTCTTTTGTGTTCCCGATCCAGTTTCTTTGGTCCTTGAGCATGGGTCTTTTCTTTCTCGTCTGGCGTTTTTCTTTCGGTACGTGTCTAGTGGTACTCGACTTTATCGGTTATTGGATAGAGTATGGATTTCGTATTCAGGGGTGGAAAGACAGATCTGTTGAGGATTTCTTCCTCCACTTCAACCATACCTATTTGTTCCCGGAACAGGATTAGACGTCCTTTTCTCTCCTAATTCAAGCCCGTCGTCGGGAGGCTTCCTTACTTTTCATCCCGACGAATAAAAAACACCCGAGAACGTACTCGGGTGTTTTTTATTCCGCTTATCTAAGGCATTTTTCTTCTAGATAGGGGTTATATTTTTTATCGATGAGCCCCATCCTTATTCCCTTTTATATTTCATTATTCCTCGTTCCCTCTAAGCTGTTGACAGCCTAGCCAAATTATTGGTACACTCCGCCCAATCCTTTATCCATATCTACGTGGGGTACGAAGCTTGTCTTAGCCTTTGGCGCGACAAAGGGACACCGTGGAAGATGCCCGGCAGTCCCTTTATGCAACGTACACACGTCTCTTTTGCAACCATGCATCATCCCTATGGCCGGTAAAAACCTCTCACCTAACAAGGACTTCTTGGTGGTGAAAGGCACGATTGAAGAAAACCTTCCGGCGGCCACCTTTAAAGTCAAGCTTGAAAATGGACAAAGCATTTTGTGCTATTTGTCCGGAAAAATGCGGATGAATCGCATTCGTCTGACGCCTGGCGACCAGGTGCAGGTTGAGATGACTCCGTACGATTTAACCAAAGGTCGCATCACCTATCGTTTGTAAACAAGCCTTCCCAATCTCCTTATGAAAGTTCGATCTTCTGTCAAAGCCATGTGCCGCGATTGCCAAGTGACACGCCGTAAAGGCCGTGTAGTGGTGACGTGTCCCAAGAACCCTAAGCACAAACAACGTCAAGGATAATTTTGATTTGATACTTTACTCTCACTATGGCTCGTATTGCCGGAGTTTCCCTCCCCCAAAACAAACGCCTGGAAGTCGCCCTCACCTATATCTACGGTGTTGGCCCAACCACGGCCAAGAAAGTATTGGCTGACACGGGTATTTCCCCTGACGTTCGCGTTAAGGACTTACCAGAAGCTCAAGCCAACCAATTGCGTGATGTTATCGAAAAGCAGCATAAGGTAGAAGGTGAACTTCGCCGTGAAGTCCTGTCTAACATTAAGCGCTTGAAAGAAATTGGTTCATACCGCGGTTCTCGTCATGTGAAAGGCTTGCCTGTCCGTGGCCAACGCACCAAGACCAATTCCCGCACCATCCGTGGCAACGTCCGTAAGACCATGGGTTCTGGTAAACGTAAGCTAGAAAAGACCTAATATGAGCGACGAAG
>CAZTQP010000008.1:9835-28320 GCA_964615825.1 uncultured Gammaproteobacteria bacterium
AGACCATGGGTTCTGGTAAACGTAAGCTAGAAAAGACCTAATATGAGCGACGAAGCAAAGAACGTAGCCCCTGCGGCGGATGCTGCAGCAGCGCCTACCAAGAAAGTCAGCAAAGCCAAGCCAAAAAAAGGAGGCAAGAAAGCGCGTGCGCAAGTCTCTCAAGGCAAGGCGTATATCCAAGCCAGCTTTAACAACACGATTGTGTCTTTGACCGACATGAACGGGGCCGTTTTGGCCTGGTCGAGCGCCGGTGTGGTTGGCTTCAAAGGCCCAAAGAAAGCCACTCCTTACGCTGCTTCCGTCATCGTGCGCGATGCCGCGGAAAAAGTGAAAGACCACGGTCTTAAGGATGTGCATGTGTTTGTGTCCGGGGTTGGTCAGGGTCGTGAAGGCGCGTTGCGTGCCTTGAACGCCAATAACCTCAACGTTTTATCGATTAAGGATGTGACGCCTATGCCACACAATGGCTGCCGTCCACCACGCCCTCGTCGCGTCTAACCTCCCTTGAATTCATATGAAATTGAACCTCAAGGCTAAATACTCTCGTCGCGAAGGTGCCCCGGTGTCTGACCGGAGTGCTCACGCCAAAGCGCTGGTCCGCCGTCCGTTTGCTCCAGGTGTGCATGGCCCAACGGGCAACAAACGTACCACGGAATATGCCAAGCAATTGCGCGAGAAGCAAAAAGCCAAACGCATTTACGGACTCAACGAACGCCAATTCCGCAACTTGTTTGACGAAGCCGCTTCTAAACAAGGGAACACCGGAGAAACGCTTGTTCGCTTGCTCGAACTTCGTCTTGACAACGCGGTCTATCGTGCTGGCTTTGCCAAGACACGTGCGGCAGCTCGTCAATTCGTATCCCATGCCCACTTTGATGTGAACGGCAAGAAGGTTAATATCCCTTCCTACCGTGTCCGTCCTGGCGAAATGATCGCAGTGCGTGGCATCAAGCAAGGTAAAGGGAACTGGAAGACCGCGGCCGAAACCTTGGCGAAGCATGAAGCCCCATCCTGGATCGCGCTTACGCGTGGAGAGTTGTCCGCCAAAGTAACGGGCGCTCCTGCGGATAAGGAGTTGCAGCAGCCCTTCGATGTGAAGCTGATTGTGGAATTCTATTCTCGTCAATAATTCGTTCTTTTTTATCCATGTATTCCCTTCGTATGGATCCCATCATGCTTCCATCTAAAATCAGCTTTGTGCGCGGCGATCGTGCGCACGAAGGCGTGCTCGTGGTTGAGCCATGTGCACAAGGCTATGGGACGACGCTTGGCAATGCCTTGCGCCGCGTGCTTTTGTCATCCTTGCCGGGTGCAGCGGTAACGGCGGTGAAGATCAAGGGGGCAGACCACGAGTTTGCTACCATGCCAAATATTAAAGAGGACGCGCTGGAAATCATTTTGAACCTTAAATTGCTCCGTCTTAAATTGTTCTCTGAAGAGCCTGTCAAGCTAACGTTGTCTGTCAAAGGCGACAAGCAGGTCACGGCCGCAGACTTTAAGAAGGATGCCTTGGTCGAGATTGTAAATCCTGAGCTTCCCCTTGCGACGATCACGTCTGCCTCTGGCAGCTTCGAGATGGATGTATGGGTCGCTCCAGGTCGTGGATATAAATCGATTGATGAACGCGGGAAAGAGAAGTTAGAGCTTGGGATGATCGCGATCGACGCGCTCTATAACCCGGTTATCAACGTCTCCTACAAAGTGGAGGCCACGCGCGTGGGAGAAAAGACCGACTTCGATAAACTTATCTTGCGAGTAGAAACAGACGGCACGATTGACGCGATTGAAGCGGTCAATCAGGCGGTCCAAGTCCTTACCGACCATGTCTCTACCCTCAAGAATTTGACTTACAGTGAATAATGTATGAGACATCGCCGCGTTGGGAAAACTCTTGACCGTAACGCTACATCGCGCCTCGCGCTTTTGCGCAGCCTCGCGACGTCGGTCATCCTCTATGAACATGTCAACACCACGCTTGCAAAAGCGAAGGCTGTTCGCCCATTCGTAGAAAAACTTATTACCCGTGGTCGCACCAAGAGCCTCGTCAGCCGACGCTTGCTCATGAAGGATCTTTTGTCTGAAGGCGCTGTCAACAAAGTGCTCGAAGAGCTTGGTCCTCGCTACAGTGCGCGCCCAGGTGGGTATACGCGTATCTTGAAGCTTGGCTCCCGCAAAGGGGACGGAGCGGAAGTCGCGCAGATTCAATTGGTGAAATAACTATGGCTTGGAAAAATACACGTGGCATGGCCACGATTACGCGCAAGACCGTCACGATTGATGCTACCGACAAGGTAGTAGGTCGTTTGGCGACGTCGATTGCGAAGATGCTTTTGGGCAAAGACCAGCCTGGGTATACGCCGCATATTGATACGGGCGCGATCGTAAAGGTCACGAATGCCGATAAGTTAGTCTATACGGGAAAAAAGATGGACCAAAAAGTCTTCTTTCGTTCCTCTAACCGTCCAGGTGGGATTAAGCGCTCACCAGTAGCTAAGCTTCAAGCCGAAGATCCAGGCGCGATTTTGGTACATGCGGTTCGCTACATGTTGCCGAAGAACCGCACCCAGAACACGCGTATGAAACGTTTGACGATTGTGAAATAACTATGGCTACGGAACCTAAGAAAAAAACGGCCGCAGCAGCTCCTAAAGCTCCTCGCGCAAAAGCCGTAAAGAAGACGAAGGAAAAAGAGGAGACGGTGGCTGCGGAAGTCGCGGCTCCTGCTCCACGTTTGGAGGCCGGCTCTTACATTAACGGTCTTGGTCGTCGTAAGACGGCGATTGCTCGTGTAAGACTCGTCAAAAACGGTACAGGTCAAATCAAAGTGAACGGCCGTGATGCAGAAGTTTGCTTCCCGGGCTTTGAACTTGGTGGCTTGGTGAAGATGGCGCTTAAGGTGGTTGGTATGGAAACGGGTATGGATGTGATTGCGACCGTCAAAGGTGGCGGTATGCGTGGCCAGGCGGAAGCGGTGCGTTTGGGCGTTGCTCGTGCATTGGTCGAGCTCAATCCAACCTATCGTAAAACTCTCAAGAAACTTGGTTATATGACGCGTGACCCACGTTCTAAGGAACGTAAGAAACCGGGTCTTAAGAAGGCACGTCGTTCACCACAGTGGTCCAAGCGCTAGTCGTTCCATTAAAACAGAAAGGGCAGGCCGAGTGGCCTGCCCTTTTATTGCCCTTGATCTGTATAAAAAAACGGTTAAAATAAGCGAAAAATGAGGGTAAAGGCTTGCCAAAATGGTCAAAATCGTGTATATAGTGGGGGTTATTTTTTTGTTTTTGCGGGCAGATGTGACGCATTTTCATTGTGTATAGCACAAGATTGCTCATGAGAACTCGGCTTTGGCCGGGTTTTAGATTCTTGGCTTCATATACATCTATTATATCTATGATTCCTCGCTTCATTTCTATCCTCGTCTCGGGGTGTTTGGCCTTGCTTGTGATGATTGGATGTGCCACGGCAGCTCAAGCGAGCACCCGTTTTTGGGTGGGAGGAACAGGGGATTGGGATGCATCTACCACGGAGCATTGGAGTGAGACGTCTGGTGGTCCGGGTGGGGCGAGTGTCCCCGCGGCTTCGGATGATGTTGTCTTTGATGTTGCTTCACATGCGACAGATTACACGGTTACCGTCACGGCTGCAGCTCAGGCTGCCAGTTTGACGATGGCCAATCCCGCTTCCGGTGCCCTGATGTTTGCTGGGAGTGCACCTGTGAGTGTCTTTGGCAGCTTTTCTGGTCCGTTAGGTGGTATTTGGTCGCATACGGGCACGATGACGTTTGCGGCGACCTCCATGGGAAATACGATTACGTTGAACGGAATCACGTTTGGTGGCCCGGTTGTTTGGGATGGTCTTGGGGGAGGTTGGACGCTCCAGGATGCATTTGCGCAGGTTGCAACGGCGCTCTCGACGAATACCAATGGAATGTTAGACACGAATGGACAAGCGGTTACGCTTGGTAGCTGGGTCCTTGGGGTTGGCACAAAAACGATTGTGTTAGGTAAGTCGATCGTTACGATTCATGGACCTTCTGTTAATTTTGCTGACAATAATGCCGGCCTCGTTTTTGATGCGGGTACCTCGTCTCTCATTTTTGATAAAACGGTGGCTGGTAGATCGACGTTCGCGTTGGGAGGGAATACCTTTTACGATGTTTCGGTTATTCAGTTGCCTGGTGGGTTTACGCCGACCGGTAGTGGAACGTTTCATAATTTGACTGTCAACGGGACGCTGCTCGGTGCTGGCAATCGTGTCTTTGTGATTGATTCTGGTGCTACCTGGCATGTAAATGGCGTGCTTACGTATATTGGATTCGATGCGGCGAAAAATCGTGGTCGTTTTCGCGCAGCGACGACAGGCGTTTCGGCTACCGTTGCGTTGGGGGCGACGGGTTCTGTTGTGTTCAGGAATATCGATCTTGCTGACATTGTTATTACGGGAGCTGCTGTTCCTGTCACGGGAACCTCTTTAGGGGATTGTGGTGGAAATAGTGGCATTACGACTTCGCTGCCTGTTAGGAGATATTGGGTGGGCGACACGGGAGTTATGTCATCTACTGATCATTGGTCGGCTACGAGTGGTGGGCCGGCTGGTGCGACCGTTCCGTTACCGCAGGATACGGCGATTTGGGATGCGCACTCCTTTACGAGCGAAGGGCAAAGGGTTGATTTTGATATGATGCGCATAGGCACGATGGATTTTTCTCAAGTGACGAATCGTCCAGCGTTGAATTACGTTAATCCCTATTCTTCCGGCCATCTTGTATTTGGGAGCGTGGTGTATTCACCAAATATGTTCGTCACTGTTCAGGATGCGACCGCAGGAACGGATGTCCTTAACTTAAATGGACGAGGAAATCATGTGTATAGCGGTGCGGGGTTGATTCTGCCTTCAAATTTTCGGGGAATTAATGTTAATACCCCTGATGGTACGTATACGCTCGGCTCCGATTTTTATCTTGATCCAACGCGGACACTCAACCTTGTCATGGGGACGTTTGATGCCGCGACCTATAACGTGACTACGGGTGCTTTTGCGAGTAATGCGTTGAATACGCGTACGCTTAAGATGGGAATGGGAACTTGGGATATTACGGGGAGTGGGACCGTTTGGGATGGAGCGACCTCGATGGGGATGACGCTCTTGCCGGGTTCGTCAACGCTTAAATTTTCGAATGAGAGTGCTACTACAAAGACGATCATGGCGGGCGTAGACGCTGCGACGTTCAATAATATATGGATTACGGGGAGTGGTTCCGGGAGTTACATTTTCTCTCTCCCTCTCACGGCCGTGGATTTTAGGGATGATAACCGTGTTGCTCATACGCTCCAGTTTTTGCAGGGAGCTACGTATACGTTTACCACCTGGCAGGTAAATGGGAGTATGGGAAATCTGATCCGTCTTATTTCTTCGAGCGATGGTTCGTTTTTCCATCTTGTTTCTCGTGGTTCGACCGCATTCCGTTCGACGTATTTATCCATTAAAGATAGTCATGCGAGTGGTGGTGTCGGCTTCTATGCGGAGAAAGGCTCGGTTGATGCAGGAGGAAATACGGGATGGACGTTTGGAAACGCGCCTGAAGTGATCATTCCTCCTTCGACCCCTGTTCCGATTGTGCCGGTCGTTAGTTCTGGAGGCGGGGCTACCACGGCAAATTCCGCCACCTCTACGCCTGTCACGTTTACATTCACCCACGCGCCCGCTTCACCTGCGCAGCCTTTGGTGAGACCGCTTGTAACATCTTTTTCAACCAGCTATGGCTTGGTGAATTCTCGCCCATACCATCCATGGTTTGGGGTCTGGAGAGAGGCCGGCTGTCTTATGAAGTCGAAGCACGTTTTTTGTCTTGTTCCCGGTGGTGTGTCCGGTGTGCGTTGGTTGGACAATAGGATTGGTCGGGCGTTATTCGTTATCTTTGGGTTAGGGAACGGGTTTTAAGACAAAAATCTTCACGGGAAGAGGTTGGTGTGAATGTGAAGAGGTGAAATCGGCTATCTCAGTTAGCAGATTTTTATTACGCTTTTCTTTACCATTTCTTGAAAGGATATCCCTGTTGTCGATGGACGATTTATGGTATTGTAGTTCATGCTAGGCACCGCCTTCGTTCTTCCTTATGCGATCTTTTTCTTTTCCATACAAAATAAGTGGTTTTTTGCTGTTTTTGCTGGCATTTTTTTGCTCGGCGGAGCGAGTGCGAGCGGTTCCAATTCCGTGTAGTATTAGTACGCCTACGGTGATTGACCAGACGTATGTTACGGATAATGAGTGCAGCACGATTAATATTGAAGGAAATGTGAGTACGACCTGGATTGGGACGGTGGATTTGATTGGGTCCGGAATAGTTACGGTCAAGGACGGTTTTACGATGACAATGGGGTTGGGGAGCGAGATGATTTTGGGGAGTACGGATGATTTTGTGGTTGAAACAAACGCAACGGCCACCCATCTATTGGAAGATCCGAATGGGTTACGAATAACTGCCCGTAATATTACGGTGGATGGCGCCTTGTCTGCGACGACCAAGGGTTGTCGTGCGGCTGCTTTAAATGGAGATGATGGATATGGCGTAGATGTGACTACTGGTCTGTGCGCGTATCAAACGGGAGGATACGGACGTGGGGGTGGTGGTTCTGGAGATGGCGGTGGCGGTGGTTCTCATGCGGGGAATGGCGGTGGTGGCGGACCTTCACGGGCTGGAGGGAGTGTTGTATATGGGAATTCGTTAGCGCCTAGCTTTTTAGGCTCGGGGGGCGGTACAGGGTATTATGCGGCGGCCTTTGGAGGAGCCGGTGGAGGAGTGATCCACGTCACTTCTACAGGCACGTTGACGGTGAATGGTTCCTTGTGGTCGTTGGGAGGTAACGGAATATATAGGGGTGCGTTCAATGGAGGAGGAGGTGGGGCTGGAGGTTCCATTTTGATCCATGCGGGTATATTGGCTGGCAGCGGATCTATTTCTGTGAACGGAGGCGCGGGCGGGGCAGGAGGGGGAGGAGGTTCTGCGGGAAGAGTCGCGATTTTTTATACGACGCTCTCCACGTTTTCTTTGAGTAGAGTGACTGCCGCTGCTGGGATTGGGGGGGTGGGTGGCGGGGCTGGTGATGGGGTGAATGGTTCGGTAGGAACTACTTATATTTTGGATCGATATACGGATGATGGAGCGGGTACCGTATCGATTACATCCGGTTTTGATTTTCGTTATGGGGGAGATTATATACGAGATGCTTTCTCGATTTCTTCCGGCGCAGTGTTTGGATGTACCACGGGTACTAGCTTATACGTGTCTTCTACGGCAGCATTTGCATTGAGTAATGTAACATGGACCTGCTCCTCTTCGATTGATACGGTCACGGTTGCTTCGAGCGCTGGTATTTCAACAACCAATACCACCATGACGTTTTCTGCGGTGACTTCGGTGAATATTATCGCTCCTAGTTGGACCAATGTCACCACTACGCTCACACTTTCTAAAACCGGAGCACGCTCTGTTTGGGATATTGCTTCTGACCTTACGGTAAGAGGGATGAATTTTTCCCTTCAGGATGCTGGCACGGTTGATACGAGAGGAGGTATGTTGTTTTTGCCTAGGAGTATTAGCTTGACGATGGTTAGTTCCACTCTTGCGAGCGGAGTGAGTTCTACCTCTCTGACAGCGCTGAGCATTGATTCATTATCGAGTATTGATGCGTCTGCGCGTGGATGTCCGCGTTCTCCCGGAGGCTTCGATGGAAGAGGGCCTCATCCTGCCACTGGAGTTTGTGATATAGCTCTGGGAGGGTATGGGACGGGTGGCTCTACATCTGGATATGGTGGAGGGGGGGCAGCTCATGGGGGTGTTGGTGGTTCTGCCACGGGGGTTCCGGGTAGTACGGCAACGTACGGTTCCTCAACCGAGCCTGTTTTGTATGGATCGAGTGGTGGAGGGGGATATAATAATAATACCGCTCCTAGTGGAGCCGGAGGTGGATTGGTGCAGATAACGGTGGCGGGAACATTGACCGTGGATGGGTCCATTAAAGCAGATGGAGGGAATGGCATTAATAGCGGATTGTTCACGGGCGGAGGCGGAGGATCTGGAGGAAGTGTTAATCTTAGAGTGGGTGCATTGGCCGGTTCGGGAACGATCACGGCTAACGGGGGTAGGGGGGCAAATGGAGGCGATGGAGGAGCCGGAGGTGGTGGTGGGCGTATTGCTGTGCGTTATTCCGCTGTGTCTTTTGGGGGGACTTCTTCCACATCGGGCGGGGCAGCGGGCACAGGTGCTGGAGGGGGGACGGCAGGTGAGGAGGGGAGTATTTATACGTTGCAAACAAATGAATTGCCGAATGTTCCTTCGTCATTAGGACCAACGGCATTAGTGAATGGATCAACCACGGGGACGAATACACCTACGTTATTGTTTACGCTCTCTGATCCGGATGTTTCGAATACCGTACAATATAGGGTCCAAATCGATGATTCAAGCGATTTTGGTTCGTTGGTCATGGATTATACGTCTGCTCTCGCAGCTCAAGGAGCGCGCACGTTCCAAGTGGGTCAAGTGGCTGGTTCTGGGAGTTATAGCGTTGGGTCATCTGCTCAGACGTTAGCTGATGGTTCGTACTATTGGCGTGTGAAGGCGATTGATTCAAATGCGACGGAGTCTTCGTATACTACGGCTAATAGCGGAGCGATTGCCTTTGTCGTGGATGGGAGTGTGCCAACCGTCCAATTTGCTCAAGCAACCGCCTCTGCCCTTGAGAGTGTGACAGCTACCTCTGTTCACATCACTTTGAGCGAGGCACATTTTGAAGAGGTGACTGTGAATTATGCGCTGAGTGGGACAGCGACGGGAGGTGGTAATGACTATTTGCTGTCAAATGGAGTAGCTACGATTCCCATTGGAAATACAACGGCTACGATTCCTTTCATTATTGTAAACGATGATGTATTTGAAGGGTCTGAAACGATTATTTTAACGCTTTCGAGTCCTTCGCATGCGACACTTGGATCAAACACCTCTTTAACCTACACAGTTCTGGATAATGATACGGCGGGTGTTACATTGTCCGAGTCTACGTTGAGCGTGACGGAGGGTGGGGCGACGGATACATATACGATCGTCCTAACCTCTCAGCCTACGAGCACGGTTGAAATTGTTATAGCTCCGTCTGCGGCTTCGATCACGGTCTCAACTTCGACGGTTTCTTTCACTTCCTCTGATTGGAATACTCCACAAACGGTGACGGTTACGGCGACGGATGATGCGACGGTTGATGGAACGGAGACACCAACCATTGCGCACACGATTTCCTCTTCGTTAGTTAGTGGGTATCCAGTTTCTACTTCGGTTGGAACAATTACCGTCACTGTTACGGATAATGATAGTGCTCCTGCTGATAATAACACTGGCAATACCACGCCTGTGGATTCTGGTGGTGGGGCGGCTACGGCAGGTTCATCGGCTGGCACTGGGCTGGGGATGGCGGTGACGTGGAATTTTGTGCCGAGAGAGACGGTGCCTCCTGTATCTTCTTCTGTTTCTGCGGATCCTTCTTCTCCTGTCCCTCCTCTTGTTGTTCCTTCATCGATCTCACCGATCACAACAATTCTCAATGTTACGGATCCTGCACGCGTAGCAGAGCTCTTGAATAATGGCAGACGTGATCTGACGCGTGAGGCTCAGGCGCTTACACGAGTAGAACAAGATTTGCGTGCTTTGCGTCTTACCTCATCTCCGCAAACTCGCTTAGCTCAGTCGATCTTCCTCGCATATGGTGCTTCGGATGTGACAGCCCGTTTGGGAATGGGAGAGCGTCAAGCCTTGCTTCGTGATGCATTTGAAACGATGCGTACGGCTCAGGTTCCGATCGCGGATCTTGAACGGATGGCTCGGGGGGTTGCTCCACAGACAAGAAATCTTGCTCAGGAACGTGTGCAGTTGCCTCGCGTTCGTCAAACCTTCCGGACGATCTATGGGCATGAACCGGACTTTCGTAATCAGGAAGAAAATTTGGCTTGGAATACTCTTATGTACCGTATTCGATTTCCGCGTAACTTGAACGAAGAAAGGCAGGGGATTGTGGAGTTTCGTCGTCTATTTGGCCGTTCCCCTCAAGATCCATTCCAATGGGCAACCGTGCGTGTGTTAGGATATGTGCGCTAAGCTAAGCACGGGGGTTCTATAAGTTGCCTCTATTTCTATTCGGCGCTACCCTCTAATATATGAGCGCTTTCTTAGAAGTGGTGAAACTAGGAGCGGTTAACTGGTATGATTACTCCATTGCTTCCATTTCGATTGGATTTTTGATTGGAGCGGTTGTGGCGATGTTTTTACTTATTAATTGGATGAAAGGAGTCTAGTCATGTCTCACGCCAAACAAATTGCCGGGAATGCGGCCTGGCTCATGGCCGCCACGGTTTTGCAAAAAGCGATTGCGTTTTTGTCGTTCTTTTTTGTGGCGCGTTGGAGCGGTCCAGCCACCACGGGGGCATATTTTTATGCCGTGGCGATTACTTCTGTGTTTGTTACGTTGGCGGATCTGGGTCTCACGCCTGTCGTGATTCGAGAGTATGCCTCTGATCCTGCTCGAGGACGTCGCTTTGCGCAGGCGGCGTTGAGAGCGAAATCTCTTCTCATTCCCTTGGCGGTCCTCGCGTCCTTCGGCTACGCGTTTTTTAGAGGGAGCGACTCCTCGGTGATGCTGTCGGTGGCGATCGCCTGCGGTGTTTTGTCTGCAGACTCTTTGTCTCTTTTGTTATACGGTATTTTACGTGGTTCACAAAAACTTCGTTTTGAAGCGGCTGGGATGTTGATGACACAGGTGGCTACGGCGATGGTCGCCATGGCATCGGCGTGGTTTTTGCGGGGGAATGTGGAAGCGTTGGTATTTGCTCTTTTATGTGGGAGTGTCTTGAATCTGGTTTGGTCGTGGTGGCACGTGCGACGGCTTGATTTAGATAAAGGGGGTTGGACGCGTCAAGATCTGTTTCAGATGATGCGTTTAGCAGTTCCGTTTGCTTTGGCAGGGATGTTTGTCAAAGTTTACTCCTATGTTGATACGCTTTTTTTAGAAGCGTATTGGACGAAGGCGGAGATTGGGCATTACGCGGTGGCGTATAAGCTAACCTACGCCTTCCAGTTTTTGCCCCTGACGTTTGTCGCCGCGTTGTATCCTGGATTGAGTGCGATGCATGCGCGTGGTGATCGTGAAGCGTTGACCCATGCGCTTCACGGATCGTTGCGGTTAATGATGTTGATCTCCGTCCCGTTAGCGGTGGGATTATCGGCCTTCTCTTCTTTGGTTCCTAGGGTATTTGGATCTTCGTATGCGTCCGCTGTACCTATTTTACAGGTTTTAAGTTGGGTATTGATTCCTATTTTTTGGGATTTCCCACTGGGATCTTTGTTGAACGCCACACACCGTGCCTATTTAAAAACGGCTTCGATGGGAGTCGCGATGATTATCAATGTGATAGCCAATGCGGTGTTTGTTCCCCGCTATGGGGGTGTGGGTGCCTCGTATGCGGCCATTGTAAGTTTTGTGACGCTAGGATTATTGGGATTATATTTAACGCGTAAAGATGTAGGTCTTGGTTGGACGATACGTTTTTTACTCCAAGGATGGGGAGCGGCTCTGAGTTTGTACGTCGTTCTTCGATTCTTGGTGAGTGCGTTACCTGGTTTTGTGGCGCTTGCGGTGGGGATGGTTGTGGCTGTAATTTGGGTAGGGTTGTGGCAATTACTTAAGAAAGATGATGTCATGATGTTATGGAGTTGGATCCAGCGAAAACGAGCGTAGACAAGTATCCGTTCCTTGTCTCTACCTTGGAATATCCACCCGATAGAGGGGGGATCGCACGGTATTTATTTGAGTTGGGAGAATCATTGCCTGGCGTGCGTGTTGAGCGAGCGGAACAATCGTTTTGGCGTCTGTGGCCACGTTGGTTGCCGCTGGTGCTACATATACGGAAGATTAAGGATATCCGTGCTTTACTCGTCAGTCATGTGCTTCCGGTAGGCACGGCGGCGATGCTGTCTCGTATGTTTGGTGGGCCGGCTTACGGAGTTTTTTTTCATGGGATGGATTTACGCCAAGCGGCAAGATCTGCTTGGAAAATATGGCTTACGAAGAAAATAATACAATATTCTCACGCATTGTTCGTGAATTCCCGCGCAACGGCGGGTATTTTACGCGCTTTCACCTCTCGCGTTCCGGTAGTAGTGACCCCGGGGATGGTACCGAAGGGATTTCTTCTTAAAGAGCAAGCGCGGGAGGCGTTGGGGATTTCTTTAGAAGAAAAGATTATTTTGGCGGTAGGCCGACTTGTTCCGCGTAAGGGGTTTGATGTCCTAATAGAGGTGGTAAATGGAATGGATGCTCGTTTGGTTATTATTGGAGATGGTTCTGACCGCGCTCGTTTAGAGCCCATGTTGTCTATTACATGTTGTCTGTTGCGTGATGTGTCTGACGACGAGCGCGACATGTGGTACGCGGCGGCGGATGTGTTTGCACTTCCCGTGCGGGATGAGAAGGATGATCTAGAGGGGTTTGGGATTGTCTTTTTAGAGGCGGCAATGGCAGGATTGCCGGTGGTGGCTGGGAGGACAGGGGGGGTCGGGGAAGCTGTGATAGACGGGGAGACAGGGGTGCTTGTTGATGGGCGTGAGGTAGATGAAGTACGAGCAGCGATTCAGAGGTTCTTAGATAATCCTCTGGAAGCAAAGCGGATGGGGGATATGGGACGTGAGCGGGTGTTGAAAGACTTTCAATGGTCAGATCGTGCCAAGTTGGTTGAAGGTGCTTTTCCGCTTATCTCGGTTATCGTTCCTGTTTATAATCGGGTGCATCTTTTGCGTGAGGCGCTTACTTCTTTGGCGCGACAAACCTATCGATATTTTGAAGTTATTATCGTTGACGATGGATCGAATGAGGATGTACAGAAGGTCATTCATCCTTGGAAAGAGCGTCTACCTATTCGTTTTGAACGCTTGGCGACGAATCAAGGGGCTCCGGTTGCACGTAATCGTGGGTTCGCCTTGGCGAAGGGCGAATTTGTCTTATTTTTAGATCATGATGCGACTTTAGCGCGTGACGCGTTGGAATGTTTTTTGCGGACCTTGCAGGAGTATCCAGAAGCGGATGTGGCCTATTCTGCACATCGGTTTGGAGGAAAGTTGTTTCCGAGTCGTGCGTTTGATCCAACTGCTCTCCAACAAGGGAATTATATCCATACGACGAGCCTTGTGCGACGAGAGGCGTTTCCAGGCTTTGACCCGTCGTTGAAAAAGTTTCAGGATTGGGATGTCTGGTTGACGATGGCGAAACAGGGATCACAAAAAGTCTGGATAAAAAAATCCCTCTTCTCGGTTAAAGGTGGAGGGACGATGAGCGGGTGGTTACCATCAATTATGTATCGTCTGCCTTGGGAACGTATTGGTTGGATGCCAGAGCGCTTGAAGCGGTATCGTGAAGCGGAAGCGATTATCAAAAAGAAACATGCTTTATGAAAACGTACGTTTATTGGTTTCTTGCTTTACTTGGCCTAGAGACGCTATCAGCGCTCACGATTTTTCATGCGCAAGCACATACGGCGGTCTTCGTTGTCGTGAGTCTTGCCATGTTCTTTTTGGCCTGGCGTCGTCCGACGATTGCGATGGGATTGTTACTCTCCGAGTATGTGATCGGATCAAAGGGTGCGTTGTTACGAGGATGGGGGGATGGATTGGGACACGGTGGGATTCCTTTGCGGATGGCATGGTTTGGAGCGTTTTTTCTGGGGTGGCTGGTGTGGGCGGTTCAGCATAAGACGTATCGTGGATGGAGAGGGTATCTTAAGGGACGAGGGTTGTATATCGGGTTAGGCGCTCTGCTTGTATATGCATTTTTGCGCGGGATGGCGTTACAGAATGCTTTTGTCTTGGCGGATGCGAATGCCTGGGGGGTGTGGCTGTTGTTGTTACCAGCGTTAGATCTTGCGACGTATCGAAAGGAGGAGTTGAAGCGTATCGTTCCCACGGCTCTGTTCGTCGCTTTTAGCTGGTTGTGTCTTAAGACGCTTGTATTATTTTATTTGTTTACCCATCTTACCAATCCAGCTTGGGTGGAGGTGATCTATCTATGGGTTCGTCGTACGGGGGTGGGAGAGATGACGCGAGCGTTAGAAGGGACGAACGCCTGGCGAGTGTTTTTTCAATCGCATATCTTCCTTTTACCCATTGTGATTGGAGGAGTTTGGTATGCTGCGTTCCACGCGAAGCTGTCTCGTTGGTTTTGGGTGATTTGGATTGGCGGATGGGCGACATTGATCGTTTCTCTCTCGAGGAGTTTGTTCTTGGGGGCAGCGGCAGGAATACTGGCATCTGGCATCGTCCTGTTTTTGATTCCTCGATCGATCCTTCTGGGGCACGTCGTTCGCGAACGACAGTGCCGGGGCTGGGTTCCTCTCGCCGATGGCGGGACGGGAATGATAGGAAGGTATCGTATAATTCTTAGATTCTTGTTAGTTTTATTTGCTTCGCTTGCTTTAGTTGCAGCGCTATTTTATGCCCCACCGCGTTCATCGGGATCGCTTATGAATTTACTCGTGGCACGAACCAATACAGGTGACGCGGCGAGTATGAGCCGCTGGAAGTTGTTGCCGATTCTCTTTAAAGGGGTGATGCGTCATCCGGTGTTAGGTTCTGGGTTTGGGGCGACGGTCACCTATCAAAGCTCTGATCCACGTGTCGTTGCCGCCACGGGAGGAATGTATACGACGTACGCCTTTGAATGGGGATGGGTTGACCACTGGTTTAAGTTTGGGATTTTGGGCATTCCGCTTCTGCTTGCGATTGTGGTACGGTTAATGCGTCGAACCTGGAAGGCGTCTTTGCCGATATGGGTGCGTGGGGCAATACTTGGCAGTTTAGTAGCGCTGGTAGTTACGCATGTATTTACGCCGTATCTTAACCATCCCTTAGGGATCATTTGGCTTATCATTTTGGAGGCGACCACCCTTTCTTCTTCACACACATGATCAATTTTTCTGCCATTACGGCATTAATCATTTCGGCGGCGCATAAAACCCCTTTGCCTTGGTTTGTGTTTGGTGGGTCGTTCGTGGAAGAAATCATTTCTCCGATCCCGACGTATGCGGTGATGGTTACCGCAGGAAGCGTGGCTCATTTTCAGGAACGCATGGTTCTGACCCTTCTCTTGTTAGCTGCTCTTAGCTCCCTAGGAAAAACTCTTGCTTCTTTAATTTATTACACGCTCGCAGATGTGGTGGAGGACGTTCTTGTCCCTCGATTTGGTAAATATATTGGGGTGACTCATGCAGATGTCGAAGCGATGGGAGCTCGTTTGGGAGCTCGACGAGGGGATTATTGGTTGTTGATTGGGTTACGGGCCATGCCTATCATCCCTTCCGTTCCCGTATCTGTTGTGGCTGGGTTAATCAAGGTTGATCGTAATTTGTTTTTGTGGACGACGTTTGTTGGTACGACGATTAAGAATCTTTTTTATCTCGTAATCGGATATTACGGGTTGGAAGCCGTTCGTCATATGCTCCGTGAGGCACGCGTACTGCGCGAAGTCTTTTTCTTTGGCTTGATTTTGTGTGTGGGGGTGCTTATTGCTTGGTTCGCCCATAAGAAGTATGTAAAAGACAGGAGGAAGGCTCCGCCCCAGGAATAATCTTCTTTTCTCGACAAATTGCGTATTTTTGCATAGGATGCGTCAATATGAGTGCTATGAAGCCAATGCGAACGCGTCTTGCCCCTTCGCCAACGGGGTTTATGCATATTGGGACGTTGCGAACGGTCCTGTATGACTATTTTTTGGCGCGCCAGTCTGGGGGGCAATTTGTGTTACGCATTGAGGATACGGATCAAGAGCGTTCCGTGCCTGGCGCGATTGAGAGTCTCCTCAAAACCTTTCAAACATTGGGGTTGGATTATGATGAAGGGTTGGTGCTGAATGAGGATGGTTCGTTGGGAGAAAAGGGTCCTTATGGTCCATATATCCAGTCAAAACGTTTAGATATTTATCGTAAGTATGCTGACCAACTCCTCGCTCAAGGCGATGCGTATCCATGTTTTTGCACGTCCGGAGAGCTTGAGAAAATGCGCGAAGAGCAGGCGTTACTAAAGCTGGCTCCAAAGTATGATCGCCGCTGTTTGAAGTTATCTGCGGAAGAAGTGAGCCAACGGTTAGCGCGAGGTGATCGACATGTGTTGCGCTTGAAGGTTCCAGAGGGGGAATCGAAATTCGTGGATGCGATTCGAGGGGAGATTGTGTTTAAAAATAGTGAAGTGGATGACCAGGTCCTCATCAAATCTGATGGATTCCCGACCTACCATCTCGCAGTGGTGGTGGATGATGAGCTCATGAAGATTTCACATGCGCTGCGTGGAGAAGAATGGATTTCCTCGACGCCAAAACAGATTATTTTGTGCAAGATGTTAGGTTTTGAAATGCCGACGTATGCGCATGTGCCATTGCTATTGAATCCGGACAAAACCAAGCTGTCTAAACGTAAAGGAGATGTGTCGGTGGAATCATATTTGGAGAAAGGATATTTACCAGAAGCGTTAATTAACTTTTTGGCGTTATTAGGTTGGAATCCGACGGATGATCGTGAGGTGTTTACGCGAGAAGAATTGATCAAGTTATTCGATCTCTCGAAGGTGAATAGGGCGGGAGCGGTCTTAAATGTGGAAAAATTGAATTGGGTCAATGCACATTATCTTAAAACGATGCCGGAGGCGGACTACTTGAAGCTAATGCGACCATTTATTCAAGGGCTGAGCGATGATACCGCGTTTGTGGATCGCATCTGTCTGTTGGTACGGGAACGTGTGCAATTACCGAGCCAAATTATGGAAATGACCGGGTTTCTCTTTCCAGCCCAGCTGAACCATGACGCGAGTATTCTCGTGTGGAAGACGCAAACGAAAGAAGAGGCGCGAGAGCGATTAGAGGCGGTGAAGGCGCTGTTAGCGGCGAATTCCCAAGCGTTTGCTTCTATTTCTGAGTTGGATGCCTTGGTGCGTGGATTGATTGCCGAAAAAGGTTGGGGAAATGGCGATACCTTGTGGCCACTGCGTGTCTCCTTGTCTGGCATGAAACAATCGCCGAGTCCCTTTGAGTTGTTGTGGGTGTATGGAAAAGAGCGGGCATTTGCACGTATCGACGAAGCCTTGGCAACGTTGGTATAATCCTGAGTATTGATGTCCCCTTTGTCCCTTCGTAGGAAAATGCTTGCGTGTCTTGCGCTGAGCCTGCTTGTTTGTTCCTCATTTTATCCCGTCTTTGCTCAAGAAGTTGCCTCACAGACGGAGAATGTTGACGGGGAAGAAGATGTAGGCTTAAAACAAGAGGTTGATACGTTGCAGGACCAGGTAAAACAAAAGCAGACACGCGTTAAAGAGTTGGATGCAATGATTAAAGGGTACCGTGACAAGCAGGTTGAGCAGCAAAATGCGGCTTTGTCTTTGCAAAATCAATTAGCCTTGTTGGAAAATGGAATTCAAGAGAAGCAATTAAGTGTAGAGCGTGCTCAGCGCGAGGCCGAGTCTACTACCTTAGAGATCCAGGCACTCGCGACGCAAATCACGTTACAGCAGAATGCGATTACGAAGCGTGAAGCCGCTCTGTCTGATATTTTTGGGAAGTTGCAACAGGATAGTTCGATTAGCATTTTTGATGCGTTTTTATCTCGACCTTCTTTGTCTGAGGTGTTTGTGCGTGTCGATGAATTGGCACGGTTAGAGGGTGACCTTGGGGAAGCAACACGTGTTCTAAAGTCAGAAAAGACGATTTTAGAAGGAAAACGTAAGCAACAAGAAGCTCGTCGTGCCGCGCTTGAGCAGCAAAAACTTGATGCACAAATCGCCCAGACGCAATTGGAAGAAGAGCGCTCAAGTAAACTTAGTCTTATCAACGCGACGCAGGATAAGGAGGATGAGTTCCGGAAGATTGTGTATGAGTTGCGTCAGCAACAGCAGAGCGAAGCGGGGGATATCCAGTCGCTGCAAGATCGCTTGAAGGATCGCTTAGATTCGATTGATGCTGCCTTGGCGCGTGGAGACGTGCTCTTGAATTGGCCGGTTCCTGTTCGTAAAGGGATCTCGGCCCATTTTCACGATCCAAGTTATCCATTTCGAAAATTGTTTGAACATCCAGGCGTTGATCTTCCGACTCCTGTTGGGACGCCGGTGCGAGCCGCGGCTGGTGGGTATGTGGCGTGGAATCGTACAGGAAAACAGTATGGAAACTATGTGATGGTGGTGCATGCTGGAGGTGTTGCGACGGTGTATGCCCATTTGTCGAAGTTTGGTTCGAAGCCTGACACGTATGTTGAGCGTGGCGATATTATTGGCTATTCCGGTGGTAAACCAGGGGATCCAGGTGCAGGGCTTTCAACGGGGCCACACTTACACTTTGAAGTACGCCAAAATGGGATCCCTGTGAACCCAGAGAATTTTTTGCCGGACTTAAACTAGCGTATGAATAGTT
>CAZTQP010000009.1:0-15869 GCA_964615825.1 uncultured Gammaproteobacteria bacterium
GCCGAGATGCATATACAAGGGGTTTGACTCCCCTCCTCCGGCGAGGAGGGGCAGGGGGAGGAGTTCTAAAAACAAACAGTAACCTAGGGATACCCGTTTTATTGGGCTAGCAATCCTCCCCTAACCCCTCCTTGCCAAAGGAGGGGAATACAAGAAATGGTTGACATCCTAGCACAAATCCGTATAATAGCCACACTTAATTATTGATTGTGGGAGGCGAGGCTAATACACCCGCCACCTGAACCACGATATGCCGCACGGAAAACGCTATAATGAGCTAAAAAAGCTCGTAAATCCAAAACAACTCTACAGCCCAGCTGACGCCGTTGAATTGGTAAAAAAGACCTCAAACACGAAGTTTGATAGCACGATCGAAGTCCACATCAACTTGGGTATCGATGTCAAAAAGGGTGAACAACAAGTTCGCTCGACCATCATCTTCCCTCACTCCATCGGGAAGACCAAGCGCGTCGCCGCTATCGTCGCCCCTGCCAAAGAAGCAGAAGCCAAAGAAGCTGGAGCAGACATCGTTGGTGGTGAAGATTTGATCGCGGAAATCGCGCAAAAAGGCAAAGTAGACGCGGACGTCGTGGTGGCAACGCCAGACATGATGGCAAAAATGTCCAAGGTCGCCAAAGTCTTAGGTCCTATTGGCCTCATGCCTAACCCAAAGACTGACACCGTCGGACCAAACGTCAAAAAGATGGTGGAAGAAATCAAGAAGGGTAAAGTATCCTTCAAGAACGACACGAGCGCCAACATCCACCAAGCCATCGCCAAAGCCTCTTTGGACGCAGCAAAAATCACAGAAAACCTTAACGTTTTAGTAGAAGCCGTCAAGAAGAACAAACCAGCTTCCGCGAAAGGGAGCTACCTCAAATCCGTCACTCTCACCTCGACCATGGGCCCTGGCATCCACGTGGATCCATCCATGTTCGCCTAAGATAACGATAAAAATACTACGAAACTCGCGTAGTATTTTTATTTGACGAAGAGACGAAGGTCTGAAATGCTTAGTAAAGGAGGTTCCGATGAAGTGGCTGAAGAGAATCAACGACCACAGCCTGAGAAACTGGACGCTCGGAATAATACTGGCGCTCATAAGCGTCGTAGCCACAAAAACCCTCTCTTGGTTATTTTAACCAACATCCTCTCTTTTCTTTTTCGCGAGCCAAAATCTCGCTCATCTCCCCGACCTCATTTATATGGGTTCGGGGAGATGTTGTATAAATCGATAGAGAAAAACACCAAAAATTTCGCTCTACATTGACAAAATATAAAATATTATTTACATTAATCGTCCCTACAGTTAGGTGGGGAGAAACGGAAAAAAAGCCGTGAGCACGAAGAGAAACATCGTTCTGGGTCTCGCCCTCGCCCTCGGAGGCTGCGGGGACACGGACCGCCTCGACCAGTACTATTTCCAGGCATCTGGGTACAAACCTTTCGGCAGGCAGGGAGGCACAGATCGGCTGCGTTCTCTGCGACGAAACGTGACGGGCACCTGCCTCGAAACGCATCACGAGTGCCGTGTGGTGACCGGTGAAGACCAGCAGTTCCACGGCTGGACCCAGCGCAACGACTGTCCCGCCGTCCACCGCGACAGCAACTCGAACACCGGGAACACGCCTGTCGTCGGCTTCGAACGCGTCATCACCTACACCGACGGACGGGTTCCGCCCTTCTCCGAACGCTATCTCCTGGTCCGGTTCCGCCACTTGGAGCCCTGCCCTCACTGACACATTCTCTCCGCCCTTTCTTCCGCGAGCCCACTCTCGCCCATCTCCCCGAATTCACTTACATGGTTTCGGGGAGATGTTTTTTCTCCCCCATCCCTCCCTCCCCCATCTAGGGCTCCGCTTGAGTTGATTCCTTCTGTCTAAAAGGCCATCCCACATACATAAGGGATCCTTCGACTGCAGTATCTATTTTTACGACAGTAGATTTCACCTTAGAATGACGAGGAAAGAAGGGAGTGGCGTAAGCCTTGGCTCATCCCCTCTCATCCGCTAAGCTGCCGCCATATTCCTATGCCCGCATCTCAAGGCGCTCTCCCCTACCAAACCATCCGCGAACTCATGGTGAGCGGAGCCGTACGCGGCGTGACACAAGAGGCAGCCGTCCAACCCGCCTCGCTAGACCTCTCCTTAACCGATGAAATCTATCGTGTGCGTGGTTCGTACCTCCCCCGTAAAGGCGAATCCGTCGGAGACATTTTAAAACGCGGCCTACTCTTCAAACACAATGCCGAGCAACCGCTCGAACACAACGGGATCTATCTCATCAAGCTCGCGGAGTCTTTGACGCTTCCAGCCGACATTCACGCCGCTACCAGCAATAAAAGCTCTTCAGGTCGCATCAATTTACGCGCACGCCTGATCGCCGATGGCGTCCCCCGTTTCGACGACATCCCTGCGGGCTATAGCGGCTCCCTCTGGCTCGAGGTCAGCCCCAAATCCTTCCCCGTACGCGTCCATGCTGGTGACCGCATCAACCAAATGCGTTTTTATCGCGGAGATGCTCGCCTTTCACCGACAGAACACAACGCTATCTTCAATCAATATCGCCTTCTTCGCACCCTTGATGGAAAAGATATTGCAAATAATGAAGATTATGTCGGTCGCGGTATCACCATGACCGTCGATCTCCACTCCCAAGAACGCATCGGCTGGCGTGCCAAAACAGCCCCAGAAGCCGTGCTCGATACTGCTAAATTTGATCACGATCCGGCAGCTTTCTTTGAAGACATCTCTCGCCCAGAAAACGAAGAACTCGTTCTTCACCCCGGTGATTTCTACATCCTTTCAACTCGTGAACGCATCATCACTCCCCCCGAATTCTCAACAGAAATGGTTTCTTACGATGCCTCCAAAGGCGAGTTTCGTTCGCATTTTGCCGGTTTCTTTGATCCGGGTTTCGGTTGGCGAGAAAAAGATGAAGAACGAGGCACGATCGGAGTCCTCGAAGTCGAATGTTACGGTCATCCCTTTGTTCTGCGCGACGGCCAACCCATCTGTCTCATGGTCTACGAACACATGTTGGAAATTCCGGAAAAGCTCTATGGCTCAGACTTGAAATCTAATTACAGCCAACAACAAGGCCCCAAACTCGCTAAATGGTTTAAAGCATAACTATGCCCTCTCTCATCCTCGGATTTGTTGGCCAAGCCGGTTGTGGCAAAGGCACGATCGCAAAATATTTAAAGGATACGTACGGCGCAACCACGTTTAGTTTTAGCACCAGTATGCGTGATGTCTTGCACCGCCTCCATTTAGAAGAATCGCGAGACAACATGATCAAATTGTCTGAGACGCTTCGTCATACGTTTGGAGAAGATCTCTTCTCACGCGTCATCGCCGAAGATGCACGCGAAGCTTCTACTAACCTCGTCGTCATCGAAGGCATCCGTCGTCACATGGATATCGCCACCCTCTCCCCACTTCCTAACTTCGTCCTCGTTTCCATTGATGTAGATCCAGACGTGCGTTTCGGGCGCTTAAAAAATCGCGGCCAAAATAGCGGCGAAGCGGAAATGACAAAAGAACAATTTCTCGCGGAAGGCCAACGCTCGACCGAGATAACCATCCCGACGGTCATGGCCGAAGCCACCGAGCACCTAAAAAACGACGGCAGTCTCGAAGACTTAAAAGTTGAAATCGAAGCGCTCTTAAAACGTCTAGACTACAAAGCGTAATATGCACGTTCGCATCACACGCGCCGACCCCGACATGGAATTGCCACAATACCAAACCCCCGGATCGGTAGCATTTGATTTAGCTTCCGCAGAAAATCTGACGATCGAACCTAAGCAAGCCGCTAAAATCTCAACGGGTCTCATCATTGCCACGCCCCCGGGCTACATGCTGATGATCAGCGGAAGATCCTCCCTGTATTGGAAGAAAGGCTTGATCGGAACCAACGGGATTGGCGTCATCGACCAGGACTTTTGCGGCCCTGAAGATATCCTCAGGTTATCCCTCTGGAACCCCGGCGACACACCTGTCATCATCACCAAAGGCGAACGTCTCGCCCAAGCTTTTTTCCTCCCCGTGGAACGCGCCGAATGGCTCGAAGGCCCTGCTGAAGGTTCCTCCCGCGGAGGATTTGGCTCGACAGGGATCTAAATTACACCATTTTCTTCTATGAAAGCCTATTTAGATATTGTACGTCGTGTATTAGAAACGGGTGAAAAGAAAGGCACTCGACAAGGCACGGATGTTCTTGCCATCGCCGGAGCGATGTTTGAACACGACATGTCGAAAGGCTTTCCTTTGCTAACAACAAAAAAAATTCCATTTCGCTTAATCGCAAGTGAGTTAGAATTTTTCATTAAAGGCATTACGGACAAACAATGGCTCCAAGAAAAAAACAACCACATTTGGGATGAATGGGCTCATCCAAAAAAAGCACCATACGGTCATGACGAAGCTTCTAAGAAAAGAATGCTTGAAGAACGCGATCTAGGCCCAATCTATGGCTTTCAATGGCGCCATTTTAATGCTTCCTATGACTCTTGTAGCTCTGACTATACAGATAAAGGAATCGACCAATTAAAAAAAGTAATCGAGACGTTAAAGACCGATCCAACAGACAGACGCATGATCGTCATGGCTTGGAACCCTGTCGCTTTACCCGAAATGGGCTTACCTCCTTGTCATTATGGCTTTCAAGTAACCGTAATTGGAAATAAATTAAATCTTCTTTGGAATCAACGCTCCGTCGATGTAATGCTGGGACTTCCTTTTAACATCGCAAGTTACGCTCTTCTACTGCACCTGCTCGCGAAAGAAACTGGGCTACAAGAAGGTCGCTTGATCGGTTTTTTAGCCGATACACATATTTTTGAAAACCACATAGAAGGCGCAAAAGAACAATTATCTCGCGATGCAGATCGCTACCCTCTCGCAAAAATTGAAACACCTTCCTTTAGCACAATATTTGATTGGACATGTGAAAGTACACAAATTATCGGATACGAAAGTTATCCTCGCATTCCTTTTGAAATAGCCATATAGCCCATGCCCGTCACCCTTATCGTCGCACAAGCGAGCAACCACTGCATCGGCAAAGATGGGGGGTTGCCCTGGCATATTCCTGAGGATTTGAAGCATTTCCGTCAATGCACGATGGGGAAGACGGTTTTAATGGGGCGAAAAACATGGGAATCACTCCCGGAAAAACATAGACCTCTCTCAGGAAGAAAAAATGTTGTTATAACTCGCGATCGTTCCTTTATCGCTGAAGGAGCCACCCTATTTCACAACCTAGAAGAAGCGCTCGAAACATTAAAGAACGAAGACATATGGATTCTTGGGGGAGCAGAGATATTCAAACAATCTCTCCCATTCGCAGAAAAAATAGAACTCACTCAAATACATGTACCGTACGAGGGTGATACATTTTTTCCAGAAATATCTCAAGGAGCATGGAGCATCATTAAAGAAGAAAAACACGATGGATATTCTTTTATAACCTACCACAGAATATGAACCACCCGGGCACCCTCGTCATTGTCGACGCCATTGACGGCGCCGGCAAATATACCGCCATTAAAGCCATGTCGGAGTATTTGGGTGCCCAAGGAAAAAAGATATTCAACCTCTCGGAATACACACAACGCGAACATCGCCTTCCAACCGTGGATGAACCAGGTATTTGTGATGCAGACGTCCTCATCTCCTCAGAACCCACGTTCTGCTGGATCGGAGCCGCCATCCGCGAAGAAATCATTAAAGCCCAGGTTGGGCGGAGCTACCATGCCCGCGCGGCCGCAGAAGCGTTTGCCCTCGACCGCCAAGTCCTTTTCACACGCGTCATCCTCCCTTTCCTCCAAGCCAAACCAGATCGCTTCGTTTTACAAGAACGTGGCGTCATTAGCTCTCTCGCCTACCAACCCCTTCAAGACAATACCATCACTGTCGATTGGTTATTATCTCTCGAGGGCAATCGAGCAGAACTTTCTCGTCCCCCAGATCTGTTACTCTTATTACGCCTCTCTTCAGAAGAAGCCATGAAACGCTTAGAAGGACGTTTCAATAAAGTGGATGGACATATTTACGAAGAACTTCCCTTCCAAGAACGGCTGATCGCCCGCTATCGCGACCCAGAAGTCTTAAAACCATATCAAAACCTTGGGACACGCATTGTAGAAATTGATGCGAACCAATCTCCCGAAGCCGTCGGACAGGAAGTTTGTCGAGTCTTAGAAGCAAAAGGATAAGCCTTCCCCATAGCAAAATACCTTTGAGGAGACTCTCGGAGGGCGACGGCCCGAGAGCGAGCACCTGTTTAGCAAAACAGGAGAGCGTGCTCCTCAAAGGTATTTTGCTATGGGGAAGACCCCGCTAGCGCACTTACGTAGCATCCCGTACAATAGCCGTACTATGCCGACGCTGCGCCGTACCCCATCCCCTTCAACGACAACTCGCTCTGGTCTTATTCCCGTTCGCGAACTCATTAAAGACAGTTGGCAAACCTTCAAGCGCAACTGGAAGCAGACCTTCAGCATTTCTCTTTGGCTGCTCGTTCCAGCCGTTGTATTACTCGTTGCAAGTTTACTTACCCAATTCGCTCCTCCCCTCCTCTTACCGCTCGTGAGAGTAGCCCCTCTCATAACAGGGCTCTGTATCGGAGCCTGGGTGAGCTTACGGTTAATGCAATTCATTCTCAAAGAAGAGGGTGAGACCAAGGTTCTCCAAGAGCCAAGCTGGGTACAACCCGTTGGAAGCTATATTTGGTTACAGATTCTGCACCGAATTGCCTTGGTGGGTGCTTCCCTCCCTCTCATCCTCGGGGTCATCGGCCTACCCATCTTAGCGGTCTTGGGAAACCTCCCGAAAGGCACATTTCTCATCATCGCGGCCTTGAGTATGGCCGTCTTAAGCATTCCCGCCATCTGGTTGGTCATCCAGCTGGCATTTTGGCCGTTCTTCTTCATGACAAATTCAGAAGGATCACACGCCACCTTCACGACCACAGAACGAAACAATCTTCGCGTTCCCTCCTTCAAAAAATCCATCCAATTATTTGCCCAATCCTACCATCTTGTAAAAGGGAGATTCTGGGCCGTCTTTACCCGTATCCTTTTTCCTGGCCTCACCTTCCTTCTTCTGTTTCTCGCCGCAACGTTTGCCGTCGATACCATCTTCGCCGTTATCGTCGGCGAAACCAAAATGAACGCCATCTTCAAAACGATCCCACAAGGATATGCGTATTTCATTGGAAGTATTGGCCAAGTCCTCTTCCTCCCCCTCTTCATCACCTGGCTCACAAAACTCTTCCGTTCCCTCAAACAGCATTCCAACACAACACATGCAGCATAGCGTCATCATCCCGGCCTATAACGAACAATCCACCATCGAAACGGCCGTCGCTAAAACTCTCACGACTCTCCAGGCCTTGTCTGGAGAGTTTGAGATTATTGTCGTTGATGATGGCTCACGCGATGAAACCGCCAGGATCGTGCGTACAATCCAAACCAAAGAATCTTCATCAAACATCAACCTCATCCGCCTCTCCCACAACCAAGGCAAAGGAGCCGCCGTCCAAGCGGGTGTAAAAGAAGCGAAGGGCACCTACATCGCTTTTTTAGATGCAGACCTCGCCACGCATCCTGAGGAGTTAAAACGCGCCTTCTCCCTATTAGAAGACTACGATATCGCCATCGCTTCGCGACGCATCCGTGAAGCACATATACAAAGGCCACAAGTCTGGTACCGCTCTCTCGCAGGGCAAGCCTTCAATCTACTATTACGAACCTACCTCGACCTCCCATACCGCGACACTCAATGTGGCTGTAAAGCCTTCCGTCACGACACAGCAAAAACGCTCTTTGCTAACCTCGTATCTACTGGCTGGGCCTTTGATGTCGAAATTCTCTCTCAAGCTCGTAAAAAGAACCTGCGCATCATCGAATTTCCCGTCACTTGGAACAATGGTCCGACCTCGCGCGTAAAATGGAGTCATGCGGGAGATATTTTGAAAGAACTGCAAAAGATAAAGCGTGCAATAAGTCGCTGATCCCTATCCCCTCTCTCCCGCTTATTCAGCCGATCTACTCTTAAAGAGAAACCACCCGCCTAAAACCGCACTCACAATCGCTAATCCCCATAAAATGGGTACCATGGCACTTGAAGACTCCTCTTCTTCTTGGAGCGAAGGACTTGCCACCCCCTCCTCTTGAACCGCTGGTTCAACTGCCACCGTCCCCGCCGTAGACGTACCTGCTTCAATCCCCAATACTTTCAAAACATCAGGCGTAACCGGCTGGATCGCATCTGAAGAAGTTGTCGCACCCACATTCACCGCAACAACAGGAGCAACCGGCACAGGAACCGTCGCGGTCGTATTTTTACCATTCGTAGGAGGAACTGCAGGCTTTGTCGCGGCTGTAGGCGTAGGCACCGGAGGAGTAACCACTGGCTTAGGAACTTCACGCGCAGATCGCGTCCGATCCAATGGATACACATCATCTTTATCTCCTACCCCATCTCCATCCGTATCGCGTCGCAGCGGGTCCGTCCCCACTTCACGTTCTTGGGCATTCGTAAGCCCATCGTTATCAATATCATTATCTTCCTTATCATCGATCCCATCATTATCCGTGTCCTTTTGACGACGCGGATCTAATGGAAATTGGTCATTTACATCCAGTGTTCCGTCATTATCATCATCTTGGTCAACCCGATCAGGGTACGTATCTTCATCCGTATCACGATCTGCATAGACCTCAAACGTCGCGGTGCCGTTACTCAAATCTTCGTCAGGCGTATCTGAGTCAGAGACTAATCGCACCCGCAAAAGATGGTCCCCCTCACTCATCGGCGTCCATTCTAACCATACTTCATCTGGTCTCCCGCCAGTTCGCACCGACACAAATTTGCTGCCAATCTTGCGCTCTCCATCAAAAAACTCAATCGTCGCCTCCGTATCGCGCTCACCTAAGTTTTGTACAGTCGCATAAATACGAACTGGTTGCTTCGCAATCGGATAACGGGGCTGCAACACAATATCCTCGGAGGAGAGCTGCAGATCGTACAAAGCCGCCCAACTCGGCGTTGCCAACAACATACCCGCAAAGATAAAAAGAAGCGCGCGTTTTTTCATATACCCCTCTATAATACACATCGCGCCATCCCTTGTCTGGAGGCAACAGAAAAAGACAGCCGAAGCTGTCCTTTTATGAGCTCTGTCGTTTAGCTTAGAACCCCATTCCTCCGCCCATGCCACCCATCCCGCCCCCATGACCATGGCTATCTGCGCCTGCTGCCTCGGCCTTTGGCTTCTCAACGATGACACATTCCATCGTAAGGAACATGGAGGCGACGCTCACGGCGTTCTGAAGAGCGGTACGCGTGACTTTAGCTGGATCAATAACACCCGCTTCAACCAAATCCTCATAACGGTCAGCTTCTGCATTGTATCCTTTGTTCCCACCTTGTTTACGTACTTCTTCAATGATGACCGAGCCATCTTTTCCGGCATTGATCGCAATCGCACGGATAGGAGACTCAATCGCTTTACGAACGATACGAACACCAATCTGCTCTTCTCCTTCAAGCTTCAAACCATCAAGAACTTCTGTGGTGCGCAATAAGGCAACACCACCTCCAGGCACAATCCCTTCTTCAATGGCTGCTTTCGTAGAAGCGATAGCATCTTCGATACGGTGCTTCTTTTCTTTCATTTCAACTTCCGTCGCCGCACCGACCTTGATCACACCCACACCACCCGCCAATTTAGCCAACCGTTCCTGCAGCTTTTCCTTATCAAACGAAGATTCCGTCGTTTCCATTTGTTTACGAATCGCGCCAACACGTGCGTCAATTTGTGCCTTGTCACCCTTTCCATCCACAAATGTCGTATTTTCTTTCGTTGCGACCACTTTGCGCGCAGAACCCAAGTCAGCCATCTCAACAGAATCAAGCTTGCGACCGACATCTTCCGTAATAAGTGTCGCGCCTGTCATGACCGCAATATCTTGCAGCATCTCTTTACGACGGTCACCAAAGCCTGGAGATTTCACTACCAACGCATTGAAAATCCCACGTAATTTATTGACCACGAGCGTTGCAAGCGCCTCTCCTTCGACATCATCCGCGACAATCACAAGCTCTTTCTTCCCCATCTTCAAAATCTTTTCCAAAATTGGCAAAAGCTCCTGGACGGAAGAAATCTTTTTGTCCGTCACCAAGATCGGTGCGTCCGTGTACTCCGATTCCATGCGCTCCTGGTTGGTCACCATGTACTGGGATGCATACCCCTTATCAATCCGCATGCCTTTGACCACTTCCATCTCAACCCCAAAGGTATGTGATTCTTCAACCGTGATCACTCCTTCACGACCCATTTGGTTCACCGCTTCGGCAATGATCTTCCCAATTTCACGATCGTTGGCAGAAATCGAGGCCACATGCTCAATCGCATCTCCCTTTACCGGCTGGGAAATCTTGTTCTTAAGCTCGGTAACAATCGCTTCCAAGGCTTTTTCCATGCCACGCTTCACAGCAAGAGGATTTGCCCCAGCGGTAATGTTCTTCAACCCTTCCGTGATCATGGCCTGCGCCAATACCGTCGCGGTCGTGGTTCCATCACCAGCCGCATCACCTGTTTTAGAAGCCGCTTCACGGATAATTTCCGCTCCAATATTTTCAATCGGATCTTCTAATTCAACCTCTTTGGCAACCGTCACGCCATCTTTTGTGATAGTAGGAGCTCCGTAGCCATGACCAATCACGACATTGCGGCCTTTAGGACCAAGGGTAACTTTAACCGCGTTTGCCAAGGCATTCACGCCACGAAAGGCGCTCTGACGGGCTTGCTCATCAAACTGAATCAATTTTGCCATACGATATTTAGGTTTGAAAATTATTTAGAAGCGTTTCTTATTTTTCCAAGACCGCGATAATATCCGTCTCTGCAAGCACCAAGTATTCTTCAGATTCAATTTTGAACTCGTCTGGTGAGTATTTTTTGAAGATAATGCGATCCCCAACCTTCACGCTCATCGATTGACGCGTGCCGTTTTCCAACAATAATCCAGGACCAACCTCAATCACATCTCCTTGTTCTGGGCGCTCTTTTCCCATCGTGTCGGGCAAAATAATCCCGCTCAAGGTCTTTTCTTCTTTGGAAGCCGGTTTAACAATCACACGGTTTCCGAGAGGGCGTAGCTTCATAAGCAAAAAACGCTTGAAAATAGTAAGTAATTAGACGGGTAATTAGCATTCACTGTTTACGAGTGCTAATTACGCTGCTCATACATTGCCAAACGATCAGGGCTTGTGTCAAGTGTGCCTTTTTTCGCAAAGATTAAACAAAAAATCAACATCGTCCAACTCATCCCACTCCATGTCGACCATGGATAATGGTCAAGGCAAAGAATCACAAAAACAGCCAGTAAAAAGACTGTTCTATCTGGATGATTCCTCAGAACATCCGCTATCCGTTGCCGCTCCCTCCAGCTAATGAGGGCTAGAAGCAAGCATCCAAATAACCCAATCTCATCAACTATCAAAACAAAGAGGTTGTGAGGAATAATTGGGATCGAGTCCGCTGAAACGAGCTGTTCTTCAATCAATGCATGCGCCGTCGCCCGTGGCCCCACTCCCATCCAAGGATGACGTCGAATGAGCTCGATCCCATTCTCTATCCCTACTCTACGTTCATTCACGGATATCGCTTCCAGTCTCGTCACGGAGGAGCTACGCGTCATAACCAACGGCCATTGCCAAATCATGGTCAGAGCAAAAACAACAACCGCGACAGACGGGAGCAAACATCTAAAACGATCAATGCGTTGCGTACCTCGCCGCTCCTTCAAGAGGAGGAATTCAATAGACCCCATCAGAAGCCCAAACGCCACCCAAGCACTTCGCGAAAACGTAAGAACAAGCACAATAGAAAACCCCGCTAGTATCAATATTCTTATTACTTGATCCCCTCTGCTCGATACTCGATACTCGATACTCGATACTAATCCCATCAATAGCCACCCACCAAAAATATTCGGATGCGGAAATCCTCCATACGCACGCAACCACCGCTTCCCCATCGATTCAATCACCGATACACCGGGAACCATCGGATCCTGCGTAGCCATCCCAAACCATTTTGAGCCTGCCACCCATTGGGTACAAAATTGAATGATTCCCAACACCGCGTGCGGAAGAATCGCGTATACAATCCAACGGCAGATCATCTCACGATCAATCCCACGAATCGTCACCCACGCAAACCCGATCAATAACAGAGTCTCAACCCACCATTGCAACGTCGCTCGTACATAGATAGAGGAGAGCGCTGATCCTAAAAAAAACAATATGATGAAAAGCATTCCTACCTTTTTTCCGTCATTCCTGTCCCGCCATCGGCGGGAGGAACCCGGCCACGAAGGTCGGGAAATGAGAAAAAGAGCAATACTTAGTATTATTGGTATCCACGACACATAGATCGAGACCCTCCCCCCTTCCCAAGGAAATCCTCCCAACGTAGGCCCTTCCAAAAACCAGCGCGTCTGCCAAGGCAATAGAACCATCGCGACGCGCCACACGACGCCAAATAAGCGAGAGGCGTACTCGTTCAAAGAAGCTATTTTTTCGCGCTCAAGGATTAATCCCATGTCGTTGGCAAATCGCGTAATATGTCTCACGGAACAAGTCTCGATTATCCGTAGCGTGCAATTTAAGCACATGGTCATTTACCACTACATCGGTCGCACGATTCGCTCGATCTTTCACCCCCTTCGGTAAAACCTTCATCTGGGCTCGCTTCGCCCTCTCCTCAAAAACAGAAAGAAACGGAAGACGAATGAGAGGAAGAGAAATCCCTAATTCAGGATGAACCATCCATGGAGACGACAAAGGATGACGTTTCAAAATAGCCGTATTGGCTTCCCATAGCTGTTGCCCGATCCCATCATCCACGAGCGGTAGTAACGATAAAAACCAATGCCGAAAATAAGGATCATCCTGTGTTAATTGAAGCATCTTTAGTTCAAGCGCCGAATCATCAATAAAAAATGATAAACACACCGCATCCCGTTCTTCACCCACATCAAACGTAGGACGAAGTCCTAATACCTTAAAAGGAAGCGCCGCCAGAGCTCTCGTCTGCCACAAAGAATGGGCGTAGGTGATAATAAAAAAATCCAAATCCCCCATCTCACGGGCATGCGCCAGGGCTGTCGTGTTACACAGGGCAACAAAACGAATCCCCTGCAAACGAGCTAACCAACGAGCCACCTTCCGTGCCCGACGGATTTTACGAGTAAATAATACCTCTCTTCGTTCATGCTCCTGCACGAACAGCTCACGGCCAGGAAAAAAAACGCGTCCTCGCTGACGTAATATGCTCCCTTCTAGGATAAGTCCTTGCAAACCCTGCCAGACCAGGGTCCGCTCTGGTTTTTCTCCCTCCAAACTCGTCCCCCCATCCCAACTCGCCACCAATTCAATCTCCGTCGGCGCATACCCCCAAGCCTCGTGAAAAGCCAGAGCGCGCATAAGTCCCCCCTGAACCTCTAACGTACTCATACCTCCTGCATAAGCGTCCCAGAGGTACTTGGCGTCATGGAGGAGGCAACCGTCATGGCCGGCACCTGCGCTTGAATCACACTATCCGCAATAACAACCCGCTCAGCCGTAATTTCGATAATCGCATCCCACGAAACCAGCAATTCCTCAACTCGCAAACGAGCGACTAATCCAGATGGCTTCACATACAAAACCGCGAGCCGACCCGTGAGCACGTTCACATCAAAACTTAAAACCTTGCCCACACGCTGCTCAGAACGGGTAAAGACGGGCAACCCCATCAATTGTTTGGTATTCAGTACCATATCTCCTAGAGCGTAAACCAAAAGCTAGCCTTCTACCACCTGTCCCCCAAATGCTTTCAGAATGTTAGAGACCATGTCGCTCGATCGTTCCTCCGCTCGTGCTGCGTCTTCTCCCACAATCCCCTCTACAACCAACGTAGGCACTTGCAAGACCGCTCGAGCACACTCCTCAACAATTCGGCGGTTTTTGATATCCGTAATAATCTTGTCACGATGAAATGCGTATTGAAAACGAATCACGAGTGTCTTCCCCTGTACCTCATGCGGCTGACTAATCTTTAAAATAAACGGCAGTGAATGGTTCTTCTCATCAATGGCCCGAATAATCGCACTCCATTTGATACGTACCGTGGGTAAATCGATAATATTCTCATCAGAAGAGGCTGCGGATGGAGAAGCTGATGCCTGCTCTACGGGATGACGTATTGAATCAGGCGCATCCTGCACAGGATTGGACATAGGAACCGACACTTCCTTTTCGGTCACATCCGCTTTCAGGTCAACCACAGGGTCGACTATGACAGGATCATGACGAACACTCAATTCCTCAGATACAGCCTTAGACGTTACCCCGCGTTGATCCTTAACCTCCATCCCTTTCCCCATACTCGAGACCTGATTCTCGATACCCGATACTTTATTGCATGCTACCATCGTACTCGCCAATTCCAAAGCAAATAGCGGATCAATTCCGCTCTTCACATCTTTACGACGCTCCATAAGCATCAACGCCACGTCATGCAACTCAGAGGCGGAAAATTTGCCTACGAGTGGCCACATGGCTCGCTCTTCACTGGTCCCTTCAGCCCATCCTCGCGCCCGATCCGGCAACGCACCCGCTAACAACAATTGGCGCGTAATCAAAAGTAAATCTTCAAACAAGGGAAGAATCGCAATCCCTTCTTCCATAAGACGTCGCGCGTCCTGCAAAGAAGCGCCTAAATCTCGCGCTGCCCAGCGCCCAATAAGTCCCGCCGCCAAAGGAACATGCGTAGGTGGAATCACAAGCCCTGCCAGCGCGGCATCAATATGCGATTCCCCAAGAGATCCCAGCTGTCCGAGCAATGTTTCGGCGTCACGCACGCATCCATCCGCACGAGACACGATCAACCGCACCACTTCAGGATCTACCTTCCATTGTTCTTGCTCAGCCAAAGATCGAACTCGTTCTGCTAACACCTCATCCGAAATGCGTTTAAATTCAAAGCGTTGGCAACGAGAAATGATCGTCGCGGGAATCTTATGCCATTCCGTCGTCGCAAGAATAAAATACGCATAAGACGGAGGTTCTTCGAGAGTTTTTAGTAACGCGTTCCACGAAGACGTGGATAACATATGCGCCTCGTCCAAAATATATACCTTTGCTTTCCCAAATGTCGGTGCAAAGCGTACATGTTCAATAATCGCCTCACGAATCGTATCAACACCCGTATGTGTGGCCGCATCCAATTCGATGACGTCCAATAATTTTCCTTCCGCAAACGCTAAACAAGGCGAACATGTTCCACACGGCTCACCTTCCTTTGGCGCCTGACAATTCAGCGCCTGCGCAAAAATACGCGCACTCGTCGTCTTCCCCACCCCCCTCGGACCAGAAAACACATACGCGTGTGCCAATAACCCCGTCGCCACTTCACGTCGCAACGTCTCAGTCACATGCGCCTGCCCCGTCACCTCCGCAAACCGACGAGGACGATGCGTTTGGCTCAAAGAAGGCATAAATAAAGCAAAGAAAAAAGTAAAAACAACGTACAAAAACTCAATCAAGACCCAGCCTAATACACGGTAGACCTTTTGTCATTCCCTTTCCCCTCCCCACTCATCTAGGTCTCGCATTGAATTGATATCCAATAAAATTCGCACGGGTGACACGTAGGCGGGTCCCCTGTCACGCGCAGACGAAACGTTATGCTCTTATTACGGAGTGAAGTCGAGCATGACAGGGTGCCGCAGTGGCAGGACCCGTAAGAACAGTGATAAGAGATCAATTCAATGTGAGCCCATCGCCTATATATCACAATCCAATCACCTA
>CAZTQP010000009.1:15969-26094 GCA_964615825.1 uncultured Gammaproteobacteria bacterium
CGCCATTTTCGTATCTTGCGCTTTCATACCTAAAGAAATCACGACCCCATCATCCTGACTCATACGTCCTTGCATACGTTGTTGAAACATACTTTTGTTTATTTATATTAGCTGTTTATCTTAGAAAAAGTCGCTCACCATATCCTTCCTCTCTCTCATCTCTGCTTCCACCAATTCGCGCTTACGTCCGTATTTATAGCGCGATAATTCATGCACCATCTTGGCTAATTCCTTATTCTGCGGCCGTGTAGGCATCACCGGCTTGATGTTAAAGGGACGCGAAGCGGTATTATCAATCAGGAGTTTTAGATTACACGTAAACGCCTCTACATTCACCAAGTCATACAGACTAAAGACCGGCAAAAACTCTTTCTCAAGGAATTCAGCATCTTCTACCCCAATACGAAACGAAATGATGGTACCCACGTTTCCAAAGATGGAATCACGGATCTTTGTATCTCTATTGGCCCCCGATAACAGCTGACCAATAAATTGGTGCGCAATCACGAGATTCAACCCATATTTACGCGCTTCAGACAAAATAACCGATATAGAATCCGTTAAAAAGTTCTGAAACTCATCAATATAGAGATAAAAATCCTTGCGATCTTCGGCGGGCATTTCACTCCGTTTAAGCGCCGCGTCCAGAATCTTACCTACCACAATCATCCCAAGCAAGTAGGCATTCAAATCCCCAATTTTTCCTTTAGACAGCTTCACCAGCAAGATCTTCTGATCATTCATGACATCATAGAAATTGAAGGCACTCTTCTGCTGCCCAATAATGGGTCGCATGTAATCGTTATAGATAAACGACGCCAGCTTAGACGTGATATACGGCACCATGTTTGCCAAACTCGACTCACCTCCGGCTTTTAAAGCTTCCTTCAGCCAAAAATCCTTCACTTCTTGTGATTGGCACTTAGACAGTTTAAAGTTACGAAAATCTTCATCCGCTAACACCCGCGGCACATCCATGAGCGTACATCCAGATTCCACATGATCCATGAGTAGCAAAATCGCATTACGCATGTACGTTTCAAACATCGGACCACCCGTCGCCTTCAAGTCATACAGCTTATCAAAAATCTTCAACATTTCATTGATCACAAACGTACGCAGGTGCGGATAGCGAGGATCAAACTCAAGCATGTTAAGCCCAAGAGGACGCTCAAAATCAGCCGGATCAAACAAAATCACATCGTCCGCCCGCTCTTTCGGTACATATTCCAAACACTCATCTACTAAGTCCCCGTGAGGATCAATAACACACACCCCCCGACCTGCCTCAATATCTTGTTTGATGAGAGAAGCTTGAAACACCGATTTACCCGAACCAGATTTCCCAATCACGTACATGTGGCGACGCCGGTCCGGCTGCTTCATGCGTACCTCATATTTATGCCCACGATATTCAGACAAGCCAAGCTGGATTCCTTCTGAGGGCAAGTTAGGCGGTGGAAGAGCTTTTCTTGATAACAACCAATTGATTTTCGGTGTTTCGGTCGAAGGTAACGGCAAATGGAAAATGGACGCCATCTCTTCGGCATTCAAAATCAACTGATACTTCTCATCAAAGCGACGAAAGATGAAATGCCGAATCATGCGGGTCTGCAACACCGGCATCTCCTTACTCAAGCTGTTTCCATATTCATAAATATTAAATTGCCCATACGCATTCAAAACATCATTCAAATAACGCTGAGCTTTTTCTGGTGTTTTTGCAGATACCATGACTCGAATATTCACTTCCAATCCGGCTTTAGAAGATTTTTCTTCTAATCCCTTGATCATTTCCGTCTCCAATGGAGAGAGATGGTAAGACTCCCCAGGCTTTTGATCCTGAGCGACAATCGCCGAACCTAACCCACGAAACACATGGGCAAGCGAAGCAAAAAACCCTTGGCTCGCCACGTCCTCAAGCCGCTTACCTTGCTGCATGCTTTTCGCGATATGCAAGCCTTCCTGGCTCCATTTCTTATGAGCCGTCCGGATGACGTATTGAATTGAAGCCCCATCCCCAGCCTCAACTTTTGACAAGGCGTTCGTGAGCGAATTCATCGAATCCGTTTCCAGCTTTCGATAGGTTCGGATCGGAAAACAGTTTGATCGCTTAAAAATGACATAACTCCCCAAAATAACGCTGGTTGGGGCAAACATGTTGTAATCTGACACTTCTTCGATTTGTGCATTTGGGTACTGAGCATGGACTTGTTCCTCAATAAATTGATGATGGTGCTTTGGAATCCCAATATAAAAAGAGATTTTGTCTTTGTGCGCCACAATCTCAAATGCCATGTGGTCTTTACGCCCTAACAGCCACGCCAAAATACCATGCTCTGCATGAATAGATCCCATGGTAGAAAAAACCGTCTCCATGCGTCCGATCAGCTCCTGGATCTGCTGCTGCGTCTTATCCTGTTGGTTATCCTCCTTACGGAGCTCTTTAGGCACACGCACCAACAAAATCTTCATCCCAAACGCCGCTCCCCACCCTGAATGACGGCGAGCAAAAAAACGGATGATGGACAAAATCGAAAACACCAACAATACCGCCACCAAGATACCCGTAACGGCTGCAACCAAGGGATCATTCAAAGACACCCACTCAGGAACAAAGGAAGAGAAGGCCGATGTAGGGCTGACTGCCCCAACTTGGAAAAGGAACATGGACAACATGAGGGAGTTAAAGGGTATTTTTCTTCTTCTCTTGAAAATCTTCATTAAAGCTCAGCACGCGATCGGTTTTTATCTTCGCTTCTTGCTCCAAAAAAAACTTGTTCACACCCGGAATCGTCAGCAACCAGTCACGAATCAATTCTACCACCTTTTTGGCCTGAATCTTCACCCCATTCACCATGAGCGCCAACCGCTGAGCTGTTTCTTGGCCCTTATACAAAAATCGCGTCCGCGCCTCTTCCGGCATCGAAGATACATACTCCCCCAATCCATCCTCCAGGATCTTCTCTAATTCAATGGTCACCTCGTCCTTAACAGCAGCATTGACAACGGAGGCGACGCTATCTGTCGCCGCTACCGCAGGGGTTACCGACGAGGTAGGCGCATCTTCCGCCTCCTCAAGAAAACGATCTTGGTTATCCTGCGCCTCTAAATCCTCATACGCACGCTCATCCGCGAGGAGCGGAGACTCGTCCTCTGCTTGCAACTCAGGCAACGCCTCGGGAATAGGCGTAAGCTGAGGCTTCTCGGACAATGGCGACGTAGGCAACATGCAAACACAAGTATAGCACAGCGCAACACCAAACATCGAACAGCTCGAAAAAACGAAAAACCTCTATAAGCGATGTTTAAAACAAAGAGACTAAACAGTCTGTGATTTATTTCAACATTTTTAAAAGCGGGCTATTTTTCTCAATAAGCTCCTTTACAAACGCTCGCCTGCAATTTTGACCAACCTCATCCTCCGATTGGATAGAAAAAGAATACTTAGAGAAAAAAGCATTATATGCCTCAACCACCGGCGAGATTCGCTCAAAAGTGATACGAACCCTCTCATCAAGCGCGTCATATCTCTGCAACTGAGCGCGCATATCAGGGGAGGGAGTAACAACTGCTTCGGGATCGAGAAGAGTCAAGTCCTTTTTGAGAGCAAGATACCGCATAGCCCTAATATGAATGCCGAGACCCTCTTGTAAATCACCTAATCTTTCAACCAATTGTTCCTCAATCGTCTTACTTCTTTCTGGAGCGGAGCGATAAGGATTTTCATTTGACATATGTAATCGACAGTAACTCTACAAGCAAAACAAATAAAAGAAAACCCTCGCAAAACATCTCTAGGATATCTTCCGCAAATGGCTCCCTCCCACTCCATCATCAATCACCCATCCAAGTTGATTGATCTCATCCCGTACCCGATCTGATGCTTGCCAATCCTTATTGGCACGCGCCTCATCCCGCTGACGCTGCAATTCCAAGATCTCAGCCGGAACCACTTCATCTTCATGCTTCCACTCCTTTATTCCCAGTCCCAACACCTCATCGATCGCCAGCAACGTGACTCGTTTCGTCGCCGGTGACATCTCCTCACGCCCCACCACATCCCAAACCCAAGCCAAGACAGCCGGCGTAGCAAAATCATTCTCAAGCGCTATTTTCACTTCATCAAGAATTCGTTGTTCAGGCTGAGCCGGCGTCGATTCCCATTCCAAAAACCGACGTTTCAATTTTTGCAACGCATTCCGCGCCCCTTCCAATCCTTCCCAAGTAAAATTCAACTTAGAACGATAATGCGCGCCCAAGCAAAAATAGCGAAAATCCATGGCATCAAACCCTTTTGGAGCAAAATCTTCCAAGGTATACGCATTTCCCATAGATTTTCCCATTCGCCCTCCATCAACTAACAAAAACTCATTATGCACCCAATAATTCGCAAGCGGTTTATCATACGCCGCCTCACTCTGCGCGATTTCATTCTCATGATGGACAGGAATATGATCAATTCCACCCGAATGCAGATCAAAGGGTTGTCCAAGATATTTCGCCGCCATTGCCGAACATTCAATATGCCAGCCAGGAAATCCAACCCCCCAAGGACTTGGCCACTCCATTTGGCGTTTCTGACCCAGAGGCGAAAATTTCCAAAGAGCAAAATCACTTGGATGACGCTTCTCCTGGTTCACCTCTACTCGCGCCCCCGCCTCCTTTTCATCCAGGGTCTGACCGGACAACGCGCCATAGTTGGTAAACTTGGCTGTATCAAAATACACCCCATCCGAAATGGTATATGTGAATCCTTTCCGTTCTAACGCTTCAACTAATGCAATCTGCTCCGCAATATGCTCAGTCGCACGCGGCATAACCGTCGGCGGCAACACATTCAACTGTTTAAGACCCTCAACAAAGCTCGCTTCATACAAACGGGCAATATCCCAAGCCGTTTTCCCGGTTTTTGTCGCTTCGCGTTCAACCTTATCTTCACCATCGCTCGTATCACCCACCAAATGGCCCACATCCGTGATATTCGTCACGTGCGTCACATCATATCCTAAAAACAAAAACGTGCGATGAAACGTGTCATCCACAATATACTTACGCCAATTCCCTAGTTGTAACGGGTTATACACCGTCGGTCCACATGCATAAAATCCAACCTTCCCGGGCTGAATTGGCACGAACTCCTCAAGCTTTCTATGAAGCGTATTCCAAAGGCGTAACATGCCCAGAGCTTAACGGACTTGGCTATTTTTCTCAACTTTTTTAACCGGGGCTAATTTTGTAGAAGTCGAGGAGGCTTTTGGAGGGGTAATTTTGGCCGGAGCAAGTTTAGCCGGGACTACTTTAACGGGAGTCGTTTTTTTAAGCGCTTTTGCCTTTTGCTGTTTTTCTTCCAAGAGCTTCTTCTCCCGCGCGCGTCGCTCAAGCAAGCGAAGATGCACCCGATCTTTCATAGGCGTCACCGCCGCAATCTGCACCTCAAATCCTTCTAAGCTCTGCCGGAGCGGATACAACGCATGATCAGGCAATACAGTATCCGAAGCGTACGCGTACACCCCCGTACTTCCCAAAAAACTCACAATCAACAATGCCGGTACTGCCGCAAAACGCAACGCACGAAGACGATGAAGGGTAACCAATTCCGCTGCTGGAAACAGCTTTGCCTCTAGTACACGCAAAAACACCGACGAAGGTGAAGATCGTCGAGCCGCGCGCCATAAGCGCACACGAAGAAGAAAAGACATATTATTTTTTTGCACGAAACGATCCGTGAACAAGCTTGCTTCGAAGTTTCTTCAAAGCCCGTCCCGCTTGAACGCGAAGGGCTCCCGAAGTCTTCCCAAACACCTCAGCCAACTCATCAAATCCCCAGCCTTCTAAGTACTTCATCTGGATCAAGCGCGCTTCCTCTCCTTCCAACATCTGCATTCCCTCCAATAAACGACGATCCTCATCTGCCTGCAAGAACAACTCCCGTCCATCCTCACTCACAAGCGCCGAATCGAGCACCTCCTCCATATCTACCTGAGGGCGCTGCTTGGCATGCTGATTGATAAGATGGTTGCGGGCGATCGTATAAATCCAAGCTGCCTGGCTCTTGCCCGGATCATAACGATCAAAGGCCTCTAACGCCTTAAGGAAAATCTCCTGGGTCAGATCCTGAGCCACCTCAACTCGACCACCCACCCGATAGAACACAAAACGATACACGCGCTGCACGTAGGCATGGTAAAAACCCTCGAACGCCTCACGTTTCATTCCCCTTACATAACCAAAATACCGCCTACCCGTCAAAATGTTACGTTATCCCTCTTAATTACTCCAAATCCATCACTCCACCCCTATTTCTTCCCAAAAAAGCTAGAAATAGAAGCGGGGCAATCAACCAAAAACTCCGACCAATATCACCTAAAAACAGGTTAATCACGATCGCAGGGACAGAGGAAAGCCAAGCAGATGGCAATAAAAACAAGACAATACTAGCAAGTAATCCCACTTGAAGCAGAACTAACAAAACCGACTCCCACCAGCTCCCCCGCTCAAAGGCCATACCACGCAAAATATCACTGCGCCAAAGGAGAAAAAACATGATGAGAAACAACCCGAGAAACCAGCCCAATTGCCAGGTAGGATTATTCTGTACCGACAACCAACGACTCGCGACTCCAACCAAAGGAGCATTTGTGAGGACCGCAAGCGACAAATACATCGACAACAAAAGCGTGACCATACGATCACGCCCCACAAATACCCCGTACGCCAATACGCCAACAACAATCCCAATCAAGATCCACACATGATGGCTTGAGGCGGTTAACCAAGTTCTCACAAACGAAAGAGCATCGCCCATGCACGCACAGTATACATCAAACTCCCCACTCTCTCACCAATCTTAGATTCCTTCTTTTTTTAGATCCTCCAACAAGCGCTTTTGTTCACGACTGAGTTTCTTTGGAACCTCAGGTTGCACCCGAATCAAATGGTCCCCACGTCCTCCAGAACGGACATATGGCACTCCTTTACCGCGTAGCGTAAAGACACTCCCCGGCGGCGTTCCTTCAGAAATTTTCAAGGTCGTTTTTCCATCCAAGGTATCCACTTCAATCGTTCCTCCCAAGACCATCGTCGTAAACGGCGCAAACGATTCGGAAACAATCGTATTTCCATCACGTTCAAATTGAGGATCTGATTTTACGCGAATACGCACATACAAATCCCCTGCTCCGCCTTTATACGGTGCCGCTTCTCCTTGGCCAGAAACTTTAAGCGTTTCTCCATCGGCAATTCCTGCCGGAATCGCAATCGCGACTTTTTCTTCACGGCGTTCAACACCAATGCCGCGACATAAATTACATGGCTTCTCCGGCTTCTTCCCGCGACCCTGACACGTCGAACATACCGAAGACATTTGCACGGTTCCAAATGGGGTACGCTGCGCCTGCTTCACCTGACCCGCGCCATGACACGTGCTGCAATCAACCACTTTCGTGCCTGGTTCTGCCCCTTCTCCCTGACAGCGAGAACATGTTGCATGCTTATATAACTTGATGGGTTTCTCGATGCCAAATACCGCTTCTCGAAAAGACAGTTCCGCCTCAACTTCCACATCTCGTCCGCGTGCTTGGCGAGCACGCCCTCCCCCACCGCCACCAAACCCAAAGCCAAACATCTGTCCTAATACATCTCCCAAATCTCCAAACCCACCACCGTCCATATTACTAAAATCAAAGCCACCGAAGCCTCCGGCTCCACCAAATCCACCTGACCCAGGCCCACCACCACCTTGTTCAAACGCCGCCGACCCAAATTGGTCGTAGGTCGTGCGTTTTTGCTTATCACCTAACACCTGGTAGGCCTCATTAATGTCTTTAAATTTTTGCTGGTCACCACCCTTATCTGGATGATGCTCATGCGCCAAGCGACGAAACGCTTTCTTGATTTCATCTTCAGACGCACCTTTTTGCACGCCAAGAATGGAATAGTAATCCTTCGCCATATTAGTTTAACAGCTTCGGTTCGCTCGCTTCCTGAATAGGACCGTGCGTTGCTTCATAATTTTGCACATTCTGCGCCAAGACGCCCAAAATCCGCTTCATATGACGCGGACTCACAATCAAGCGTGAGATTAATTCGCCTCCAGGAGGAAACGCAGAAATGAAGTCTAGAACAAACTCCTCGGGAGTGTGCGTCACCTGCATCATGTTGGCGTACTTACCGCCCAATGATCCTTCTGGAGCCTGGATATTCATAAAAAATAATAGGTTATTCTACCTCTGCGATATCAACCACATTTGGCTTCTCAACCGCGAGATAATCCGCATACTTCATCTGGATCGAATCAGTAAGCTTCCCCGCATTAAAATTGATGTACTCATTGTCTGCCAATCGTTGATCACAGTACGTGATCAATCCAACAGTCGATCCAAACGGTGGCACCGACCCTTTTACACACCCCGTTACAAGCTCTGGATTAGGAGCAAAAGAAAAGGTCTCGCCCAAGATCTCCTTTACCTTCTTTCTATCTAAACGCAGGTCGGCGGGTAATACACACAACACGCACTTCTCCGTCTTATCCCCTTTAATCACCAGCGCCTTTGCGCCACTCTTCATCTCTACTCCGCGTATCTGAGCTGCTTCCTCACTCGTTGTGACCGGCGCATGCGTAGACAACGCATACGTAACCTGATGAGTATCAAGCTTGGTACAAATACGCTCAAACGGAGTAGAAAAAGACATAGACGCTTTCCTCTCATATAATGCACACGCAAGCGGAGGCGACCGGAGAGCTTTTTCTTGACGAGGACCTGTCTGAGAACATTGAAATGGCTCCCAGGAATAAATCGAGTCCCGCAGGCAAGAAAAAGCTCTCCGGTCGTTGCAGCGAATCTGTAACGCTAACCAAGAATACTAGGAAGAACTTGGCGGCTGTTGCTCTGTGCCCTTATCTTCCGAAGGCTGCGCCTGTTCTCCCGTTGCTCCGGCGTCTCCCGCTGGACCCGCTTCCGTCTCTGGACGCGTTTGATAGAGCGAAGCACCAACTTTTTGCGCGGCCGTCGCTAACTCATCCGCGATCTTCTTAATTGCCTCCAAATCATCACCGTCTTTCACTTTCTTAAGTTCTTCGATCTTGGCTTCAATCGCCGTCTTGTCTTCTACTTTTACCTTCTCCGCATTCTCTTTCAACATTTTCTCGGTCGTATAAATCATGGTTTCCGCCATATTCTTCACTTCGATCCCTTCACGGCGCTTCTTATCTTCCTCGGCATGCAATTCTGCATCCTTGCGCATGCGCTCAATCTCATCCTTAGATAAGTTTGTAGAGGCGGTGATCGTGATCGTCTGCTCCTTACCGCTCGCCTTGTCCTTTGCCTTCACATTCAAGATGCCGTTCGCATCAATATCAAAGGAAACTTCGACTTGGGGAACCCCGCGCGGAGCCGGTGGAATACCCGCGAGCGTAAAGCGACCCAAGGAGCGGTTATCAACCGCCATTTCACGCTCTCCTTGTAAGACATGAACTTCCACAGACGTTTGACCATCAGCGGCCGTTGAGAAGATCTGGGATTTCGACGTAGGAATCGTCGTATTCCGTTCGATCACCTTCGTCATCACACTTCCCAACGTCTCAATCCCAAAGGAAAGAGGCGTCACGTCCAAAAGAAGCAATTCACCTTTGATATCTCCTTGTAAATTTCCAGCCTGAACCGCCGCGCCGATTGCGACAACCTCATCAGGATTCACAGACGCATTTGGCTTTTTGCCAAAAAACTTCTCAACTTCTTGGATCACGAGCGGCATGCGCGTCATTCCACCCACCAAAATCACTTCATTGATGTCAGAGGTAGATAATTTAGCATCCGCGAGGGCCTTCTTACATGGGATAAGGGTTTTGGAAACCAACTCTCCTACCAACTGTTCCAACTTGGCACGGCTAAGCTTCAGCAAAAGATGACGAGGGCCATTGGCGTCACTCGTGATAAACGGCTGGTTAATTTCCGTTTCCATTGCACTCGAAAGCTCAATCTTGGCCTTCTCCGCTGCATCTTTAATACGCTGAAGCGCTAAGGAATCCTTGCTCAGATCAACCCCATCCGTCTTCTTAAATTCCTCAACCACCCACTTGATAATCACTTGGTCAAAGTCATCACCACCCAAGTGGGTATCTCC
>CAZTQP010000010.1:0-2050 GCA_964615825.1 uncultured Gammaproteobacteria bacterium
GATGGGTCTCCCCGCAGTTCGCGCGGTTGCCACGCGCGGGCACGGTCGCTCCCACGGCCACAGCCGCCACGCGCGACGCGTGCATCGCAACCGCAACAGCGCCTGTCGCTGACCACCTCCCCGCCCTTTCGCCCCTTCTGTCGAACACGATGCTCATGTGAGCCTCGACCTACTTCGACAGACTCTGAGACCACCCCAAGCGCAAGCTCATACGGGGTGGTCTTTTTAATTTCTCATGATCGAACGCGCCATTCCTCCGCCTACAATGGCGAGCGCTAGCGCATCCGCCGCGTCGTCTGGCTTTGGAATCTCTTTCAATTTTAATAAACGCTTTACCATCTCTTGGACTTGTTTTTTATCGGCACCTCCCCAGCCCGCAATCCCCTGTTTTACTTGGTTGGGGGTTAGTTCGATGAGAGGAAGGCTGGCGTCTTGGAGGGCGAGGATAGTAACACCGCGTGCCATGCCAACTTTGATGGCAGTCTTGGCGTTGTTGGAAAAAAAGAGCTGTTCGACAACGGCGACGTGTGGATGGTAGGTATCGATGACTTTTTTCATGGCGTCGCGCACTTGCTGCAAACGACGTCCGAATTCATCACCAGCTTTGGTTTGCAAACAGGCATGGAATACCCAGCGCGCTTCGCCCCCATCTTGATCGATGATGCCGAAACCAACACGGTCGAAGCCGGGGTCTATGCCTAGGATGCGCATATCATCTTCATATTCTCCATAGGCAATCAAATAGATTGAGTCCTCTTTTCATTCTAGATCGTTTTATTTTAAAGAATATACTTTGTTATAAAATTCCTGCTCAAATCCAGGAAATAGTTTCGCATTTTCTACGACTTCGTTCATTATTCCTGAAGCATCGCCCCGAATATATTCTACATCGCAATACCTCGCAGATATATTTCCATATTTATCTTCTAATAAAATAATATTCATGGCGTGAGAATCAACTGGGAGTCCTCCGGCGGTTTCTAACGTTTCTTTCATCATGAAGGCAACGGCGTTCATAACTTTTTTCAGCTTTTCCTGACCGTGCTCTGCTACGAATCCTTCTATATCTTTAGTAACCTTTGCCAACATAAAGCCTGGCAAGAATTCTTTGCAGATAAGACCTTTTCTCCCGTCTGCTGTAGGTAGTTGTAGGGAACCTAGATACGTCTGAAAGCCAGGGACGGGACGCTTAGCGCTTGTTAAGGCAGCGGCTTCACACAGAGACGGACTATCGGTTGCTTTCCAGTTAGGTTCTCGGTCAAGGCTTACCGTCATGTGAAATTCTGTCCCATCACTGAATTGAAAGGAAAATCTGTCCACGTTGCGTTTTGTTCCAAGATCATGGCTAATATCCCTAGCCACGATACTCTTTGCGGTTATACGCTTAATATCTTTTCCGACGATATCTGGTCGAGAAAATATTTGGCGAATTAGAGAAGATTGGTCGGGATCTTTCTGATAAATCAGCCCTCGTAGCATATCTTTATGATAGAAATGCTTGGGATCATTGAGGTCTATCTCTTCAAATACGGTTGTTTGCCAGATATGCTTTTCCAAGGATCGGTCGCCTCGTTCTTCCTGAGAAGGACGTCTTTCGTTTGAAGATAGATCAAATTTTGGCATATTCTTAAGCTAGATTATTCCATATGCGACTCACGTCGTCATGTTCTTCCAGCTTTTCGATAAGATCCGTCACGGCAAGCCCATTTGTTTCATCGGTTTCGACGAGAGTTTTGGGACGCCATTGGAATTCGATGAGGTCGGCGGTGAGGCCCAGGGAAGAGGCCGTATCAGAGAGCTTGGCGAGATCGTGGGTTGAACAATGAATTTCTACACTCCCCTCTTCTTCGACAATATTCGTAGCGCCCGCGTCGATGAGAGCGAGCTCTATTTCGTCGTGTTTTTCTTTGGAGAGTTCTTTTGGAATATGAACAACGCCCACATGATCGAAGAGATACGTGACTGAGCCGGTCGCAGCAAATGTGCCATTATTTTTTGTTAAGAGATGCTTAACATCATTGGCGGTGCGGTTGCGGTTGTCGGTGAGGCA
>CAZTQP010000010.1:2150-4551 GCA_964615825.1 uncultured Gammaproteobacteria bacterium
CCTTTAAATTGGCGGACTTTGTGCCACTTGGAATGACGAGCCATAGAAAAGTATCGAGAATTGAATATTGGATATCGAGTATAAGAATACCTACTGAAAACAACCTACTCGTTTATGGGCGGGTCTTTGCCGATACATGTATCAAAATGGATGTGCATTAGGGTAAGCCTAGCGATTTAGAAATGGAAAGGCAATGACGCTATTTGTGACATTGTGAAGCAAAACACCCCTCCAAAAAAGGAGGGGTGTTTGTTTATCGTCTGCGGTGCTTCTTTTACGCCGCTGCGGCGTTGTTTCTCGCTTCTTGGGTCATGCCCATGTTTTCCATGGCGGCTTCGCTGCCGTGGTAGGTGCCGAAGCCCGTACCGGTTGGGCTTAAGCGACCGATGATGACATTTTCTTTGAGACCTTCGAGACGGTCCACCTTGCCGGTAACCGCGGCGTTGATGAGCACGCGGGCGGTTTCCATGAAGGAAGCGGCGGAGAGGAAGGATTCCGTCGAGAGAGCCACTTTGGTGATCCCAAGGAACAATGGCACGGCTTGCGCAGGGACGCCTTTGATCGCGTCGATGCGGGCGTTTTCGACATCGGCGCGGGCGCGTTCGATAACTTGGCCAGGCAAGAGATCGGTTTCTCCAGAGTCGCGGACGTAGACACGTGAGAACATCTGGCGAACGATGACTTCGATGTGTTTGGCGTTTAACTTCTGACCTTGGGAAGCGTACACGGACAAGACTTCTTTCAAGATGTAGCGCATGAGAGATTCAACACCCTTCAAGCGGAACAACTCTTGTAAGTCGAATTGGCCTTCGGTGAGCGCATCACCGGCTTGGACTTCTTGACCATCTTTGACGATCAAGTGATAGCCGACAGGGACTTCGTGTTCGGCGGCCATTGGGGCTTCGTACACGAGTACAATCGTGTTCTTCACCACTTTGATCGAGCCCTTGTGGGAGGCGAGAACTTCTTCTCCCTTGGCAGACTGGATGAGCATGTCCCCTTCTTTGACCTTGTCGCCATCTTTGACTTTGACAATGTCTTTTTTGGTGAAGGCGAAGGCTTTTTCCTGGACACCCGTGTAGGTGATCAAGACTTTTTTCAAGCTACCGACCGTATCGACAATCTTTTGGCCGGTCGTGGTGTGCAAGACTTTCTTTTCGGCTTCGACAACCTTGGCGACACCGGACGCTTCGGCCAGCACCGCGTGACGTTTAGGGGTGCGAGCTTCGAAGAGTTCTTCCACACGTGGCAGACCGGTCGTAATGTCGGCGGCAGCGGTACCACCGGCGTGGAACGTACGCATCGTAAGCTGTGTACCTGGTTCACCAATGGACTGAGCGGCGATGATACCCACAGAGGTTCCAAGATGGACGAGTTCGTTGTGCGCCAAGTCGTAGCCGTAGCATTTCTGACAGAGGCCACGATGGATCTTACAGCTGAAGACAGAACGTACGACGGCATGGCTAACTTTGTGCTTAGCAAAGTCGCGGATGTGGACTTCGGTGAGGAGCGTGCCTTTCTTCGCCAACATCTCCTTGCTTTCGTCATCTTTAAGATCTTTCACAAGGACGCGACCAAGCAAACGCGTGAGGATTGGCTCGCCGATTTCTTCACATTCTGCTGCGGTGATTTCGACACCTTCGGTATCGCCACAATCTTCGGTGTTGACGATGACATCCTGGGCCACGTCGACCAGACGGCGGGTGAGGTACCCAGCGTTCGCGGTTTTCAAGGCCGTATCCGTTAGACCCTTACGTACCCCGTGAGAGGAGATAAAGTATTCGAGCACGTCGAGACCTTCGCGCAATGAGGACTTAATTGGAAGTTCGATAATGTCACCGGTTGGGTTAGCCACCAAGCCTTTCATACCCACCACGTTTGTGAGCTGACCGAGAGAACCACGAGCTCCGGAATCGATCATGGAGAAGACCGTGCCGTTCTTATCAAGCGCGTCGCGAGAAGCTTTCTGGATAAGGTCTTTGACTTCCGTCCAGATACGAATGATTTGGGAATAACGTTCTTTCTTGGTAAGCAACCCTTCTTTGTATTGCTCTTCGACTTCGAGCGTGCGGTTGTTGCCGCCTTCGATCATCTTGTCTTTGTCGAGAATTGGCAGGTCGCCGACACCGTAGCTGAAGCCGGAACGGGTGCTGTAGGAGAAGCCCATGTTCTTCACTTCGTCCAAGAAGCGAGCGGTGCGTTCGAAGCCACGTAATTCGATCGTGGTGCGCACGATATCTCCCAATTGTTTGGTTCCGATCAATTCATTACGGTACCCAATTTCTTTAGGGAAGAGACGGTTGAGCAAGATGCGACCGACGTTGGTTTCTACCAATGATTCTCCTGGATTGATGCGCGTCTTAATCTTTTCACGGAGTAAGAGCTTGCCAGCTTGGTAGAG
>CAZTQP010000010.1:4651-11106 GCA_964615825.1 uncultured Gammaproteobacteria bacterium
GGACAGACCATCGGATGGATCTGGATGGCTTTACCTTCGATCAATTTTGGTTGGAAGCCTTGGATACCTAAACGGTGAAGCGTTGGAGCGCGGTTCAGGAGCACGACGGAATCAGCCGCGATTTCTTCGAGAATATCCCAGACTTCGGCGTGGTCGGCTTCAATATAGCGATTGGCGGAACGAATGTTGTGGACGAGTTCACGCTTGATGAGTTGCGAGATGATGAAGGGCTTAAACAATTCGAGAGCCATCATTTTTGGCAACCCACATTGATGCAATTCGAGATTCGGACCGACGATGATGACGGAACGACCGGAGTAGTCGATACGTTTTCCAAGCAAGTTTTGGCGGAAGCGACCTTGCTTGCCTTTCAAGATGTCGGCCAAGGATTTGAGTTGACGCTTCTTTCCGGTCGCGGCGATGACGGTCTTGGAGGAACGTGCGCCGTTGTCGATAAGCGCGTCGACCGCTTCTTGTAACATGCGTTTTTCGTTACGCACGATGACTTCTGGCGCATGCAATTCGATCAAGCGCTTCAAACGGTTGTTGCGGTTGATGACACGACGATAGAGGTCATTCAAGTCGGAGGTCGCAAAGCGGCCACCATCGAGAGCCACCATCGGACGTAAGTCTGGCGGAATGACAGGCAAGGCCTTCAAGATCATCCAGTGTGGTTCGAGCTTGGTGCCGTTCAAGGATTTCAAGAGTTTCAAACGACGGATGACGCGGTCGTGCTTGGCATCGGAGGCGCCTTCCAATTCGCCTTGCAACATCTTGATGGTGGAAGGCATGTCGATCTTGTGGAGCAACTCATCGACGGCTTCGGCCCCGATTTTGGCTTCAAAGACGTGGCCATACTTAAGGGAGAGATCATGATAATCGCTCTCGGAGAGGATCGTCATGGTCTCAAGTTCCTTAAGTTCTTTTTCGACGGTCCCAAAATCCTCTTCTAATTCTTTGAGCTTGCGTTCTTTGACGCCTTGGATCGCATCAAGCTCTTTGCCGGCCTCTTGTTGCTTGATTTGTTTTTCGGCGGCTTGTTTTTGGAAGCGTTCAACATCGCGTTCGTATTCCGCTTCGATGGATTTGCGCTTGCCCTTGTATTCGGTGCGGACTTGTTCGAGAGTGTCGTTACGCAATTGTTCGTTCACGTCCGTAATGATGAAGGCGGTGAAGTAAATCACTTTCTCCAACGAACCCAAGGTGATGTCGAGTACAGTTCCGATCTTGGATGGGACGCTGCGCAAGAACCAGATGTGAGCGACAGGAGCGCACAATTCAATGTGGCCCATGCGTTCACGACGAACGAGAGAGTGTGTGACTTCTACGCCACACTTGTCACAAATAATTCCCTTGTAGCGGATCTTTTTATATTTGCCACAATAACATTCCCAATCTTTGGAAGGGCCAAAAATTTCTTCGGCAAATAAGCCGCCTTTTTCTGGCTTCTGGGTGCGGTAGTTGATGGTTTCTGGCTTGGTGATTTCACCATACGACCAGCCACGGATGACTTCAGGCGAGGCAACACGCAAGCGAATCGCGTCGAAGTCTGTGGTTTTGATGTTTTCCGTTTGGAAGAACGCCATAGAGATAGGTCAAATATGGTGAATTAAAGATCGGTTGGTGCAGGACCCCATTCTTCTTCCGCTTCATTCACAAGGGCTGGCTTCGGTCGGAGATGTTCAGGGCGTGGAGCCGTTTCTTCGATGCGTTTGCCATCTTTCAAGAGCTCAACATCGAGACACAAGCCTTTCAATTCACGCACGAGCACGTTGAAGGATTCTGGAACGTTGACCTTGCGGATTGGCTCGCCTTTGATGATGGCTTCGTAGGCCTTGGAACGTCCTGGCACGTCGTCTGATTTGATGGTAAGGATTTCTTGCAAGGTGTGGGCGGCGCCATAGGCTTCGAGCGCCCAAACTTCCATTTCTCCAAAACGCTGACCACCGAATTGGGCTTTTCCTCCCAATGGCTGTTGAGTAATGAGGGAGTAGGGACCGATAGAACGTTGGTGAACCTTGTCGTCAACCATGTGGTTAAGTTTGAGCATGTAGATGTAGCCAACCGTGGGTTCGTGATCGTAGAGTTCACCCGTGCGTCCGTCGTGAAGAGGGATTTTGCCGGATTCTGGGAAGCCCGCTTTTTTCAATTCGGCGCGGATGGTGGTTTCTGGCACGCCATCAAACACAGGCGTTGCGACGGTATAGCCGAGGGCGTTGGCCGCGAGACCCAAATGGGTTTCCAAAATCTGTCCCAAGTTCATACGGGACACGACACCGAGAGGAGACAAGATAACGTCGACAGGGGTTCCATCTTCCAAGAATGGCATATCTTCAACCGGTACGATTTTGGAGATAACACCCTTGTTGCCGTGACGACCGGCGAGCTTATCACCTGCTTGCACTTTACGCAGGTCAGCGACGGTGACGACGATTTTCTTTAAGACACCTGGCTGCAACTTGTCGCCGGCTTCGCGAGAGAAGATGGTGATGTCGATGACTTTGCCTTTTTCGCCGTGTTCCAAATACAAGGAGGAATCGCGGACATCACGAGCTTTTTCTCCGAAGATGGCGCGCAAGAGTTTTTCTTCGGCGGACAAATCGGTTTCACCTTTAGGTGTAATTTTGCCACACAAGATATCCCCGGATTTTACTTCGGCACCGACGCGCACAATTCCTTGCTCATCCAAGTTGCGCAATTTTTCTTCAGACACGTTTGGAATGTCGGAGGTGACGACTTCGAGACCAAGCTTGGTGTCACGCACTTCCAATTCGTGATGTTCGATGTGGATGGAGGTGAAGCGGTCGGTGTGGACGAGACGTTCAGATAAAATGATGGCGTCTTCGTAGTTATAGCCGTCCCAGCTCAAGAAGGTACAGAGCAGGTTTTGGCCGAGGGCGAGTTCGCCTTTTTGACACGATGTGCCATCAACCAAGACTTCGCCGGCGTAGATCTTCTGACCTTTGTTTACAAGGGGGCGTTGGTTGATACAGGTAGAGCTGTTGGAGCGGGAGAATTTGGTGAGGTCGTAACGATGCATGCGACCATCATCGGATTGGAATTCAATATGTTTTCCGTCTACGGCAACAACGACGCCGTCTTCTGGCGCGATGAGGGCGTGACCGGAATCGATGGCAGCGCGACGTTCGACACCTGTTCCGACGATCGGTGCGTCGGCACGGATACAAGGCACGGCCTGACGTTGCATGTTCGTTCCCATGAGGGCACGGTGACCGTCATCATGCTCTACGAAGGGAATCAACGAAGTACCGATGGATAGAATTTGTTTGGAAGAGACGTCGACGTAATCAATTTCGTGGACATCGACGACGGTTGGTTCTCCGTTTTTACGCGCACTCGAACGTGCTTCGAGGAAGCGTCCTTGGCGGTCGAGGGCAGTCGTGGCTGGAGCGGTTGTCCCGCGTTCTTCTGCGAAGGCGTTTAAGTACACGATTTCGCTCGTTACGTAAGGCGTGATTGGAAGTTCTGGAATGGAAACTTTTTTAAGTTTCTCAGCAAGCTTGGCATCAACTTCTGAGCCAGCCTCGGCAACAATTTTGCCTTCGCCATCACGGACGTCGACACGCAATGTTTCGCCGACGGCATCTTTCCCATCGTTTTTGGCCCAGCTCTTTACCTTCCGATAAGGCGTTTCAATAAAGCCGTATTCGTTGATACGAGCATAACAAGCCATGTGACCCACAAGACCGATGTTTGGACCTTCCGGAGAAGCGATCGGACAGATGCGGCCGTAGTGGGTGCGATGCAAGTCACGTACATCGAAGCCGGCGCGTTCACGGGTAAGACCTCCAGGACCCATGGCAGACAAGCGACGCTTGTGTTCGAGTTCGGATAATGGGTTGGTTTGGTCCATGAACTGCGACAACTGCGAGCTCATGAAGAATTCGCGCACAGCCCCAATGACAGGACGAGCGTTGATGAGTTTAGCAGGTGTGATGGCCATGATGTCGAGGGTCGACATACGGTCTTTGACGATACGTTGCATGCGCGCGAGACCAATACGGAAACGGCTCTGCACCAATTCGCCGACGGCACGGACGCGACGGTTCCCTAAGTGATCGACGTCATCTGGTTCTTCCTGGGAGATATTCAAACGAATCAATTCCCGGATGATGTTGATGAGATCTTCTTTGGTCAAAATACGGTTCTCTTCTTTGCCAATTTCTTCTCGCGCGGCGGATAAACCGAAGCGTTGGTTGAATTTATAGCGACCGACGACGCCGAGGTCGTAGCGATCGAAATTGAAGAACATGGCGTGAATCAACGAACGCGCGTTATCGGCCGTGGCGAGATCTCCTGGACGGATGCGGCGATAGACTTCAATGTAGCCGTCTTCTTCGCTCTTAGCAGCATCCTTCGCAAGCGTGCACTCAATGTAGTGGTTCAACGGGTGGACATCGACATCCGTGAAGAGCTTCGAAATATCTTCGTCGTTGCCAATCCCAAAGGCGCGCAACAAAGAGGTCGCAGCGACTTTGCGTTTACGATCGATCTTTACCCAAAGCACGTTGTTAGCGTCGGTTTCGAATTCGAGCCAAGCACCACGGTTTGGGATGATTTTGGCGCCGTAGTAGCGGCGACCGTGCATGAATTCAGCGGTGAAAAAAGCACCGGCCGAGCGGACGAGCTGAGACACGGCAACACGTTCGATACCGTTCACGATGAACGTCCCACGCTCGGTCATGACAGGAATGTCCCCAAGGTAGACTTCTTGTTCACGATCAATGCCCGTGCGTTTGTTGACGAGGCGGGTTTTGACACGTAAAGGCGCCTCAAAATTCACGTTCTTTTCTTTGGACGTCTTTTCATCAAACTTTGGTTCGTCGATATAGTAGTCAACGAAAAAGAGCTCAAGGTCACGGCCGATGAAATCTTTGATCGGCGAGATCTCTTTCATGAGCTCGCGAATCCCCTCTTCTAAAAACCAACGGTAGGAAGCTTTCTGGACCTCGATGAGGTCAGGCAACGCCATGGCATCGCGGGCGGCGGTAAAATAGCGACGCTCATCATTGGTAGGAGCGTGGCGGCGGAACATCATTGTAGGCATGGTGTTCTTGGGGGGCACGTGGGGTTTGGGCGTAAAGACGGTCGTAGGCGAGAGAGACCAGCCGGGGGAAGACCGTGTTTGACGTAAAAACACCCGAAAAAAGGGTAAGCTTGGAAAGGTTCAAACGATGACACCAAAACACCTCTCGACAAAAATGGCTTTGCTGAGAGGTTTTTAGGCGGTTAGCATGGTAGGCGTAAACATGCAAATTTCGCTTGAATAACGGGATTCTACCCCTATCCTTCTATAACGTCAAGGGCGACGATTCCCCTCTCTTGACAAAATCGTGAAAAAGGCGTATAGTACTTCTTCAACCTGCAACGGTAACCGATCCTTTCCAATGTGTTGCTGGCGGACCTGTTGAGAGCCTCCACAGAGGACCTTTCGACAGCCACCCTTGAATATGACTGCCTCTGGTTTCGACTAGAAGCTCTCATAAACAAGCCTATGGGAATAGCATCGTTACGGCGATGTGCTTCCCGCCCCGTCATCAACACAGTGAAAAGGATCCCAAAACGACGTTGAGACGAGGAGAACCCTTCTGCACCCCGAATACGGGCCGTGCGGGAGTGAGTGCGACCTTCGAGCCGGCGGATACGTCTGCCTCCCTGGAAGGAAGTGCTCTTTGACCGGATGACCTTCGGGTCTACCCGTTCATCTTCTCATCTTAGCGACGTTTGCCCAGTCGAATGACTGGGTTTTTTGTTTTCTGCAAACGTAGTGAGAGCTCTTTTTTCTGTCACCCCCGCGAAGGCGGGGGCCCAGCCTCGATCGACCCGTCTGGGCTGGGTTCCCGCCTTCGCGGGAATGACGAATATAGTTGACTTTTTGCCTATTTTCTGGTATTATTTTCCGTCGTCCTTTGATAGATTGTCCGAAATGGATGCGTGAAATGCGGTGATTTTAGGCATCCGTTTCGGACTGAAAAACATCAACGGCCAATGTGGCCAACAGAATGGAGAGACGCCATGTCCCAGAACCCCAGCCTCGCAAAGATCCTCGAGTTTCTCGCCGCCCACTCGGAGAACGCGTTGACCCTGCTCGGGGTCGAGCCGGGCAGCGATACGCTTAGACGGTTCCTGACCTTCAGCGGAATTCCCCAGAGCAACACCCACCTCTTCGCGAGCGTCGAGGGCTTCGCCGAGTTCCTCGACAGGCGCGAACCCACCCCGACGCCGTCACGGATGAAGGGGCGGCTGCTGGTGTACGGAGACCCCTTCGAGCTCAATACGTTCGCGTGGGCGGTTCTCGACGGCGCGCGCGAGACAGAGCACGAGATCAAGACGGAGTACACGCGCGAGAAGGCGATCAGCGCCACAGAGTGCCGCGTGATCAAGTTCAAAGACAACGTGCTCCACTTCTAGCCCATCCCACCTCTGACAAGGAC
>CAZTQP010000010.1:11206-26025 GCA_964615825.1 uncultured Gammaproteobacteria bacterium
TTCATCTGGCTCGTCATCGTGCCCCTGGTGTGGCTCTACTTCCTCAACATCTTCCGTAACAACGAGGAGATCCGACTTGCGCAGGGTCGAGCCGAACGCAGGGTGAGCGATGGCCTGAGGAACGCTCAAGAAGGTGCCATGGTCGCGGCTCGGGCCGAGGTGCAAGAAAGCCTGAGCGCCAAAGACGCTGAGATCCGGTCACTGGGCGAGCGGCTCGATCAGCGCTGGCCCAGCTGGGACGAGCTGCGCGACTGGAAGGATCATATCGGCTTCGTTACTACCGACACGGGCGTGCCGGCGGACATCCGGCGCCCGCATGGCTTCCTGGTGGTGATGAAGAAAGGGGATCGCTGGCCGCTCATCTACTTCCTGGACCACAACATGCGGTACGTCCCCGGCACCGACCTGGCAGTGGAGATCACGGGAGGATTTACCCAGGAGGGAGAGGGCGTTTTCGCGGGCTCGGGCCAAAACGTCAAGCGCCTCAAACTCGCCGCGGTCAACGCCAGCGCCAGCGGCGACGTCTTGTACGTGGGCGCGATGAAGCCTGGCGCTGCGCTGCGCGCCCTCGACACCTTGGCGGCGCACTTCCCCAAGAGCTGATTCCGAGCAGCAACTACTCGGAACTGACTGGCCTCGCGCTGGGCGCACACACTGAAACGTGTACGACCTGGCGCGGGGTTTTGACGTTTTTACTCACCGTGAGAACTTTTTTGGAGAATAGATTTTCTTCTTTTTTCATCTTGACAACACCTCCTATCTATGGAACGGGGTGAGATATGTCTGATTCGATTTTGACGGCTTCGATTGTGGGACTGGATGCGTATCCGGTGCGGGTGGAAGCGGATATTACCTCCGGGTTATCCGCGTTTATTGTGGTGGGGTTGCCGGATGCAGCGGTGCAGGAGGCGCGGGAGCGGGTGCGGAGCGCGCTTAAGCAAAGTGAGGTGCTGTTTCCGCGTACGCGTGTGGCGGTGAATTTGGCGCCGGCGGATGTGAAGAAGAGTGGGACGCCGTTTGATGTGGCGATGGCGCTTGCGATTATGGTGGCGCAGGGAGATTTACCGGCGCGCTTACCGAAGGTGATGGTAGTGGGAGAGTTGGGGTTGGATGGATCGGTGCGGCCGATTCATGGAGTGCTTGCTGTGGCCGCACTCGCGAAGCGGGAAGGAATTGAGGAACTGATTGTCCCGGCGGAGAATGCGTCGGAGGCGGCGTTGATTGGAGAACCGGTGAAGGTGCGACGAGCCACAACGCTGCGACAGATCATGGAACATTTGTTGGGACGTGAACCGCTCCCAGAAGAGCCGTGGCAAGCACCCTGCCTAGATCGTCATACAATGTATGCCTATGACTTTGCGGCGATCCGTGGACAAGCGCAGGCGAGGCGGGCGTTGGAGATTGCCGCAGCAGGAGCGCATAACTTGGTGATGCAAGGGCCACCGGGATCGGGGAAGACGTTGCTCGCGAGGAGCTTTCCTTCGATCTTGCCGAACATGACGCTGGAAGAGGCATTGGATGTGACGCGCATTCATTCGATTGCGGGAATTTTGCCGAAGCGTGGGCTTATGATCGAACGACCGTTTCGGGCACCGCATCATAGCGCGAGTATGGTGTCGCTGATTGGTGGTGGGGCGATGCCGAGGCCGGGAGAGATTTCGCTCGCGCATCGTGGCGTCCTGTTTTTAGATGAGATGTTGGAGTTTCCCCGAACGGTGCTTGAGAGCTTGCGACAACCTTTAGAGGACGGAACCGTGACAGTGAGTCGCGCGCAAGGAAGTTTGCATTTTCCAGCACGCATGATGTTTGTAGGTGCACTCAATCCTTGTCCATGTGGGTTTATGACGGATACGGATCGACGCTGCGAATGTACGCCGATCCAGGTCAATAAATATCGGAAGCGTTTGAGTGGACCGCTTTTGGATCGGATTGATTTGTTTTTGGAGGTGCCAAAGGTAAAAACGCAGGAGCTTTCGGATGTTGAACTCGCCGAATCAAGTAGTGCGATCCGCACGCGTGTAGAAGCGGCGCGACAACGACAATTGGAGCGCTATCGCACGGTTGGATTGACGGCGAATAGCGAAATTGGAAGTCATCAGGTGCGCTCGCTCCTTACGATCCTACCAGAGGCGAAGACCTTACTGCGTCATGCGACGGACCGGTTTAAGTTATCAGCGCGTGCATATTTTCGGACGATGAAAGTGGCTCAAACGATTGCGGATTTGGCAGGGAGTGCACAGATAGAGACAGCGCATATGGCGGAGGCGCTTCAGTACCGCCAGCAGGAACATTTATAGAGGATGTTTTTCTTTTATCTTAGCCTCTTTTGTTGATTTTCTGGTTGACGAGGGCGTAGAGGGACGTTATGGTAGATGAACTCATGAGAGATCTGGCGGTAATGGGATGTTGGTCATTTTTTCCTTATCATCTTTATTCCTACCTCCCTTAAAACAATTGTCGCTAAGGGTTTGCTGGCAGGACTGCGTTTCCTCCAGCTTCTTTGGGGAATTTTGCAAAAGATATGGTCGCTTGTGTTACCAGTGTCGCAGCCGCTGTTTACAGCGATATTGCGTTGGGTGGTTTTACCTTTATATAAAACGGTTTTATTTGGACGGTTGCGGGTGGCGAGCGTCATGACATCCGCGCGGGGGTTTTTCTTCTTGTTGTTTACGAATAAATATGTTTTGCATGCGGTACTCTTGGGGATCGTTGTTTTTACCATCTTTTCTCAATTCCAAGGACGGAATGCGGCGGCCGCAGATCCAGGGCAAGGGAGCATCTTGTACGCTCTGGTTAGTGAGGGGCAGGACGAAGTTATCCAGGAAGAGGTGTACTTGGACGCACCTTCTCACCGGGTGAGTTATTTAGGCGCGGATACGATCGAGGCCGTGCCCGACATTGATTTTGATTATGAACCGGGTATGGCGGCTGACTTAACGGTGCCTGGGAGTATTGCCCAGCTGCCCGGTCTCCCCTCTGCTCCGGACGAGACTCCCTCTGAACCGGACGTGATTGTGACACGCACGCAAACGGAACTTTATACGGTGCGTGAGGGAGATGTGGTAGGAACGATTGCACGACGGTTTGGCGTGAACATCGAAACGATTATCTCCGCTAACAGACTCACTAAACAAGCTTCGATTAAACCAGGAGACACGCTTAAGATTCCTCCCGTCTCAGGCATACTCCATGTTGTAAAAAAAGGTGATACCGTGACAAAACTAGCGCAAACGTATCGTGCGGAAGCGGATAAGATCATTGCCACGAATAACCTTACGGATCGTGCGCTTACGCCGGGCGAAGAGATTGTCATTCCCGATGGCGTTTCTCCGGTTGTAGTCGTTACGAGACCGTCTACAACTGCTGCCGTGCGTCCCGGGGTGCCCGCTACAAGTATTCGCAATAAATCTCTCGATCAATATCAGGAGTTGATCGATGTTCGAGGGGATACGCGTGCTAAGCCGGCGGATGTGAATGTGAACGCCGCTCCTGTGACAAAACTTTTATGGCCGACGACCCAACACTCGATTACACAATATTACGGTTGGAACCACACGGGAGTTGATCTTGATGGAGATTATGTTGATGCTATTTATGCCTCGGCAGATGGGGTCGTAGAGACAGCTGGCTGGAATAGCGGTGGCTATGGACTTATGATCTTTATTGACCACCAAAATGGGATGAAGACACGCTACGCCCATGCTTCTAAGATGTTCGTGAAGCCGGGTGACCGCGTGAAGAAAGGCCAAGTGATTGCCATGGTCGGAACGACGGGACGCTCTACGGGAACGCACTTGCACTACGAAGTATACTTGAATGGTAAGCGCCAAAATCCTTTGAAGTACATCAAATAAGACTCGATGCAGGCTGCATTTGACGTGGCGAGGCATGGAAGATAGCTTACCTATCGTTTATTGAGACCCATTAGGCACTAGTTGACGCAGGAAAAATCCGTTACAGTAGACGCGTTGTGGAACAGCCTTTTATTACTGTTGAGACTCCGAAAGATTCGACGATCCTCGCGTATGGAACCGCGCCGGGTTTTGGGTATCGACGTGCGCTTGTCTGGGCTTTGATTGCAGCTATAGTATTAATCCTTGCCAGTTCTCTTTGGTGGAGCTTGTCGCGGCCGTTAGCGATGAGCGCGCAAACGTTTACCATTGTTACGCGTCCGTCGGCGGCACAGGAGGAGGTGCCGGCACGTATTCAGGAACAGTTACCTGAGCCGTGGCGTGTTGCCCTCAAGAGTGGATCCCGCTGGCCGGTTGTTTTAGGGGGCGGATTGGGTCCGAATGGGTGGACGTGGTTTGCCTTGGTGCCGAGGTGGGTAGGAGGATCAGCAGCGCTTCCTCGCACTCAGGCGGGTTTGGGCCGAATCCTATACGATCAAGCGCCATTAGTAGAGGTAGGCACGATCCGTTACCTAGACGGCATGAAGACTTGGCTGCGTCACCCACTGCAACAAGCGAGCGGTTCGTTTGCGTTAGGAGACGTGAGCACGTCATCGACCATCGCAACCTTTACCTATGAGAAGGACGTAGTACACACCTCTTTACCGTTTGAACGTCCGGTAATAGGGTTTACGCCGAGAATGGCGGATATCAGTGTGAATTTATCCGCGTTGGTGGGAGTTACCCGCGATGAGCTACTGCATGAACTCCCCATTCCTCAGTTTGCGATCCTGCCGGAGGTGCAGGAAGCGCATTTTGTCTTTGGAAATGAGGGAACGGCAGAATCTATTCAACTCGTACATCGTGAGACCGTGTCCAAGGAACGAGTTAAAGCGGTCTTGGCAGGCTTTGGGGTGACGACGAAGCGCGTTATCAAACTTGCGGATGGAACATTGGCGACTGAGCTTACCAGTGGAGACGGAGAGATGACCGCGCCCGTGCGGCTGCGGACGGGTGAATCCTTATTTATCCAAGATCGGGATATTCGCTATGGGAGCAGTACCGAATCCTTCCTTGCGATTACCCCAGCCTGTGGTGATCGACCAGTGGTAGGAAGAGTGTCTGCACGTGCGCTACAAAAACTTGTGCAAGGGATTGGCCTTGCGTTTGATCTCACATCGATTACTGGTTGGCAGCTAGGAGAAGATGAGGATGGTAGGATGATTTTGTGCAAAGAGTCGTAAGTAATAAAAAAATATTTCTTGTCCACAGGGTGTGGGTAAGATTTTTCTAGGGCTTATCTGTAATAAAATATTGAGCTATCCACAGCGAGGTTTGATAAGAAGAGAAAAATATTGTATTATGTGTATGTAAGGTTCTGAGCAGCAGACCTCACACATCATCGTAGGCGATGATTTCGTTCTTTCCATGTTGGGTTCGTTCTTTGCTAGAAGTGTGTGCGTGAGCAGAGTAAGAAGGTATTAGATGAGTGTCAGGAGTTGAGTTCGTTGTTCTTTTGCGCACCTTGTTAAGAGGAAGGTATGTCCAACCTCACTCTCAGAACCAATATATTCGTCGATCAAACACAGCCGTGCTTGATGGAAGGATCTATTCGTTGGAACTCGTGAACCACGAGTGATTATCTACAGCGCTCTTTTTACTGCCAAGAAAGACTGGTTTCTGTCTTCGACGGAAACCGATCAATCCGTTAACTTTCCCGTTGTATCTAGCATCCACAGAAGCGATTTGATGAATTTTTCTCATCACATCACCTCTGTGGGTGCGGAAAATCAAAACAACAAACTAACAGCAAGCGGGCCGTAACCGTAATAGACGTCTCTGACGTACTATGCACCTCGGCGTCCGCGGCGGGACAGTGGACGGAGCAGCCCTAACGTGGTCTTAGGATGTATCCCTATCGTTTGCGCCCTTCTGCGCAGAACGAGATCGGATCAAATCCAACATGACCCTGCGGAGCCGTTCGCGCGCCCTCATTTACTTGAGAGAGCCTGCGAGCGGCTCTATTCTTTTTCCCTCGTTTTCCTTGGGTGTACACCTTGAGTTTATATTTAAGGAAGACGAAAGAAAAAATTGACAGATCCTCCCCGCTTGGAAGGTTGAGGTTCTATGGTGACTCCTTCCCCTTTTGTAAGCGCACGTTCGACGATCTTTCTTGAAAAGATGCACCTATCTTGTCGAATCGGCGTTCCTGATGAAGAACGACAGCGGTCGCAAACAATCTTGGCAACCGTCCGATGTGTCCTTGGTGATTTGAAGATGGAACATGACGAAATGGAAGTGAGCCTGAATTACCATACGCTCGCGGACCAGATCCAGATGTTAGGCGAACCTTCCCGTTCACGCCGCCTTTTGGAAACATTGGCCGCTGAGATTGCCGATATTTGTTTTGCTGATCAACGAGTGGAGGAAGTTTTTGTGGAAGTGAAAAAACCTAAGCGGCTTGAACATGTGGAATATGTAGGTGTGGAGCGCATATTTACACGAACCAGCTCCTAATTTCTTTATCTTCTTTTTAGGCTTATTTTATATTCTTACGAAGACCAAGGGCACACGTGTCGGCATTTGCTTTTTTGTCATTTTTCCGCTATCCTCTAGGAAATATATGTTGTCTCCTACTGTCTTAAATGAGATGAAAGGCTTGCTTGAGCAAGAAAAAGTCCGCTTAGAAAAAGAGCTGGAAACGTTTGGTGCGTCAAAAACGGATGAAGTTGCCTATCCTGAAACGGGAGGAAATTCCGAAGATGATAACGCTGCAGAAATCACGGAATATTCTGATGAGGTCTCGTTAGCTGACCGTTTACGCAGCGAGCTTAAAGACACGGTTAAGGCACTGGAAGCGGTAGCGAAAGGCACGTATGGGATCTGTCGTTACTGTAAAAAAGATATTGACCTTAAGCGCTTAGAAGCACGTCCTACCTCTTCGAGCTGTATTGATTGTAAAAAGAGTTTAACGCAGGAGCTGTAATTCCTAGTACGTGTGTAGGGAGGATAGATATGCGTATGCGTCGCTTGATCCAAAACTATGGTCTTTGCGCCATCACGGCCCTCGGGGTCGTGATTTTGGATTTATGGAGTAAAGAATTCTGGTTTGCACGTGAGACCATGTGGACGGGGCTTACCCCCTTCTTACAAACGATCCATCACCGCAACTACGGGCTCATGTTTAATCTACCGGCACCGACGTGGCTGATTGTGAGCATATCTGGAGCCGTATTAGTGACGGTCATCGGTTTGTTTGGCCGCAAACTTGCTTGGTGGCCGATGGCCGTGGGTTTGGGATTATTGATCGGGGGAGCTCTAGGGAATGGGTATGACCGGATCATGCTTGGGTTTGTACGGGATTGGATATTGGCGTTTGGAAGATCAGCCTTCAATGTGGCGGATGTGGCGATTGGGGCTGGGCTTATCCTTCTTTTTTCGTATCGAAATAAAAAGGTTGACGAACTTGGTTAATTGGTTATTATAGTAAATACGTCCCTCAACTTCCGCAAAACTCACAGTGACTATTTCCTAACGTTGGTGCGTTTGTGGTACTCCGCAAACTCTCTCCTCCCAACGTTTGGAGACTCTTATTCACTGTCGATGTTTTGCGGGCGTTGAGGGAGGTTTTTTGTTTTAGGAGCGTTTTTTGACTAATCTATGTGCTTTCTTTAGGATCGAGGGCGGAGGTAAACGATGGGAGCTTCTCGAAAAGCCCCGCCCCCATCCGATGAAGAGATCGAGGGGATGTGGCTGCAGCTAGTCGGATCTATTATCGACTTCACATGTCCCACCGTTAAATTGCCTGTTACCATTCTGATGGCGTGGAATCCTCGTCGAGCTCGACCCACTACGGCGCGACGCCTGGCAGAACAAGCCCTTAGAACGATGGAGCTGCGTGAATGGATTTCTCGATCTACGGAACGGTTTGTGAGCGTCGATATTCATTTCGAAAAAGCCCCCCATCTTACCGAGGCAGTTCGTACCATCCAAATTAAAAAGCAAGCGTTTACTGTGCCTACTCCTACGCCTCGAACCACGCTGACGCCTAAGGAATTGGCTAAGGAAGAGTTCGCGTGGCACAACCTCTATTATCAAGTTGTTCGTACGCTGGCACGGATAGAACTGTTTGAAAAATATGCGGAAGGTCACTATATCCCTGTCTCTGTCGTTCTGGAATGTATTACTTCTTGCGCCCAGGGGATGAACAGACCTATCTCTGATGTATCCTTGCGCTCCGCCGTTCTGTTTCGTCTGGTACAGCTCGGATATGTGTTTATTTTTTGTAACGAGCAAGATGAGATGCGCGTACAGGTCGTTCACATTCCTCTGCTACCACAAGGACCTAGATAACGTTATCTCACAATCTTTTTCCAGCTCTTTTATCCTCTTACGCTGACCTGATCGTCGGCGCTTTGTTTTTTTACAGCAAAACCTCCTTTGAGGTTGAAGAAGGTGCGGGAGGTTTTTTAGGAATAGGTCGAGTGGAGGTCGCTCGGATATTAGGAGGTAATGGACGCGTGGTTGTGGCTGCGCGTAGAGGTGGGATGACGATATTTGTAGACGAAGGAGAACCCAGAACACTCGTGCTTGTTGCCTGCGTTCGTTCATTCCAAACTGGCAAGGGACTATCATAGACAACGCGACGTACGTCGGTGGTTTCGCGGCCGTAGCGTTTACGGGCATGGACGACGACGAGGGTAGTGCCGCGGGGAATATCTAGCGAGAATTGGAAGGCGCCATCCGGCTCTACGTAGGCTTGGCGGCCATTCACGTTTACACTTGCGTCTGGCTCGGTGTTTCCGCGCACGATCACACTTGGCGCGTCGAGACGGGTGCCGTCTTTTGGTTCAAAAATGGAGAGAGTGGGTGGTTTAGAAATGCGGTGACCTTGGAGAAAGACGTAGCCACCCAGACCGATCGCGAAGAGGATGAAGCCGGCCGCAGCCACGAGCTTGTAACCAACAAGAAAATCCGTGAGATGGATTTTTCGAGTGCGCGGCAGGAGATCTTCCGTACGGCGGGTAAAGCGACGCGCATCTATGCCTTCGTGGTATTTCTGAACGGTGTATGGCACACTTCCTCCTAAAAAGGTGACATATGCGCGCAACATCCGCTCGCCATATACGACATCATCAATATCTGCCCAACGCTCTTCTTCCCACAAGCGGATGAGGGATTCGTTTATTTTGGTATGAGTGGCAGCCTGAAGCCGCGTGAGGCCTGCGCGTTCACGCCACTCGATAAGATCTTGTCCGATACGTCCGGAAGCATTGATGGATTTTTGGATGAAGGGCATGAGACGTATGAGATTGACCTCATGAGCTATTCTTCTTCGGGTGGAGGAGGGCTGTCGTCATCAGAGGGTGGAGGCGGTTCATCGGAACCTAGATCGGCCTTAAGAATCTCGCGCGGTTTAGCTCCGTCAGAAGGGCCGATAAAACCTTCTTGTTCGAGTAAGTCGAGAAGACGCGCGGCGCGCGCGTAGCCTACCTTGAGACGACGCTGCAAAAGGGATGCGGAGGCTTTACCAGCGCGCAGGATCTCGTCTTTGGCGGCTGGAATGAGCTCGTCGCTATCACCCTCATCATCCCCTCCTCCATTGAAGACGGTTCCCCCAGTATTTGAACGCTCGGTGACCGAGAGATCGTAATCGGCGGGATCGTATTTTGATTTGATAAATTCGACGACGCGACCAATTTCTAAATCTGACAGGAAGGCGCCTTGGACACGCTTTGGGGTAGCGAGTTCGGCGGTTGAGAAGAGCATATCGCCACGCCCTAGAAGTTTTTCGGCTCCTTGTTGGTCTAAAATGGTGCGGGAATCGATGGCGGAGGCGACAGCGAAGGCGATACGGCCAGGAATATTGGCTTTGATGAGACCTGTGATAACGTTTACGGATGGACGCTGGGTCGCAAGAATGAGATGGATACCGACGGCGCGTGACATTTGCGCGAGGCGGACAATGGGACCTTCGATATCGGAGGCGGATGTGACCATGAGATCCGCTAATTCGTCGATGATGACGACAAGATACGATAACTTGTCTTGGACACGCGTGTTGTAATCGATGAGATTACGCGCGCCGAATTTGGCGAGCATGTCGTAGCGACGGTCCATTTCACGCAACGCCCATTTGAGGGCGTTCACCGTTTCTGGAACGCGCGTGATGACGGGCGTAATGAGATGTGGGATGCCGTTATAGATTTGAAGTTCGACGCGTTTTGGATCGACCATGATAAATTTCACGTCGTCAGGACCAGTCGTGTACAAGATCGACATGATAATGGCGTTCAAACACACGGATTTTCCAGAACCTGTGGCACCAGCCACTAACAAGTGAGGCATGCGCGCGAGGTCTGCTACCCAAGGCTTACCCGAAACATCTTTGCCGAGAACGAAGGTAATGGGACTTTTACGTTCACGGAATTCTTTGGAATCAATGATTTCGCGGATCCCGACCGTGGCCACGGACTGGTTGGGGACTTCAACGCCGACAAGAGACTTGCCAGGGATAGGTGCTTCGATGCGGATGGGGTGGGCGGCTAAGGAAAGGGCGAGGTCGTTATGCAAGCCGATGATACGCGCCAATTTCACCCCTTCAGAAGGTTTAAAGGTGAACTGAGTGACGGTTGGACCGACGGAAACTTCGCCCATCTCGACAGGAATGCCGAAGGTTTCAAGGGTACGACGAATGACTTCGCGATTATGGACGATGTCCCCGGAGGTTGGACGTTGGTCACGACGCTCTAACAACTCCAACGGGATTTCTACGCGTGGATAGTGTTTTTTAGGCTTAGCGGGAATAGCAGTCACCTCTTCTTCCCCCTCTTCAGATTCTTCCGATTCGTCTTCTTCCCCCTCTTCAGATTCCCCTCCCTCCTCTTCTTCAGATTCTTCTGGAGTGGATTCGGAAACAGCGGTATGAGTTTCGATATTTGCGAGGGAAGTTGATTGCTCCGCAAGGACTAGGGAGCGACGGGCGCGAGCATCACTCCATTTTTGTAGGGCAGCTTGGAGTCCAGCATAGAGCATACCGAGTCCTTTTACTGCCCAACGAAATAGGAAGAGGACTTCTGATAACGTGGCATTAAACATTAAAATGAACGCCACGATCAGACCGGCGGTGGTGAGGGTGATAGCTCCCGCCGAGCCGACGAGCTGGATTAAGGGATTCGCGATCATCTCCCCTAACTTTCCTCCAGCCACAGCAAGCGCTTGATCAGCGACAGGGGCGGTTGATTCAAAACTTACGGTATGAACAAGGGGGTTGAGGGTAAGAAAAAAAAGAAAAATGCCGATCGCGTTTGTCAGACGAAGAGAAAAGCGGTCAGGGGCGAGAACGGAATAGCCCCAGGCCATGAAAATAAAGGGTAAGACGATCTTATCCCAGCCAAAAACATGAGAAATCCCCTCATCCAAAGCTTGTCCTAATGAACCGGCTAAATCGAAATACCCGAGCAAGAGAATGATCGCGAAGGCGAAGAGACCTACCACTGCCAGCCCTCGGCGAGTTTCAGGATCTAAGCTAAGGTCAATGACCGGTTGTTTTCGTCGTCGAGCCATGATAGGGGTAGTTTAGCGTGTTACGTCTAAGATGGCGAGAAGATATTGAGCTTCGTAAAGAAAAAGTCCTCATCGTTTCCCCTGATAGGGGTGAGAGAGGACTTTTTCCCGTTCTTTTGGTCTGAATTATTCTTCTGGAGGGACTTCTTCGTCGGCCGGAGGTGGAGTGGGGGGAAGACCGCCTTCGGAAGCTTCGCGAGTTTGGTAGGTGGCAATACACTTTTCTCGGATTTGTTTTAGGAGGTCTGGTCGTTCGCGGAGAGTCGCTTTCGCGGCTTCACGTCCGACGCCTAACTTTTCTGAATCAAAGCTATAGGTGTTTCCGCTTTTTGCGATGACGCCAAGTTCGACACCAGCATCCAATAAGTCACCCGATACAGAGATCCCTTCGTTATACATGATGTCGAATTCACAGGTACGAAAGGGCGCTGCCACTTTGTTTTTGACGATTTTTACTTTGACCCGATTACCGATGATCTTTTCTCCCATCTTTATTTGCGCGGAACGACGGACTTCGACGCGGACGGAGCAGTAGAATTTAAGCGCGTTGCCGCCAGGCGTGGTTTCTGGGTTGCCAAAGACGATGCCGATCTTTTGGCGGATCTGGTTAATGAAGACAACCGTGGTTTTAGAACGGGAGATGATAGCGGTGAGCTTACGCAGGGCTTGAGACATGAGACGCGCTTGGAGACCCATGTGCTGGTCGCCCATGTCACCTTCGATTTCTGCTTTTGGTGTGAGAGCGGCGACGGAATCGACGACAATGACATCGACTGCGTTCGAGCGGACAAGGGTTTCGACGATATCGAGGGCTTGTTCGCCGGTGTCTGGCTGAGAGATGAGCAATTCATCAATGTTTACCCCGATTTTGCGCGCGTAATCTGGATCGAGGGCGTGTTCGGCATCTACGAAGGCGGCTACACCGCCCGTCTTTTGCGCTTCGGCAATGACGTGTTGAGCGAGTGTGGTTTTTCCAGAAGCTTCTGGACCGTAGACTTCGATAATACGGCCGCGAGGAAAGCCGAGCACACCGAGAGCCATATCCAGAGAGAAACAACCGGTGGGGATGGCATCGATTTGCATTTTGCGCGCTTCGCCGAGACGCATGATGGAACCGTCGCCAAATTTTTCTTTAATTTGGTCGATAGCGGTTTTGACGGCTAAGGAGCGGCCGTCTTGTTCAGATTTTTTTGGCATAAGAAGTAAGGTTCGGGATGAATGAGTGTTCTATTTCCGTTCTATATGTACCATATCACCAGACCGCTCGCGTGTGAAGGCACTGTCAAGGGATCAAGCCTCGTAGAAACGAGGCGTGAAGAGAAATAAACTATTATTTATTGGGAAAGACCATCTTGATTACGGGCAACGTCCGTAAAAGTAGGGTTCGAGCGGGATGATCGGGCGCACACCGGGTGTGCGGCTCCAACGATCGAGGCAGAGGAGCGCTTCTGCGTCGGCGAGCTCGTTGCCATCGAGGGTGATAGAGGCGACTCCGCCACGATTGGCAGGCGCTCCCCTACTCCCCGGCCAGTCGAGCAGGTACATGCCGGCGCAGTGAGCGGAGAGCACGAGCTGACCCTGCAGACGTCCGCAGATGGAGTAGCTCAGGGGACCGCCGGGCACACTTTCGTGCGGGTGACCATCGAAATCGTAGAGGATGGACGACCAACCCGAGGTGCAGCGCGGCATGGTGGCCGCATTGAGGCGAATCGTGAGCGTGTGGCACTCGATCGGCATCGACATGACGTCGGGAGTCTCCATTGCGGGGACATCGGGCAGGGACGACATCACATCCGGAGGTGGAGTGATGACCACATCTTCGACAGGAGGCGCGTCCGGAAGGGTGCTCACGTCACGCGGCGGCGGGAAGGACAGTTCTGAGTCAGTGGCTGCATCACGCGGGATTTGGGACAGCTCGGCGTCCGTGGCGGACGTCATACTGGCATCACGCCGAGGCATGTTGGCCGAGACATCGTTGCTCGGGGCGACATCCATCTGGTTGGTGGCGGCATCCGGGCGCGGCAGCTGGTCGAACATGGGGATGGTGGTGTCGGCGTCGGCCTTGCCGTGGAGCGGTCGGTCGGGACGGGAGCCGGCATCCGAGATGGCTTCCAGGTCGTCACCGGCGGCGCAGGAGGACAGGCAGAAGATGCAGAAGAGGACGAACAGGAGGAGAGAACGCGTGGGTGAAACGAGGCGAATGAACTGGATGATCGTACGCATGACCCGACCTATGGTTCTGAGGGATGTTCGCGTGCCTATCACGCGAGGGCTTCCTCCTCTCTTACGCTATGCATGACGTAAGAGAGGCAAAGCTCTCGCTTTGACGAAGGCTGCGAAGCTATTCCCCTGCGGGCGGTAACACAGAGATAGCAATTGTCCTAGGTGAATGAGGGCATTCATCCGTGACGAGAAGAGGTGCGCGCTGGAACGTTCGAGCCGAAGCCAGAACGTGGGATTCTTACAGGCCGTAAAACGTATTCTTTCCTGTAGAACTCCGTGCCGATGCGAACCTCACCTGTAGACTATGGCCGAATGGGAAGAGTGACAAAAAAAGCGTTAGAGAGCGCTGACAGGTTTTTTCCTTGCGATCTTTCTCTTCCTGTTTGTTGGGAAGTTTCATTATTTTATTTGTGCAGGCGTGATAACAGGCGGCTCGGATCTTTGTAGGCTGTGGATAATTTTATGCAGCATCCAGATGGTGAGATATGCGACAATAAGCCACGCGAGCGGGAGATATGTCTTATCTAAATACCCTAGTTTTATTTTTTCGGGCCAACGGGCAATGGCTAAGATCGCCGACAGACATCCAGACGCGGGCAGAACGACAAACTGCCCCCAAGAAGAAACGGCCGGTATGACGAGTGCAAGTGCGCCGAGAGCCATGGTCCAAGGAATGAGTGGGAGGACAATGAGGCCAGTCGGTAATCCCCATACTGTGAACGAGCCAAAGGCCCAAGCACCGTAAGGCGTCGTTAATATTGTGGCAGCGAGGGTCGAGGTTACTATTTCACGGAGTGTGTCTGAAGAAATACGCGATGCTAGCGCCGTATCAATCACTCGACCATAGGTGAGGAGGCCGGTCATAGCGAGGAATGAGAGCGCGAAGGAGGCATCAAATAAGAGCGCCCAAGGATGCCAGAGCGTGAAGCCGAGAGCGGAAATGAGAAGAAGGCGGCTGGGGCGAATGAGACGACCGGTGAGCGGGGCGAATTGCACGAGGATGCCCATGATGGCCGCACGTACGACGGCGGCAGAGGCTCCCACGAAGACCGTGAAGAGGACGACGCCAATTACCATCGCGATAAAGCTGTGGCGACGTGAAAGATGAAAAAGCGCGAGACAGCGGGCGACGACTACGAC
>CAZTQP010000011.1:0-1366 GCA_964615825.1 uncultured Gammaproteobacteria bacterium
TATGTTGATCTTGATGGTACCCTCGTAGCCACGGACACTTTGTGGGAGTCTTTAGTAATATTGATAAAAAAACACCCAACCTCTCTCTGGCGTTTGCCGGGCTGGCTTTGGTCTGGAAAAGCGGGTTTTAAGGAAGCGTTGGCCCAGATGGTCGTGCTAGATCCAGAGACGCTTCCCTATCGTGCCGAAGTTCTTGCCCTGATCGAATCACGTCGTCAAGAAGGGGCGAAAATTATTCTCGCAACCGCCGCTCACAAAAAAATCGCAAACCGTATAAGTGAGCACCTGGGATGTTTTGATGCGGTTTTAGCTACGCACGAAGAGGTGAATTTGTCAGGTGTATCAAAGGCGGAGGCGATCGTGCAGCATGCAAATGGACCGTTTGCATATATAGGAGATCATCAAGTCGATATCCCTGTGTGGCGTAGAGCGAACGAGTGTCTTGTGGTCGTGCATGGCTTACGCAGCGGACAAAGACTTGCTCAATTGCTGGGGAAGGAATTTGACGTATCTGTCATGGTCGACGAAAGAAAAAAGAAGGGAAGTATACTCGTGCGCGCTCTACGTCTGCATCAGTGGGCAAAAAATATCTTATTAGTTGTGCCACTTATTCTGGCGCACCGGTTTTATAACGGGTATGCCTGGCAACAAGCCGTGATTGGATGTGTAAGTTTTGGGTTGATGGCCTCCAGTATCTATCTCGTGAATGATCTCTTCGACCTTGCGGCGGATCGGCGTCATCCAAGTAAGCGTCGACGTCCTCTGGCTTCCGGAGACTTACCGATCCCACAGGGAATGTTGCTGGCGATTGTCTGCTGCTCCCTTGCGCTAATGGGGGGATGGATCGGCGTTTCAGGAGTATTTGCCGCTATGTTGGTTGGGTATGCGGTCGCCACCGTTCTCTACTCTTCTACGCTTAAGCGGATCCCGGTTATTGATGTCCTGGCCCTAGCTTTTTTCTATGTCTATCGCCTGGTAGCGGGGGCGGTTGCCACAGGAGTTATACTGACCCCCTGGTTATTAGCCTTTGCTGCCTTTTTCTTTGTAAGCCTGGGTTGCTTAAAGCGCGTGGGAGAATTGATATTGTGGCGTAACCTCCCGCCCTCGAGTCAGCCTCAGGATACAGGGCGTGGATATGTCGCAGACGATATCTCTATGCTCGCATTGTTTGGAGTAAATGCAGGGTTTTTATCCCTGCTGGTGCTAGCGCTCTATATTAATAGTGCAGAAGTTATTTCGCTCTACGCACATCCACTGCTCCTTTGGGGAGTCGTCATTGCTCTGTTGTACTGGCTCATGCGTAGCTGGCTATTAACCTGGCGAGGAAAAATGCACGATGACCCCGTATTATTCGCCCTCCAAGACA